>JAYSBB010000005.1:0-51126 GCA_041915645.1 Tolumonas sp.
TACGCGTCCATCCGCAGTCGTTAAAAAAGCCGGCTTAGGGGGCCAGCTTTATTGTTTTAACTCTGAGGGCTCGTAACCAAAAAATATACTGTGATTTTCGCCCCAATTCAAGGCAATAGAATTGGGGGTCAAATGATTCTTTTTTGTTTAAAATTATTTATAAATCATCGTGATATACATTATCACCAAAATGGTGCAAAAGATTTTTATATCGCACTAACTGTTGGTGTTCCATTGTGAGTATAGATGGGTTTTGTCATTATCATGGATGAATATGCTTTATATGTGATTTACTTCGGAGTTTGACTCTGCTTGGCGTGAAGATGCATAAATATTCACCTGTTTTGCGCGATTCTAATGATGTAATTAACTTGTAACAAAAATAAGCATGAATTTCATGAATTAGACGCTGTGCACCAGCGTAATGCCCTTTCAATATATAGTGTTATTTACTTCTGCATCTGCGTGACGACTCCTATAATAGAAACCGCTTCCAGATGAAAAAGGATGTTGATTTCGCATGTCACGACGTCTCCCCCCGCTGAATGCCTTAAAAGCATTTGAAGCGGCAGCCCGTCATTTAAGTTTTACCAAGGCGGCAGAAGAATTGTTTGTCACTCAGGCAGCAATTAGTCATCAGATCAAAACGCTGGAAGATTTTCTGGGTTTAAAACTCTTCCGGCGCCGTAATCGCAGTTTGCTGCTGACGGAAGAGGGGCAGGGCTATTATCAGGATATCCGCTCTATTTTCAGTTCGGTGTGTGATGCGACGGAGCGTTTAATGGCGCGTAGTGCCAAAGGCACGCTGACGGTGACCATGCAGCCAAGTTTTGCCATCCAGTGGTTGGTGCCGCGATTAAGCCTGTTCAGTCAGTTACACCCGGAAATTGATGTGCGAATCAAAGCGGTTGATCAAGACGCTGATACCTTGATCGATGATGTTGATATTGCTATTTATTACGGCGATGGTCATTGGTCTGATCTGCAGATGTATAAACTGCATTCAGAATATCGTATTCCTGTGTGTTCACCGTCGTTACTGCAAGGGAAAAAACTGACTAAACCGGAAGATTTGGCGCAGTTTTCATTATTGCATGATGCCTCGCGCCGGGATTGGTCGCGCTGGTTACGTCAGGTTGGTGTGTCATTACCGAATGCCGGGCAAGGCCCGATCTTTAGCCATTCAACGATGGTGCTGCAAGCCGCGGTGTTGGGGCAAGGGGTGGCGCTGGGACATAGTTTGTTATCTCGTCCGGAAATTCAGGCCGGACGTCTGGTTTGCCCGCTACCGCAAACGCTCATCAATGATAATGCCTATTATCTGGTGATGGCGCCAGGGCATGATACGTTGGGTAAAGTGGCGGCATTTCGTGATTGGATCGTGGCGTTGGTGCAGCAAGAAGAAGCGGAGTTTGATTCAGCGTTATGATTGCTCGTTAAAAAAGCAGCATCTTTGTCTGCTTCAGTGTATGGTGTCGCACTTTTCAAGGTGAGTGAGGGGAGAAGCGTAAATGAACCACCTGATGTTCTATTGTCGTCCGGGATTTGAAAAAGATATGGCCGCGGAGATCCAGGATAAGGCAGTGGCACTGGAGTGTTTCGGCTTTTCCCGTGTCGTCGATAATTGCGGTTTTGTGCTATTCGAATGTTATGGCGAGCAAGATGCTGAGCGATTAGCCCGTCGTCTGCCATTTCGTGAGCTGATTTTTGCCCGTCAAATGCTGGTCGTGGTCAAGCAATTAAATGGCTTAGATCTGAAAGATCGCATCACACCGATTGTGGATGCGTTGCAAAAACTGCCAGAGTTTGGCGAGCTGCGGGTGGAAACTGCGGATACCAATGAAGCGAAAGAATTGTCTACTTTCTGTCGTAAATTCAGTGTGCCACTGCGTCAGGCGCTCCGTGCCGCCGGCAAGTTAACGCAGGATATTGATTCCCGCCGCCCGGTGTTACACCTGTTTTTCCTGAAAAATGATACCGTCTGGATCGGTTATTCCTATCCGAATAACAATTCACCGTTTCACATGGGCATCCCTCGTCTGCGTTTTCCATCCGATGCACCAAGTCGCTCGACTTTAAAATTGGAAGAAGCATTTTATATGTTTATTCCGCAGGAAGATGACGAATACCGTCTCTGTTCTGGTTTAACGGCGGTTGATCTGGGAGCAAGCCCAGGCGGCTGGACTTATCAGCTAGTGCGGCGTGGCATGATGGTGTCGGCTATCGATAACGGACCAATGGATGAGGCGCTGATGGAGACCGGTCAGGTGAAACACATCATGGCTGATGGTTTTACCTATCGTCCGACCAAGAAAAAACCGTATTGGCTGGTGTGTGACATGGTGGAAAAACCAGCGCGTATTACCCATTTGATTGCGCAATGGTTTCGTGAAGATTGCTGTCATGAGGCGATTTTTAACCTGAAATTGCCGATGAAAAAACGCTATGCGGAAGTAGAACATAATCTGGCAGTGCTGAAAGAGTGGTTGGCCGAGTTAGAGGGTGACTACGTGATTCAGGCCAAGCAGCTCTATCATGATCGTGAAGAGATCACCGTGCATGTTTATGATGAAAAGAAATTGGCTCGTCGTCGTTCTGGTGCGTTTAACGTATAACTGAGCAGTGCGGTAGTGATTGAGCAAAAAATAAAGGGTGCATTTGGGGATGCGCCCTTTTTTGATCTTGTCGCTTACGTTGCTGCTGTATAACGCAGGTCTTTCAGATTAAACCCGAGTGGGATATCGTCTTTTAAGCGCACCAGTTCTTGTGCCAGCAAACAGGCTTCCCGATGTTGCTGTGCCAGCAGTGCTTTTTTGTTTTCGCTGGCATCCGCATTTAGCAAGTTGGCCAAAGAACCATATTCCGCTAACAACTGTTGTGCGGTTTTCTCCCCGATCCCCGGCACACCTTTAATATTCATGCCGCTGATGCCGGTGAGTGACCAAAAATCGACGAGCTGGGCAGGTAACAGGCCGTATTGCTGCTGCACAAAAGCATGATCCAACCAGCGTTTGTTAAAGTAATCACGGATCTGTAATCCGCTGTCCAGCAGTTGGCAGAAACCTTTATCGGTCGAGATCAACGTTGCCTGATGACCATTTGGCATCAGTGGTTTGACTAATGTTGCAATCAGATCGTCGGCTTCGTCACTGTCTGAGACTAATGAATCAATGCCCAGCTTAAATAATGAATCCTGTAGCTGATCTAACCCCAAGCGCAGAGCTTCCGGCATGGCCGTACGCCCTTCTTTGTAGGGGGGATATTTTGCTTTTCGCCAACCAGACACTTCGCTATCGAACACCGCAATAACGTGGCTGGGGTTGGCTTCTTGCAAGATAGTTTTGACAGCACGTTGCATGGTGATGTCTGTGGCAGCCAGTTGCGCTGCCACATCATCAATGTTTTGTTTACTTTGCGCGGAATGGATACGTCTGATTAAGTTGAGTGCATCCAGTATGAGCAGATGAGCCATAAATTACAGTTGAATTTCGTAGCAAGGCACATACGTACTGCCCGGGAGTTTCATACGTTTTTGTGCAATGAAATCTTGAAGCAACTTATCCATCATATGCATCAGGCTGGCATCGCCGGATAATTTGAATGGGCCATATTGCTCAATGGCTTTGATACCACGATCTTTCACATTCCCGGCAACGATGCCAGAGAATGCTTTACGTAAATTGCAGGCCAGTTGCTCTGGTGGTTGTTCTCTGCTCAGATTGAGTTGTGCCATATTTTCATGGGTTGGCTCAAACGGTAACTGGAATTCAGGTTCAATATGTAAAGCCCAGTTGAACGAGTAAGCATCGCCAATCGCTTTGCGATAATCACGGATATCTGGCATGGCACTTTTCATTGTCTGACCGACGGCTTCGGCATCATTGATAATGATTTGGTAATAGCGGGTTGCTGCATCACCCAGTGTGGCGCGAACAAAGGAATCCAGTGAGCGGAAATAGGCTTCACTACTTTTCGGACCTGTAAGCACTACCGGTAAAGGATGATGCTGGTTCGCCGGGTTCATCAAAATACCGAGAATGTAGAGCAACTCTTCTGCTGTTCCTACACCACCAGGGAAAATGATAATGCCATGCCCCAGGCGGACAAAAGCTTCCAGACGTTTTTCAATATCCGGCAAAATAACCAATTCTGTCACGATAGGATTAGGTGGCTCGGCGGCAATAATAGACGGTTCGGAGAGGCCGACATAACGACGATGCTGGTAACGCTGATTGGCGTGCCCGACGGCAGCACCTTTCATTGGCCCTTCCATGGCACCTGGTCCGCAACCGGTACAGATGTTCAGTTCGCGTAAGCCGAGCTGATGGCCAACTTCACGGGAATAGTGATATTCAGCTTCGTTGATTGAATGGCCGCCCCAGCAAACTACCATGTTCGGTACTTCACCAGTTCGTACTGTTCTGGCATTACGCAGTATAGAAAATACCAGATTGGTAATGTGAGTAGAGCTGCTCAGATTGAGTGAAAGGTCGACTTCGAGTTTGTTACTGACATACAAAATATCACGCAATACAGAGAATAAATGCTCTTGCAGACCCCGAATGATCTCGCCATCAACAAATGCGGATTGCGGTGCATTAAATAACTCCAGCTTGACTCCGCGCTCACGGCTGATGATATTGATCGAGAAATGCTGATGTTTTTCCAGGATCTCTTTTGAAGAATCGGTTTTGCTGCCACTGTTGAGGACAGCCAAGGAACAGTTGCGATAGAGCTGATAAATTTCACCTGCTGCCGCTTGCTGAAGACGATCGACTTCCAGCTGGGATAACAGCTCCATGCTGCCAACAGGGTTTACATAGGTGATCATGGTTGTATCCGAGAGTTAGAGGGTGATGATTATGCGGTCGCGCCCCGCATTTTTTGCTTCATATAAGGCTTTGTCTGCGCGTTCAAAAGCATCAGTGATCCGATCGCCACTGCGGAACAATGTGGCACCCAATGAAATACTGATGGAGATCCGCTCATCTTTGAAGCGGAACGGAATGCCCTTGATCACACTTCGTAGCTTGTCTAATGGCAGTTGAATGGAATCTTCGCTGATGCCTGGTAGTAACACGACGAATTCTTCACCACCAAAGCGGGCAACAAAATCGGTGTCACGTAATGTGGTGCTCAACGCTCGCGCAATAACTTTGAGAGCTTTATCGCCAGCCAGATGACCGAATTGATCGTTAATAGCTTTAAAATGATCAACATCAACAATCGCCAGACACAGTGGGGATTGATAACGTAACCAACGTTTGTATTCCAATGCCAAACGTTCATCTAATGCCGAACGGTTATGCAATTGGGTTAGCGTATCGACCTGCAATCGTTGCTGTTGTCGGTTCAGTCGATTTTTGTAATTTGCCGCATCTTCTTCAGTAGCTTTTAGCCGTTCGGTCAGTGCGGCAACTTGTTCGAGTAATTCTTGCTCTTTACGCTGTCGTAAGAATCGTTCTTGCAGCACCGCATCCATAATCACCAGATGCGCTGGAACAATGCGTTTGAGCTCAGTTAACGAATCACTGCTGGTGACCAATTCACGTAATTGACGCAGTTGGTCGGCTAATTTCTGATCTTGCCCTTTATCTTCCTGAGCCAGATCTTGTGCAATACCCAGACAATTTTGCAGATCAGCATGGTTGATTTGTAGTTTTTCACCGATGGCATGCACAAAAGCAAACGACTGTGCTCGCTCGTAGCGGGCACCTTCAATGATGAGGGTGATTAATTCCAGACACAGTGGCGGTAGATCTTGGCAGCTAACACCATTTAATAACCGGCGACGAATAACCGCGAGTTTTTCTGCTACTGGCCCGTGAAAATCAAGCTCGGTGATAAGACGCTGTAATTCGTCATGTAATTTACTGAGTAAACCGGGATCGATATTGGATAATGACAAGGCAATATCATCAATACCGGTTAAGCGGGTCACTGGTTCCTGATCTTCAGGTTTGAAAGCGGTTGATAAGTCTGTTTGGGTTGCGGATTCTGCTGCCGCTGGCGATACATTCGGGCGCAACATTAATGCGCGGAACGCCATCTGATAAATCTCGAGCAGGCGGAAAATACGCTGCTGATGATCGCCAAAGGTATACGGTTTTTCTGCTGCCATAAATTCGCGGGCTTCGCGACGTATTTTTTCCGGTAACATCGAATTACGGATCAGTTCATTTGCCTGACTTTTTACTTTTTCACCGGAATGTTGCAGCAGTTGTTCTTGGATCATGCCATAACGAGTCAATAACAACTCGATCGCATTGATATCTTCGCTGAGTTGTTGGATTGCGGTATGTTTTTCCAGATGCGGTTTGAGCTTTGCCATGCGGTTATCTAATTCTCTATCGAGACCACGGCAAGCCAGCATCAATCGGGAAACCAAAACATCTAATGTTTCCCGTTCATTGCCAGCCAATTGCACCAACGCCTGAAGCTCGTCTTCTTTTTGTTCCAGACGAGTTTTCAGCTGTGTTACGCGGGCATTTGAGTTGGCAATATCATCCATTCTTTCAATCCAAAATTTTTATATATTATGTTGATATCGGTAATGAACCGCCGTTTATCTTACCGCTGTTTTTCCCTGCGCTGGCACTAACAGCGAATTCCAATCAATGGTGCTATGTTTTTCAGAACTGTTCACTTTGACCAGGCCCTTGGTGATGGCCTCGATTGTTTTTGTTCTCAATTCACCGTTAAAGAAGGCGGCTTGTTGGCAATCTATTGCGAATAATTCAACCCATACATTCTTACACAATTTTTCAGATAATTGCATGGCACCAGCGAGCGCGATGCCACAAATTTCCAGTGTTTGTACGGGTTTTAGTGCATTAATTGACTTACTTAAAAAAGGATACTGCACCTTTCCGCAAATGACGCGCTCATTGAGTCCATATTTGCGCATAATTACACCGAGCCGATTTTCTATCCGAATAATGATTTCGTCATATTGTTCGATAGCATTTTCCGGCAGGGTACAAAGCAGTAAACGATCTGACAGTAAGTAATAATGACTCTGCTCGGGCATGCGCTGACGAATAGCATGAGATACCTGGCGCAAAATCGATTGTGCTTTTTTTAACCCGACACGGCATTCCAGATCGATGAGCCCCTGTGCTCGGAACAACAGCATAGCCGTGGAAGAATTAAGGCCTGCTGAGCTGTCGGGCTGTAACGATAATTTCAGTTGTTGCCCTAACTCTTTTTGCAGTAATAACGGTGTACCCATACTGGTGACACTGTCGTAGTCAATCAACTGCTGTAATCGCTGCTGTTCTTGCCGCAATTCACGTAATTTGCGGATGTGCCAAAGCAAGGCAATACCCAAAATGGTCATCATCAGGGCTGCGCTGATCCCGACTTTGAAATACCAGCTTAATTCGCTATCGAGACGGCGTTTTTCGTTATCCAGCTCCTGCAATCGTTGTGATTGATCTAAGCGGGTATAATTGGCAAAAAAATCACTTTGCGGTGGCGCTTCTGTTGCTGCTGTTTCATGCTGGCTGTTGGTGAATAATTTGTAGTTCAACAACGCCAAATCGTATTGCCGGTTACTTTCATAAGCCATCGACAGCAGACGATAGAGCTCTGTCTCGAGGTTTTTTTGTTCTGGGATCGGGGTATTCAACAACTGTTCTAACAACACGATCGCTTGTGTCGGATTATCTTGTTGAACGTAAAGTTCTGACAGTGACAGCAAGGATAGCCGTTCATAAAACGGTAATTGTTGTCGCTGAAATAATTCATATGCCGCAGTCAGATAGGTTTGTGCTTCATTATAACGATGTAGCTGCTGGTAAGTTTTCCCGATCTCCAGATGCAGGCGGGCGAGATCTTGTGGACGGGCGGTATGTTGGTAAACGGCCGCGGCATTCAGCAACAGGGCGAGTGCCAGATTAGTTTCATGCGCTTCGCGTTTTAATCGTGCCAGATGAATAATGGCATCGGCCTGCCAGCTATCATTGCCCAACTGTTGTGTCAGTTCCAATGCCTGTTCTGCATAACGGATCGCATTAGCCAGATCTTGTTCTTGAGCAAATAGTTGGCTGATACGAGTGGTTAGCTGCACTTGTAACAGCAATTGGTTATTTTTTTGCGCCTGTGCCAAGGTTGCATGGTAGGCCAGTAAACTATGTTCGTCTTCGTTATTCAGATGTAACAGATCACCTTCCAACATGTTGGCCCAAACCTCAAGCTGTGGGTTTGGCGTTGTCAGCAGTAAAGTATGAACCTGCGCCAGCATCTCTTGCGCGAGCTCAGGCAATTGCCGATGGATAGCGAGAGCACTATTGAGTAACCCTACGTAAACCGGCAGTTCGGCACTGTGTTTGGTATCGTTTTGTACCAGCACATTCAGACGTCGCCAGGCATGATGTGCTGGAATTGGTTTATCCAGATCCAGGCCCAGAATAGTGATTTGATGATACAGGCTGATTTCGGCTAAATCGTCGAAATGCTGGCGACTGGCCATTTCTTCTGCTTTGACCAATGCATCTAACGCCTCGTTATAACGTTCCTGGCGCGCATAACAGGTGCCGTTGACGATGAAGGTCTGGATCTGTTGCCGACTGCTGCGCAACTGCACCCGGTCTTTCACCCGGCTCAAAGAGGCGTTTTTATCATATCGGGCGGATAACAGGGGGTTATCTTGCGGTTGCAACAGCCCTTCCGTGATTTGAATGCAACGATCCGGGCTGGCAATGCCAATCTGTTGTGCCTGCTGCAAGGTATCCGATAGATCTGTGGGATCCATCTCCAAGGCTGGCACACTGAGTCCATTCAACAGGAAAACCAAAGGCAATAAAGTCATACGTTCATCGTTTCATCTGATTTCTGTTGCTTATCAACACCGAGAGTATGCGACATAAAACACTGGAACGTGATCTTTACTGTCGGATCAAACGCATATTTCCCGGCGCAGTTTCCCAGTTACTGCGGAATGGATTGATGTCTAACCCACCGCGGCGGGTATAACGGGCATACACCGTCAGTTTTTGTGGTTGGCAATAACGTTGCAGATCGACAAAGATCCGTTCCACGCATTGTTCGTGAAATTCATTGTGCTGGCGGAATGAGATCAGATAACGCAGCAGCTTTTCCCGCTCGATACGCGGGCCTTGATAATGAATGACAACACTGCCCCAATCAGGCTGGCCGGTCACCAGACAATTTGATTTCAGTAAATGGCTGTGCAGCGTTTCTTCGACGATATGCTCAGGGTTGCCGGCTTGTTGCAGCCAATCGCTGGAGAAGTGATATTCATCGATCACGATATCCAGGTCATCAATACATTCACCGGGCACACTGGCGATATGATGCGGCGCTTGGGTTAGCGGAAACAAGCTGACTTTGACGGCACCTTGTGCACACTGGCTTAAGTCTTTTTCTAAAGTCTGACGCACAGTGGCTAAATCCGCGATGGCCGTTTGGTTAAAACTGTTCAGATACAGTTTGAATGATTTAGATTCAATCAGATTGAGACTGTTGGCATCAATGCGTACCTCACCAATGGCCACCATCGGTTTACCTTTGCTGTTCAGCCAGGAGAGTTCGTACAGCGTCCACAGATCTTCCCCGTGGAAGGGGAGTTGTTCCGCTAGGCTCAACGCATCCCGATTTAGCTGTCTGGGCACCGGTTGTAATAACTGCGGGCTATATTCCGCGATATATTCTGTTTTCTGACCCAGCGTCAGATTTGCCAGCAACGGGTTATTTTCGTAGGGGGATGCATGAGACATGAGAGGTTCGCTCAGTTAAAATCCAAGTATATTTAATTGTCGGGAAAAACCGTGGCTGATCAAGTTATTTGCGCATTATCTGATGTATTTGCACGTTGGTTCGCCTATCAGCAACAGCGAGGCATCGCCGTTTGTTGCCCTGAGGATGAAAATAGACCTTCGCCCTGTCGTTATGATCTGAAAAATCCGGCGTTATGGAAATGTTGGGAACGTCCACAACCCGTAGATTTACACAATATTGCATCGGCACTGGAGTGTGAATTTCACCCTGCGATCCATACTTATTACGGACATGGTTTTGCCGGACAGATCACCGCCTCTTTTAAAGGGTTAGCGGTGACGCTGGTGCAGCCGTGGAACGACGAAGATTTTGAGCGTTTGCAGGAAAATATGGTGGCGCATGTGATGATGTTGCGGCGCCTGAAATTGCCACTGACGTTATTTCTGGCCACCGTACCGAATGAATTGCAGGTGATCAGTCTCGATAACGAGAGTGGTGCGGTGTTGCTGGAACAGCTGGGTCAGCCAAAACGCTGGATATTGGCTGACTCATTAGCTGAATTCTTGCAGCGGCTTTCGCCATTGCCGTTAAAGACCATTAGCCCAGTTGCTCAAGCAAACTTACCCGCTTAGATAACATGATCACTTGCTGTTGCAACTGTTCGACCTGACGTTGCAGCGTTTCCAGCTGATTTTCGGGTGTTTCGGGTTGTTTTTCAACGTTCTGCTCATCGCTGTTTGTGCCCGGTAAACCAAGTGCTTTATAGGCTTCGGGGTCTTGTTTCCAACGTTGTATAGCGCTGATCAGTGTCGCCATCGGCACGGGCTGGCGCAGGCGTGATTTGACCAGTGCGGTGGTGGGTGTTTGACCGTTTGCGGCCAGCTGGTTAGCAATACGGAAAATATCATCCATCAGAAAATCCAAGCTCCTCGTTGAGTCAATAATTGGTTTAATGGCGTTGCCGCTGTTGTGGAAACGGAATTACATTGTTGTGTTCCGGCGTTACTGGCGCGCTATCGTTGGTTTCGTGATGGGTGGGCATATTGATCACGATGCCGGTGCGCACAGGCTCAGGTTCACGCTGGTTACTCGGGTCAACCCGAAAAATCGGTTGCTGCAGGCCGACCAGATAGAGTTCACCTTCTTCTTTGCCAACGCCATCCACACTGTATTCAAACACAAATGCATTGGCTTTTTGTGTCACGCGAGACAGGCACAACGGGATGCCAAAGGACTGACGCGCGATGCTCAGCAGCTGCAGATCTGTATTCTTGCAATAATGCTTGATTAATCGTTCCGCCAGCTCTGATTGTTGACGGCGCAGCCAGCATTCCGCTCCAATCAGGCAAATTAAAAATAACACTAATAGATCTGTCATCGCATCTCTACTCAGTAAAAAATGGCGGTAGTGATATATTAGCCGGAATTTAACCGTAACAGGAAATTGGTGTGTGTTATGTCGCGACAAGTTGTGTTTTTACTAAAAGAGCTGGAATTTACATTACAGCGTCTGCAGTTATGGCAGGACGATGCACCTTCTGAAGCCGCATTGGCCAGTACCCAGCCGTTCGCGCTGGATACGCTGGAGTTTCACCAATGGTTACAGTTTATTATGTTGGAACGTTTTCGAGTCATGTTAGCCGCTGGTGAACCATTACCCACTGCGGTTGCGATTTACCCGATGGCCACCGAAGTTTATAAAGATAAGCTGAAAGAACATTCCTTACTGTTAGATGTATTGGCTCGTCTGGATGAAGAACTCAGTGGAAAACCGGTTGAACGTCTGCAATGAGTCTGCAAATTCTTTATCGTGATGAGCATCTGGTTGCCATCAACAAACCAGCCGGTCTGTTGGTGCATCGTAGCTGGCTGGATAAAGGTGAAACGCAATTTGCGATGCAGATGACGCGCGATCTGATTGGCCAGCATGTGTATACCGTGCACCGGCTCGATCGGCCGACCTCCGGTATTCTGTTGTTTGCGTTAGACCCTGAAACGGCACGTCATCTCACCGATGCATTTGCAACTCATCGGATGCAAAAAGAGTATCTGGCATTGGTACGTGGCTGGGCACCACTACAACAATTTCTCGATTATCCGCTCAAAGAAGAGCTGGATCGGATCGCGGATAAATTCGCTGACCCGGATAAACCGGCGCAACCGGCAAAAACCCATATCCGCTGTATCGCGCGCATCGAATTGCCGTTTGCTGTGTCACCGAAACACCCAAGTAGTCGTTATAGTTTGGTGAAATTACTGCCGCTGACCGGACGTAAGCATCAACTGCGACGGCATCTGGCGCATTTGCGTCATCCGATTGTGGGTGACACCTCCCACGGCGATGGACGGCATAACCGCTTTTTCCGTGAACAATTTGAGTGTGCGCGTTTGATGTTACATCACCAGCGCTTAAGTTTCCGGCACCCTTACACCAACGAATTGATCGTTATTGATGCACCACTAGATGATAGCTGGAACATGCGATTGCAGGAATTTGGCTGGTCGGCGTGAATTTTCGTATATAAAGCCAGAAACCTACATTTTATCTGCCATTTTTGGCACATAAATTGGTGCTTTTATAGCCATAAACTAAGTGTGGGTATCTAGCCGCTGTTCTATAAAAAATGATATTGTGATCACAATCACGGAAGAATTGCGATCCTTATCAGCGATGACTAAATTTTCCAATCAGATCAGCCTGCGGACTGCCATCTTTGCCTTCTTTTTTCTGCTGATCTCTCTTTTAGGGGGATCGCAGATATACATTAGTTACGAAGGCAGTTTAGCGCGGTTACAGGAACTGTCGAAAACCCGGCTGGAATCGGTAGCGGAAAAAGTAGATAACCAGCTCACTCGGAATTATTTTCTGTCCGCCCGTTTGTTAGATGAACACGACATGCGCACCAGCAATGTGCTGCCGTTGTTTTTTTCGCAGTTAGATATCAGTGACCGTTTTGGCTCACAGACTCAGATCATTTTGCTGGATCAGGATTTAAACCTGATGAGCAGTGATCATCCGCTGCGCGAACTCACCCCCACGGCCTACCCACACGGTATAAATATCAGCCAATTTACGCGCGGCGAACTGTCACTGTTTGCACGTTTGTTATTGCTGCGCCCGGAGATTATTCAAACCGGACGGGCTGATTGGCAAAATGCCCGTTGGCAGGTGCATTTGCATCGCATGGAGTTGGGAGGCAACAAACATTACTGGATCGGGGTTGCTGAACCCTTGTCAGAGTTGCTGGCGGATGTATATGCGCATATGAATTGGCAACTCAGTATCATGCTGTTTACGATCGTGCTGGCCTATGCATTTGCCTGGTGGTTGACTGGGCGCTTAGCTTATTCATTGGTGACTTTGATGCAACAAAGCCAGTCGATGCGGCGATTTCAGTTTGATCGGGCGACATCGAGAGTGAGTAGCCGGTTACTTGAAGTCAATGAGTTGGGGGAGTCGGTATATACCCTGCAATCAACTCTCGAGCATTTTATGTCGTTGGTCCGTCAGTTGTGTAAGACCCGGGAGCTGGCAGCATTAACGGGGGAATTGGCGGCCGTTATTCGAAAATTATATGGTGGGGATGGTGCCATTCTCTGGTTACCCGATGATGAAGATGCCACTTGCTATAAGAGCATGGTGCATCAGGGTAGCGGTAATGCGAAAGCGCTGCGTTTATCCTTATCATCGGGAGAAGAACCGACGGATAAAACCTTTGAAGATGCGGCATGGCGTTGGTTTGCCGAACAAAATTTAAGTTGTAAACATGCTGAATTGATCACGCTGAAAGATCGTTTTGGCGAGAATATGGGGTGTTTGTGTGTGTATTTCAGTCAGGCACCCCAGATAGATGCCTCGGTGCGGGCGCTGGTGGAAAGTTACCTGCAGTTTGCAACACTGGCATTGGAAAGCCAGCGCATGTTACAGCAACGCAAAGCTCTGTTTTCTTCATTAATTGAAATGGTTGCTTCAGCGATCGATGCCAAATCCAAATATACCGGTGGTCATTGCCAACGGGTACCTGAATTAACACTGGCTTTGGCGCAGGCGGCTTGTGAGTGTAAAGAGGGGCACTTAGCTGATTTCGATTTATCCGATGATGAGTGGGAAGCGTTACATATTGCGGCGTGGATGCATGATTGCGGTAAAGTCACCACACCCGAAGCGATCGTGGACAAGGCCACGAAACTGGAAGCGGTGCATAACCGTATTCATGAGATCCGCACTCGCTTTGAGGTGTTAAAGCGCGACAAACAAATCAGTGCACTACAACGCCAGTTAGCCGGTGAGGCGGAAGCAGATCTTCGCGTTTGGTTACAACAGGAATGGCAGCGGCTGGATGACGAATTTGCATTTGTCGCAGAATGTAATCTGGGGCAACAGCGGATCGGCATCAAAGAAGCGGCACGTCTGGATATGATTGCCGGACAGCGCTGGTGGCGCACACTGGATGATACGTTAGGTTTGTCGCACGAAGAGTTAGCACGTAAAACCCCGTCGCCATTACCGGCGCAGGAGCCTTTACTAGCGGATAAACCAGAACATCTTATCCCTCACTTTGGCGATTATTCTAAGCACAAGGATTTAGCCATTGGCGTGCAACGTGACATTCCAACCTATAAAGCCAATCGGGGGGAGTGTTATAACTTAAAAATCGCGCAAGGCACGTTAACCAACGAAGATCGTTTTAAGATCAACGATCACATTGTGCAAACCATCCAGATGCTGAACCAATTACCATATCCCAAACATCTGAAATCAGTGCCGGATATCGCGGGAGCACATCATGAGCGCTTGGATGGTAAGGGGTATCCGCGCCAGTTAGCAGCAGAGGATATTCCGCTAACTGCTCGTATTCTGACGATTGCCGATATTTTTGAAGCTTTAACTGCAGCCGATCGACCGTACAAAAAAGCCAAAACACTGGATGAGGCCTTAACTATCATGCAGCATATGGCGCAGTCGGGGCATATTGATCCTGAATTGTTCGCGTTATTCCTGCGTACCGGTGTTTATCTCGATTATGCGCAGGTTTATCTGCCGCCAGAACAACAGGATGATGTGGATGTTAGCCAAATGGTCGCGGCATTATAAAAAAAGCCGTAACGATGACGTGTTACGGCAAAAGTTTTTCATCCGGTTTAATTTGCAGCTAAAAATCCGATATCTTTCTCGCGGTAAGGCTCTTCACCATGACTGAATTCACGCTCAGGAAATGCAGCAATTGACTCGATCTGATGCCATGGGATCAAGATCGCGGCATGGTAGATATCCGGCGGTGTGCTAAAAAAATCCTGCGTTTGCCATTGTTTGTTTTCCACCCAAATTCCTGCCGTTTCAACACCTGCTAGCCGAACGTAAAACGATGAACAACCGGCGTCATTGGGTTGGATCAGCGATTGTGCACTTTCAACATAGCCGGGTATAAATTTGATCAGAATTATTTGTCCTACATAGTCTGCAATGGCATGAGTCATGGTCAGCTCCTTGTGCGATGAAGATATATTGCTCAGCAAAAACTCTGCTTCTTCTTCATCACAAACAATTGATGAGGCGACAAGAACAGATACTGGGTTCTAATTTAATAGTAGATTCAGATAAGCACAGCGGAGAAAACAATTTGCAGGAACAGACGGGCGCTTCACATTATGTTTCCCATCCACGCATGGCGTGAATGGGAAACATGGTCGATCAGGCGTTATGAGCACTGGTTTTAGCTGCAGTTGCCATGGCGGTGCGTGTCGCCCGCGGGGTGGCATACCAGTAACCTAAGCCCATGAATAACACCCCAGAAACAGTATTACCCAAGGTGACCCACAGCAGGTTATAACCGATACCTGACAGTGTGTATTCAGGCGTGTGGGCACCAAACCAAGACAGTGCGAACAAGGTCATGTTGGCAATTGAGTGTTCGTAACCGGAGGCAATAAACGCCAGCAGACACCACCAGATGGCGATGAATTTCGCGGCACCTTCAACGCGCTGGCACATCCAGATCGCCAAACACACCAGCCAGTTACACAGCATGCCTTTAGCAAACAGCGCCAGTGCCGGGGCAGTGGTTTTTGCTAGTGCTACTTTGTGTAACAGGCTGCCATCTACCGGCAGGATCTGCCCGCCACCGCCGAGATAAAATAGATAAGCGACGACGATAGAACCCAGCAGGTTACCAGTCCACGATTGGGCCAGAATACCCACCGCTTGAGTGCTGTTCAGTTTGCCTGTTTTCACACCAAAGGTCAGGAACATGGTGTGGCCGGTATACAGTTCTGCACCGGCAATGATCACCAGTGTTAACGCGATACCAAAGGTCGCTCCCATCACCAGTGGGCGAATGCTTGGATCGACCAGATTACCCAAGGTGAAGATCAATATAATACCTAAGCCGACATACGCGCCGGCCATCAGGCTACCGATCCAGAAACTCAGCGGGTTATTCGCGGACGTGTTTTTAATACGCGCCGCAACGACGGCGCACTTTTCGATGGTTTCCTGATACATAGTTACACTGGCTCCTTGAGTTCAATGCGTCCGTTGTTCACTCGTACCGCATAAGCGGCAATAGAGAATTCCGCGTTCTCCAGACACACGCCATCTTTCAGGCGAAAATGCTGTTTTTTCAGCGGGCTGGTGATATACAACTCACCTTGCAAGTCCGCCAGAATGCCGCGCGATAACACGCTGGCCTGATAGAACGGATCAATGTTATCGAGTGCAAACAGTTGTTCATCGGCATAGGGGCGGAAGACCGCCACCTGATGTTGCCCCAGCAGCGCACACACGCCGGTGCCGGGAATAATGTCAGTTACCGCGCAGATATCGGTCCAGCTCATACCGGTTCCTCCAGCGAAATGTTGTAAGTAGGAATACGTTCTTCCGGTTTTGCCGGACGATGCTGATGGCGCTCACCAACAAATTGCACCAACGGATCAGGCTGGGCGCTGTTGATGAAATGGCGGAAACGCAGTTTTTGCTGTTCATCACCTAATGTTTCCTGCCATTCGCAGTGATACTGGTTACGGATGTGTTCCATTTCCTGTTCCAGCTCTGCGCCGATCCCCAATTTGTCATCGATGATGACCGATTTCAGGTAATCGAGACCGCCTTCGAGGTTGTCCAGCCAGCTGGCGGTACGTTGCAGCTTGTCGGCGGTGCGGACATAAAACATCAGGAAACGATCGACATAACGGATCAGCGTTTCTTTATCTAAGTCTGCTGCCAGTAAATCGGCATGGCGTGGTTTCATACCACCGTTACCACAGACATACAGGTTCCAGCCTTTATCGGTCGCGATGATGCCAACGTCTTTACCCTGTGCTTCCGCACATTCACGGGTACAACCAGAAACCCCAAACTTCATCTTGTGCGGTGAACGGATGCCTTTGTAGCGATGTTCCAGCTCAACGCCTAAACCCACGCTGTCTTGCACGCCGTAACGGCACCAGGTGCTACCGACACAGGTTTTCACCATACGCAGCGATTTTGCATAGGCATGGCCGGTTTCAAAGCCGGCTTTGATCAGACGATCCCAAATGGTCGGCAGGTCGTCTTTATGCGCACCAAACAGACCGATACGCTGGGCACCGGTGATCTTGGTGTAAAGCTTATAATCGCGCGCGACTGCGGCGACTTCCATCAAACCTTCAGGGGTTACTTCTCCGCCCGGCATACGCGGGATCACGGAATAAGTGCCGTCTTTTTGCATGTTACCGAGGAAGGTATCGTTGGTATCTTGCAGTGGGGTGTGTGCCGCTTTCAGCACATATTCACCCCAGCATGAGGCCAGAATAGAGCCGACAGTTGGTTTACACACTTCACAGCCATAACCGTGACCGTGTTTGCTTAATACCTCTTCAAAGGTTTTCAGCTGACCGACTTTGATTAAGTGGAACAGTTCCTGACGCGAAAAGGCGAAGTGTTCACACAGGTGATTTTTCACTTCAATGCCCTGACGGGACAATTCGGCATTCAACACTTGTGAAATCAAGGGTACGCAACCACCACAACCGGTACCGGCTTTGGTTTCAGCCTTGATTGCCGCAACAGTATGACAACCGGCAGCTACGGCTTGCGCGATGCGGCCTTTGGTCACGTCGAAGCAAGAACAGATCTGTGCGCTGTCGGGCAGGGCATCTACACCCAGCGTTGGTTTGGCACCGGCATGCGCAGGTAGAATCAGCGTATCAGGGTGTGCAGGCAGTGGCATGTCATTGAGTTTTAACTGCAACAGATTGCCGTAATCGGTGGTATCACCCACCAGCACAGCGCCTAACAGTTTGGAGCCATCACTGCTGACGACAATTTTCTTATAGATACCGGCGGCATCGTCCTGATAGACGTAGCTCAGGCTTTCTGGTGTACGACCTTGCGCATCACCGATACTGCCCACTTCCACACCCAGCAGTTTCAGTTTGGCGCTCATATCGGCACCGGTGAAGGCGTTGTCATTACCTAACAGGTGATCAACCGCCACTTGCGCCATCTTGTAACCCGGCGCGACCAGACCAAAGAAACGGCCATGCCAGGCAGCACATTCGCCAATGGCATAGATGTGCTCGTCGGCAGTCAGGCAATAGTCATTGATCTCAACACCACCACGTTCGGCGATGGGCAGATCGGAGTAACGTGCCAGCGTATCTTGCGGACGAATACCGGTCGAGAACACCACCAGATCGACATCCAGCGTGCTGTCATCGGCAAAACGCAGTTGGTGATGACCTTGTTTACCCTGATAGTGTGCGATTTCACGGGTGTTTTTGCTGGTGTGCACGGTGACACCGAGGCTTTCGATCTTACGGCGCAGCATTTCGCCACCCTGACGATCGAGCTGTTCGGCCATCAAAACCGGTGCAAATTCGATCACGTGGGTTTCTAAGCCTAACGCTTTTAATGCGCCAGCCGCTTCCAGACCCAACAGACCGCCCCCGACCACAACACCGCTTTTACCTTGTTTCGCTGCTTCGCGAATGGCTTTCAGATCTTCAATGGTACGGTAAACAAAACATTCGTGATGGGCACTTCCGGCAATGTTCGGTACCCAAGGGTAAGAGCCGGTTGCCAGCACCAAGGTGTCATACGGCAGGGTTTGCCCTTGATTGGTTTCAATGACTTTTTGTGCGCGATCGATACGTTTCACGGCTTCATTGAGAAATAACTTGATGCCATGTTTTTCGTAAAATCCCGGCTTGACCAGACTCAGTTCCGCCGCGGTGTGGTGCGAAAAATAGGAAGACAAATGCACGCGGTCATACGCTTCACGAGGTTCTGCGCCAAAGACGGTCACTTCGTACTGGCTGAGATCGGCTTTATCCACCAACTCTTCCAGATAACGATGGCCAACCATGCCATTACCAACGACGATAATTCGATGTTTCTGCATAGATTAAAGCTCCAGTTCTAAATCTGAGCTGGCGCGGCTGCTGCACGCCAGAATATAACCTTGCTGCTGGTCGTCCTCAGTCAGAGGACTTGGCTGCTCACTGATATTCTCAACGCTGCCGCTGACCACTTTGCATTTACAAGAACCACAAACGCCGGAACGACAAGCACCAATGATCGGTAATTGCAGAGACTCCAGCGCTTCCAATACGGTTTGCTGATTGGTGATTTCACTGCTGGCACCAAAGCCGGGGACTTCCAGGCGGAATTGGCGGGAAAGCGTTTCATCCGCTGCGATTGGTGTGGCTGGAGTGAATGATTCTTTGTGGCTGTTGTGCATCGGGAACTGGCGATCACGCAGACAGCTTTCCAATGAATCCATATACGGCGTTGGGCCACACATAAAGGCATGGCAATCGCTCAGATCGGGTACTAACTGATCAAATAACACTGGGTTCAGGAAACCCTGATAACACACAAACGCATCGGTAGTGGTGTCGAGGATCAGCGATAATTTAAATTGCGGATATTTTGCCGCCAGCGCCATTAATTCATCGCGGAAGATAATGTCTTCGGCATGACGGGCGCTATGCAGGAACAGGATCTCTGTCTCGCGCTCGTTATCCAGCAACCAGTGCGCCATCGACATCATCGGCGTGATGCCGCTACCGGCGCTGCAGAGCAGAATTTTGCGCGCACTGTAATCGGCAGGCAGGAAAAATGCGCCGGTTGGTGCTAATGCACTCAGTGTGTCGCCAGTGTGGAAGTTGTCCAGCAACCAGTTAGAAACCAGCCCACCAGCCACCCGTTTGACGGTAACGGCCAAATCGGCAGAGCGGGAAGGTGAAGATGAAAGTGAATAGGCACGGCTGTGTGACTGACCATCAATTTCAACAGTCAGCAGTAAAAATTGTCCCGGCTGATAACTGACAGCCAGTGCTTGTAACGGGCGAAAGACTAACGTTACGGCATCAGCAGTTTCCTGCCGGCGTTCAATACAACACAGGGTTTGGGCCCCTTGTTGCCATAATTGGGGGGATTGGGTCATGTACTGTTCCTGTCTGATTTTGCACTATACCCTTCGTACTTGAAGTTGCAGCATCGTTGACAGCATTCTCTCACCCCAATCACATAGTCTATCTATGCTCATGGGGATTCGCTCTCTTGTCGCCTTGCTGCAACTCCAATTACTTTGGGTATAAATGACAGGCGCTTCACCGCCAATATGGGTTGTGAAGCGCCTTCGCGATTAGGCTGCGAGAATGTCTTTCAGATCTTGTTCCACAGTCGTAATTGGTTTCAGATCAAAAGTTTCATTCAGGAAATTCAGCAGGTTTGGTGTCAGGAAGCCCGGTACCGATGGGCCAACACGAATACCTTTCACACCCAGCGACAGCAATGTCAGCAGGATCACGATGGCTTTCTGTTCAAACCATGACAGCACCAGCGACAGCGGCAGGTCGTTGACGCCACATTCAAAGGCATCAGCCAGCGCCAGTGCTAACTGAATAGCCGAATAGGCATCGTTACACTGACCCACATCCAGCATGCGAGGAATGCCGTTGATATCACCGAATTCCAAGTCGTTGAATTTGAATTTACCGCATGCCAGCGTCAGGATCAGGCTGTCTTGTGGTACGGCTTTCGCCATCTCAGTGTAATAACCACGTTCTTGTTTATCGCCGTCACAACCGCCGATCAGGAAGAAGTGTTTGATGTTGCCAGCTTTCACTTGATCGATCACCGCAGGCGCCGCCGCCATCAGTGCATTACGAGCAAAACCAGTCATGGTGTAATGTGGGATCTCATCGTATGGGAAACCTTCCAGTGACGCGGCTTTTGCAATCACAGTGCTGAAATCATCACCTTCGATGTGAGTCACACCCGGCCAGCCGACGATGCTACGGGTAAAGATACGGTCGGTATATTTACCTACGTTCGGGTTGATGATGCAGTTAGAAGTCATCACTACCGCACCAGGGAAGGCGGCGAACTCTTTTTGCTGGTTCTGCCAAGCAGAGCCATAGTTACCGACTAAATGTGGGTATTTTTTGAATGCAGGGTAAGCATGCGCTGGCAGCATTTCGCCATGGGTGAAGACGTTGATGCCTTTGCCTTCGGTTTGCTGCAGGATTTTTTCCAAATCATGCAGGTCATGACCAGAGACCAAGATCGCTTTGCCAGCAACCGGCTT
Source organism: Tolumonas sp. (assembly GCA_041915645.1). Taxonomy (GTDB): domain Bacteria; phylum Pseudomonadota; class Gammaproteobacteria; order Enterobacterales; family Aeromonadaceae; genus Tolumonas. The sequence continues at coordinate 21,315 of JAYSBB010000005.1, forward strand.
CATGTTCACTTTAGTTGGTTCTGGATGACCAAAGGTTTCAGTTTCGCCTTTATCCAGCATTGCCATAACTTTGAAGTTCATCTGGCCGATCTGCATCGCACAATCGATCAATGGCTGCATTTCAGTTGGTTCGGTGCCCAGGAAGGCCATGATCTGGTGATATTCAGCACCAACGGCATCATCTTGTTGACCTAAGACGCGTGCATGTTCCATGTAGGCCGCAGCACCTTTCAGACCATACAGACACAACAGACGCAGACCCAGAATGTCTTCACCGATCTCTTTATGGTTACGATTCACTGCTGCATTTGGTGCCCAAGTCAGCAATTCTGCTTTGTCAGCAGTCAGGATCAACGCCGCCGGGCCAGTTGCCACTTCCGGTGTTTTGCCAGCTAACAAGCAAGCTGCTTCGTAACGCGATTTCAGCGAGTCACGGTTTTGTTGTGCTTCATTGATGAACGCGATGATACGAACGGCATCGAAATTCACATTGGTCAGTGTGGCGAACAGCGCCTGACACACATAGGCATCGATCGCTTGATCAACAATGCCGACAGAGCGGGCTTTTAATGCGTAATCAGAAACGCCCTGCAGCAGATAAATCAGTACGTCTTGCAGATCGGAGACTTCGGCAGTTTTACCGCACATGCCCATAGTGTAACTGCAGCCTTTAGCTACAGGAGTAGAGATGGTCTGTTCACATTGAATACAAAACATTAGGACGTTCCTTGATTCGATTAGCAGATATTGCGTTATCTATATCAAGGGTTGTGCCAACATTTATTTCATTGATTTATAAGGAATTAATGTTTATTTTATAACTGCGCAGTTAAAAAGACCCGGAGCCAGAGCCGGGTCTTTTTAACTTGGTGAGTCTTTTTGACTAATGTTTGTTGGCCACTTATTATTTACCAAGTGTTATTTGCCAAGAAGAGCTACCGGGTTAACCGGTTTACCCGCTTTACGGATCTCAAAATAAAGCCCGGTCGCCCCGGTGTTACCACTGTGACCCACGCTGGCAATCACATCGCCGGCATTAACCCGCTGGCCCACATGTTTGGTCAGGCTTTGATTATTACCATATAAACTGAGATAACCACGGCCGTGATCGATAACTAACACGTTACCAAAACCATCGAGCCAGTCGGCATAGACCACATCGCCGCTACCAGCCGCTTTAACCGGTGCTCCCTGACCAGCTTGAATAAGCAGCCCTTTCCAAGCCACTTCACCGGTGCGGTTTTCCCCGAATTTACGGATCACTGCGCCACGTAAAGGCCAGCTCATCCGGCCGGATTTACCTAAGCCTTGCAAATCTGTTTTCGCTAAACGGGCGGCTTCTTTGCGTGCCGCGGCTTCCTGCGATTTACCGGCTTGTTTGGCTTTTTCACGGGCTAATGCCAAGGCTTCTTGCTTTTTACGCGCGCGTTCGGCTTCTAACTGTTTGCGTTGTTCCTCGATCTTTTGCAGCATGGCTTTTTCGGCCAATTGCAGTTTATCCAATTGCTGTTGATCGGAATGTAATGAGTTATTGAGCTCTTTCGCGGTCAGTTCCCGCTGCTGTTGTTTTTGCTGCAGAGTCAGCTGATCTTGGCGCTGGTTATCAATTAAGCCGCGTAATTCCTGACTGCTTTCATTGGTTTCTTGTTTATTGCGCAGCAATTCCGCTTTGTTGGCATCCAATCGTTTTAAGATCTTCAGGCGTGCCTGATTCATATAACCGTAATAGGCAAGCGTGCGATCAACCGCCGCCGGATCTTGCTGATTCAGCAACAACTTCATGTAATCGTGCTGGCCCATTCGATAGGCTTCATCAAATTGTTCAGCAAGCAATCGTTGCTGCTGATTAGATTCTGCTTCCAGCTTGGCGCGCTGCGCCTCTAATCGTTGCAGTTTACTGCGTACTTTACCGAGCTGATTTTGTGAGGTCTGTAACTTCTGATTAGCCGCGGAAATAGCATCTTCGTCGGCTTTGAGTTGTTGTTGAAGCGAAGCCAGATCTTTTTTCTGAACTTGTATAGCTTGCTGTTTTTGCTGGATTTGTTCCCGCACGCTGGATAGCGACGAGTTGACGTTTTTTGATTCTTCCGCCTGTATGACGGCGCTAAAAAAAAACGCGCCGACCAACAGGCCGACGCGATTGTATTTCATAGGAAACAACTGCTCTGCCCACATGGGCGAGAATTATTTCAGAACCATCAGAGGCTTACCAGTCATTTCGGCTGGAACTTCCATGCCCATCAGGGTCAGCATGGTTGGCGCCAGATCAGACAGTTTACCGTTTTCCAGTGCAGTCGCTTCACGACCCACATAGATCAGTGGTACTGGCAGGTTGGTGTGCGCAGTATGGGCCTGACCGGTTTCTTCGTTGGTCATCTGCTCAGCGTTACCGTGGTCGGCAGTGATCAGACATTCGCCACCCACTTCTTGCAGGGCTGCAACTACTTTACCGATTGATGCATCAACAGCTTCACACGCTTTAACTGCCGCCGCGAAGTCACCAGTGTGGCCAACCATGTCGCCGTTCGGGTAGTTACAGACGATCACGTCATATTTACCGCTCTTGATCGCAGCAACCAGTTTGTCAGTCAGCTCGCCTGAGCTCATTTCTGGCTGCAGATCGTAGGTAGCAACTTTCGGGCTGGCAATCAGTTCACGATCTTCACCTGGGAAGCATTTTTCTTCGCCACCGTTGAAGAAGAAAGTCACGTGTGCATATTTTTCAGTTTCAGAAATACGCAGCTGAGTTTTGTCGTGTTTAGCCAACCATTCACCCAAGGTGTTGGTCAATGCTGTTGGTGGATAAGCACAAGAGGTTTTGATGTCTGCTGCATATTCAGTCAGCATAACAAAATCAGCCAGTTTAGGCTGTTTGTTGCGAACGAAACCATCGAAACCTTCGCCAACAAAAGTACGGGTAATTTCACGGGCACGGTCAGCACGGAAGTTCATGAATACCAGCACATCACCGTCATTCAATGGCGCAGCTTCAGCACCGATCACGCTGGCTTTAACGAATTCATCGTTTTCACCACGCGCATAGGCGGCAGCCAGTGCCGCAGTTGCATCAGCGTAAGGAGCAAATTCTGATTTGCCTTCACACAGCAGGTCGTAAGCTTCCTGAACACGATCCCAACGGTTATCGCGGTCCATAGCGTAGTAACGGCCAACCATAGAAGCGATACGGCCTTTACCCAGTTTCTTGAATGCTGCATCGAATTTTTCGATGGATTCTTGCGCTGAACGAGGCGCTACGTCACGGCCATCCAGGAAGGCGTGGAAATACAGTTTGTCAGCACCGCGCTGAGCAGCCAGTTCCAGCATACCGATGATATGGTCTTCATGGCTGTGTACGCCACCAGGAGACATCAGACCCATTACGTGAACTGCTTTGCCAGTGCTAACGGCAGTATCAACTGCTTTACACAGAGCAGCGTTTTTGAAGAAATCGCCATCGCGGATCTCTTTAGTCACACGAGTCAGCTCTTGATAAACCACGCGGCCAGCACCAATGTTAACGTGACCCACTTCAGAGTTACCCATCTGGCCATCTGGCAGACCTACGTCCATACCTGAACCAGAGATCAGCGTGTTGGCATATTTAGCGCACAGAGCATTCAGATTTGGTGTGTTAGCGGCGGCAACGGCGTTACCTTCTTTCTTATCGCTGTAACCCCAACCATCCATGATGATCAGTGCCAGTGGCTTTTTAGCTGTAGACATTGTGTGTGGCCTCTTTATTTGGATTTTACGAAAACAAGTTCGACTGCTGTCAATTCTACAATATCTGCTGCATTAGTCACCTTTTCACCTCGTTTCGTTACACATTTCACGGAAGGAATTTTCAATGCAGGCCGAATACTGTAAATCTGCCGGTTCACATGTAATACTGTCCGGATTATTTTCAGTGTTGTTGGGAAAAAAGAATGCAGGAATACATCGATTTTGCAATACGTCACGAAATGCTGGTTCTGGCCTGGGTTGGTTTGGCTACCGCGATTGTGGCGACCGCAGTAAAAGCTGCTTTTTCACCAGTAAAACAAATAGATCATCAAACAGCAGTAACCTTGATTAACCGTCAGGATGCATTGGTTATCGATGTGCGTGCACAAGATGAATTTGCGCGTGGTCACATCACTAATTCTCATCATATTCCACTGGCGCAAATCGAACAGGGTAATACCACTGAAATTGACAAGCATAAAGAGAAGCCAGTCATTGTGGTTTGTGAAACTGGTGCTCGCGCAGAAACAGCGGCCAGTAAACTGGTTAAAGCTGGTTTTAAGCAGGTTTACCTGCTGCGTGGCGGTTTAACTCAATGGCGTGCCGGTAACTTACCCGTCACGAAAAAGCGCTAATTAATTTTGCATTAACAGCCGTCAGGCAATACTAATAAAGGGCATTAAAATGACAGAAGCAGTAAATAACACCGCAGCACAACCAGAATTCCAGATCCAACGTATTTATATCAAAGATGTTTCTTTCGAAGCTCCGAACACACCTGTTGTCTTCCAGAAAGAGTGGAATCCTGAAGTTAAACTGGATATGGACACACAAACTCAGGTTCTGGGTCAGGATGTGTACGAAGTGGCGCTGACTTTGACTGTGACTTGTAAACTGGGCGAAGAAACTGCGTTCCTGTGTGAAGTGAAACAAGCGGGTATATTTACAGCCTCTAATCTGGATGCTCAAAGCCTGGCTCATTGCTTAGGCGCATTCTGCCCGAACATTCTGTTCCCTTATGCGCGTGAAACCATTGCCAGCTTGGTCAGCCGTGGTTCATTCCCACAACTGAACCTGGCTCCAGTTAACTTTGATGCACTGTTTGCTTCACATATTGCGCAACTGGAAGCAGAACAAGCACCTGTTGGCGCAGTACAGTAATGGATTCATCCGCAGTACTGAGTGTTTTGGGGGCGGGGTCTTACGGCACCGCCCTTGCCATTTCTCTGGCCCGCAAAGGTCAGCCGGTATTGTTGTGGGGGCATGATCCGCAGCAGGTAGCGCGTTTACAGCAAGATCGCTGTAATCAGGAGTTCCTGCCGGATGTTCCGTTTCCTGATTCATTACAGCTGACCGATGATCTGGCGTATGCCGTTTCCGCCAGCCGTGATTTGCTGGTAGTGGTGCCTAGCCATGTGTTTGGTGACGTATTGCAGCGGATCAAACCTTTCTTGCGTGAAGATACCCGCGTTGCCTGGGCGACCAAAGGTCTTGAGCCGGAACATGGTCGTCTGTTGGGGGAAGTGGCGCAAGAGATTTTAGGCGAGCAGATCCCGCTGGCTGTCTTATCAGGGCCAACTTTTGCCCGTGAATTGGCTGCCGGAATGCCGACCGCTATTGCGGTGGCAGGCACGAATGACCAGTTTACCGCTGACATGTCAGCACTGATGCATTGTGGTAAATCATTCCGTGTGTATTCCAATCCAGATTTCATTGGTCTGCAAATTGGCGGCGCGGTGAAAAACGTGATCGCAATTGGTGCCGGTTTGTCAGATGGGTTAGGTTTTGGCGCCAATGCCAGAACGGCATTGATCACCCGCGGGCTAGTGGAGCTGCAACGTCTGGGGTTATCGCTCGGCGCTGACGCCAAAACCTTCATGGGCATGGCGGGCTTAGGTGATCTGGTGCTGACTTGTACCGATAATCAGTCACGTAACCGTCGGTTTGGTCTGGCGTTAGGGCAGGGCAAAACGGTGGAACAAGCCATGACTGAAATCGGTCAGGTGGTTGAAGGTTATCGCAATACTAAAGAAGTTCGTGCACTGGCTGCTCGACAAGGCGTGGAGATGCCAATTTGTGAGCAGATTTATCAGATTTTGTATCAGGGTAAATCAGCGAAAGATGCCGCATTAACACTACTGAGCCGGGATCAGAAAGGCGAATAGAGATAGTGGTTTAGGTAAAAAAACGCCAGCAGAAGCTGGCGTTTTTATCTGCAAAACTGCATGCAGTAATCAGTAGAACGAGTGCTCACCGCGGGCATGTTCTGTCGCATCTTTCGCGCCAGTCAGTTCGCCAGGGAAACGTTCCAGCAGTTGCTTCTCGATCCCTTCTTTCAGTGTCACATCGACCATTGAACAACCATTACAGCCACCGCCAAATTGTAAGATGGCAATGCCGTCGTCAGTGATTTCAGTCAGTGTCACTTTACCGCCATGGGCTGCAAGAGACGGGTTTACTTCCGACTGCAAAACGTATTCAACACGATCAGCCAACGGCGCATCATCAGGCACTTTACGCATTTTGGCGTTCGGTGCTTTCAGGGTGAGTTGAGAGCCCATCTGGTCACTGATGAAATCAATGACCGCATCAACCAGAAATGGCGCGCTATTAGGGTCAATGATGGCGTCAAAGCCGCTCATAGGTAAGCGAGTATCTTCGGGCTCTACTGCATCCGGAGGACAGTAAGAGACGCCACATTCCGCATTGGGGGTGCCCGGATTCATAACAAATACACGGATATTGGTGTTTTCCGTCTGCTTTTCCAGCAGTTTGCGGAAATGAGCCTGAGCGCTTTCGGTGATTGTGATCATCGCCATCCTCTAATCCTGACTAAATAACTAGGGTATTATAATACGCCGCAAAATGTATATGACACAATACTTATTCACCGCGTAGTTGCGTCCGGCAAATTGCCCAGACATCGACACGTTGGCAGCCACTTGCTTTCAAAAGCCGTACCAGTGTGGTGACGGTAACACCTGTGGTGACCACATCATCCAGCACGGCCACATGCCGATAACTATGTGGCTTGATAATAAAGGCATTATTCAGATTTGTCTGTCGTAATTCACGAGAAAGGCCTGCTTGTACTTTGGTGGCGCGAGTTCGGGTTAATAAGCGGTTATTGCAGGGAATATTCAGTTGCTGCGTGATAGGGCGTGCGATCTCCTGTGCCTGATTGTAACCGCGGGACCATTGACGTCGCCAATGTAACGGAACCGGTAGGATCACTTCGGGTTTGGGTTCCTCTGCAGGATAGAGTTCTGCCAGCATACGGCCGAATAGGGCGGCAGGTAATGGTCTGTGTTGATATTTCAGCTGGTGGATAAGCCCGGTTAAGGGAAATTCAAAATCCGCGAGAATATGCAAAAAATCCCATTCGGGCGGTTGTAACAGACAATGACCACAGATGTCATTGTCGCCAGCCAGCGGTGTGCCACACAAACGACAGTGATGATCGAGCAAAGGCAACTCTTCGGCACAATAGTGACAAAGTAATGGCTGTGTAGTGGGTTGACGACAAAACAGACAAATACCATCTCCGGTAATATGGAGATGGGTGGAGATGACTCGTCGGAGAGTAGTGAACATGCGTGATAAAACAATGAGAAATGAATTAATTACTGTAATAAAAAGGGCGCCCTGAGGCGCCCTGATAGATTTGCAATCGTCTTAGTTATTGTAAGCACGTTCGCCATGAGAAGTCAGATCCAGACCTTCGCGTTCTGCTTCCACTGGAACACGCAGACCAACCAGTTTATCGATGAGGAAGTAACCCACGATAGACACCAGACCAGACCAAACTACAGTAGTGATAACACCAATCGCCTGAATTTTAACTTGTGCAGCGATAGAGTAATCAGGAGCCACTGCGTTAGCGACATAATCCCATACACCAGTACCACCCAGATCCGGAGAAGCAAATACACCAGTCAGGATCGCACCCAGCATACCGCCGATACCGTGCACACCGAATACGTCCAGTGAGTCATCAACGTTCAGCATGCGTTTCAGACCATGTACGCCCCACAGGCAAACTACACCCGCCAGACCGCCGATCACGATACCGCCCATTGCACCAACGAAACCTGCCGCTGGTGTGATAGCAACCAGACCGGCTACCGCACCGGAAGCTGCGCCCAGCATAGAAGGTTTACCTTTCAGTGCCCATTCAGCAAAAGTCCAGGTCAGTGTTGCTGCTGCAGTTGCCGCCCAAGTATTCAGGAATGCCAGCGCTGCAGTACCGTTTGCTTCTAACGCAGAACCCGCGTTGAAACCAAACCAGCCAAACCACAGTAAGCTTGCACCGATCATCACCATGGTCAGGCTGTGTGGTGCCATAGACTCACGACCAAAACCAACACGTTTACCCAGGAAGTAAGCACCAACCAGACCAGCTACCGCGGCGTTGATGTGAACAACGGTACCACCTGCGAAATCCAGAGCGCCGTGCTGGAACAACCAGCCTGCAGTTTCACCCGCTTTAGTAGCGGCATCAGCGTCAGTGTATGCATCAGGACCCGCCCAGTACCACACCATGTGTGCCATTGGGATGTAAGACAGGGTGAACCAGAACACCATAAACAGCAGTACGGCAGAGAAACGGATACGTTCAGCAAATGCACCCAGAATCAGACAGCAAGTGATGGCTGCGAAAGCACCTTGGAAGGCTACATAAGCAAATTCTGAAATGCCGATACCTTTGTTAAAGCTGGCAGCAATAGAATCAGGTGTTATACCTTTAAGGAACGCTTTACTGAGTGTACCGAAGAAGGCGTTACCTTCAGTAAAGGCCAAGCTATAACCGTAGGTTACCCACAGAATAGTTGCCAGACTGAATACGACTAACACCTGGATCAGGATGGACAGCATATTTTTGCTGCGCACCAAGCCACCGTAGAACAATGCGATCCCTGGTACTGACATCAAAATAACAAACGCAGAACAAACCATCAGCCATGCGTTGTCGCCTTTATTTACTGTGTCAACAACAGGCGCTGCAGCGGCCGCCGCTGGTGCTGCTACCGCAGCAGGAGCCGCTGTTGCTGCTGCAGCCGGAGCCGCAGCCGCAGTTGTGGTTACTGATGTCGACGCAGCAGGTGCAGCATCTTCACTCCATGCTGGTGTTGCCAGCCCGAAAGCTCCCACCAGCGCCAAGATTGCAAACAATCGTTTCATTATAGATATCTCCCTGATAATACCGTGTCCTGATCTCGACAGACGGAGGTCTGAGAACTCGTTGGCCGGACTAGTATGTCGCTAACCTGATACTTACATCGCAGGAATTATGCCAACCTGGATCATATATAAAATGGCTCAAAAATAGGGTTCTTGCCTGTCTCAAGAGCAAAATGGTGCATTTGATGCACACTAATGAGGCGCAGAGAGATTTCTTAGTGCTTATTTGGTGCATAAAAAATGAACAGCTTTATCTGATGCACAGACATGGCGGCTATTCTCTTCGCAGTGATTGAGTTGAACAGTTATCATAGCTTTGCAGGCTATTGTGAGTAATTAGAGAAAAGAACAATGTATATCGAACGTATCGGGCAAGGGCCAGACCTGGTTTTATTACATGGTTGGGGCTTAAACAGTGCAGTATGGCAAGAAATCGTGCCGTTGCTAGTACCTTATTACACGTTGCATTTGATCGATTTGCCGGGGTTTGGCTTTAGCCAGCACACGATAGTGGAAAGTGCCGACCTCTCTTTGTGGAGTGAGGCAGTATTACCGCACTTACCTGCGCAATTTAATTTACTGGGTTGGTCGATGGGCGGGCTGATCGCATTACGAATGGCGTTGGATCACCCAACACGTATCCAACGTTTAGTCTTGATCGGTAGTTCACCTTGTTTTCTACAGCAAGATAACTGGCCAGGCATTCGTCCGGATGTGTTATCAGGGTTTAATCGCGCACTACAATTGGATACCCGTAAAACAATAGAACGTTTTTTAGCGATCCAAGCGATGGGTAGTGAATCAGTTAAAGAAGACGTAAAGCGGTTAAAAAGTTGGCTACAGCAGAGACCGGATGCGACACCGGCTGCGCTTAAAGCGGGATTACAATTACTGGAAACGATCGATCTAAGATCTGAGCTTTCTCAGCTGAGTTGCCCGGTACTGAGCCTCTATGGCCGTCTAGATAGTTTGGTGCCTGTTGCTGCAGTAGCCGAAATTGAAGCTTTGATGCCTCATGGTCATTCGGTGATTTTTCCGCACGCAGCACACACGCCATTTCTGTCTCATCCGCAGTTATTTATAGAATCATTACACCAATTTATTGATTGAAAAATGTGCGACAAATGCTGTTATTATCATCGTTTGTCATCGATAATTACTTTGAATTGATCTATATGTTTCGAGGATGTTGATCGTATGAATATAAACAGTGCGTTTTCATCTGGCGCGCTTGGATTGCAGAAAGCAACCTCACAAATGGATGTCAGTGCCAGTAAAATTGCACAGCAGAGCTTATCCTCTTCGGAACAAAATGTTTCAACCCAGACGGGAGCTGTTGCGCAGCAAGACACAATACCTGATGCCTTGATTCAACTTAAAATGGCCGAAATTCAGGGTAAAGCGTCTGCCAATGTGATCACCCGTTCTGATCAAATGCTCGGTTCATTACTTGATATTCACGTCTGACGATCATGAATATTGCCCCGACCTATCCCAATTTGGTGCCTTTGGCACAACAGCCCGCGACGGAAGCCGCGCGGCGGGATAATGCTTTGCGGGAGCGAATTCCTCAACCTGCGGCAAGCTCTTCTGGTAATACTGATAATCAATTAAATAATTCTTCTGATACTTCGCAGCGTTATATCAACGTTAATAGCAACGCTAATTCAGATACCTATTCATTATCATCCATCAAAAATAACAGCGTTAAAAATAGTAGTGCTGACACGACACTGCCTTCTTCTGAAACGGTAACAGCTGCATCAGATCAATCACGTCGTAATGGGCAAGCCTCTTCAGAAGGCGATAATGCATCGTCTGGATCGGAAGACGATAAGAAAAAAGCGCAGCAAAAAGAACAAGCAATTAAAGACCTTAAGAGTCGTGATGCCGAGGTTCGAACTCACGAACAAGCACATCAAGCTGCTGGTGGGCAATATGCTAGTGCGCCATCATTTGATATGACTAAAGGGCCGGATGGAAAAGATTATGCAACTGGCGGCCACGTAAATATTGACGTATCTCCAGTATCCAATGATCCTCAGGCAACTATAAATAAAATGAGGCAGATTAAATCTGCTGCCTTAGCCCCTGCAGAACCGTCTGCTCAAGATCGTAAAGTTGCCGCCCAAGCTGACGCCACTTCGGCGGCAGCTCAACGGGTTTTGTCTAATCAATCTACGACTAAAGCCACCTCTAATAGTAGTAAGGATGTGGCGGGCGGTAATAATGAACAAAATTCTGGTGTTACAAATACATCACTTGGTAATCCGGAAATGCTTCATCGTGGACAGGTTATTTTGGCTCGTTATCAATCATCAGGCCGCCCGCAAGCGCAGACGGCACTGACTGCTTATTCCTAAGGCATCTTAGCGTCGTTTAGCATTCGCAAATGCCGCCGCAAAGGCATTATTGTCGCTATTGGCCTGCCGTTTTTCAGTGACAGCGGAATGTGTTGCTGTTTTACGATTGGTTTGTTCCTGACGCTCTTTCTGCTGAGGCTTGCTGATTGTCACTTCATCATCTAGGCGCATGGTTAATGCAATGCGCTTGCGCGGCAGATCAACTTCCACCACTTTCACTTTGACGATATCACCCGCTTTTACCACTTCGCGAGGGTCACTCACGTAGCGATTAGTTAGTGCGGAGATATGCACCAAACCATCTTGATGTACGCCGATATCGACAAAGGCACCAAAGTTGGTCACGTTGGTAACACAGCCTTCCAAAATCATCTCTGGGCGCAGATCTTTCATCTCTTCCACGCCTTCGCGGAAGGTGGCCGTTTTAAATTCAGGTCGTGGGTCGCGCCCTGGTTTATCCAGCTCCTGCAGAATATCGGTGATGGTTGGAATACCAAAATGCTCATCGGTGTAATCGGCTGGTTTCAGTGATTTCAGCAACGCGCTGTTACCAATCAAACCGGAAACTGGCTTTTGCAACTGAGCGATAATTTTTTCCACTACCGGATACGCTTCCGGGTGCACAGAAGAAGCATCGAGCGGATTTTTACCATCACGAATACGCAGGAAACCAGCGCATTGTTCATAAGCTTTCGGGCCTAAGCGCGCTACTTTCAGCAGTTCCTTACGCTCTTTAAACGCGCCATTGCTATCACGGTGCGCCACGATATTTTGCGCCAGCGTTTTGCTCAGCCCAGATACGCGCGTCAATAGTGGGACTGAAGCGGTGTTTACATCCACGCCAACGGCGTTGACGCAATCTTCCACTACGGTATCGAGATTTTTAGCCAGCTGATTCTGGCTGACATCGTGTTGATATTGGCCCACACCAATCGCTTTTGGATCGATCTTAACCAGCTCCGCCAGCGGATCTTGCAGACGACGCGCGATAGACACGGCACCGCGCAGCGATACATCCAGATCCGGAAATTCTGCGGCGGCTAATTCAGACGCGGAATAAACCGATGCGCCAGCCTCACTGACGACCACTTTTTGCGCTTTGCAATCGGGGTAACGTTGCAGCATATCAGCCACCAGACGATCGGTTTCCCGTGATGCGGTGCCATTCCCGATACTAACTAGGCCAACATGATGTTGTTTGCAGAGTGCATGAATGATCTCAATGGCCTGATCGTACTGACGGCGTGGTTCAAACGGATAAACTGTGTGAGTCGCCACCAATTTACCGGTTGCGTCCACGACCGCTACTTTCACACCCGTGCGAATGCCGGGGTCTAAGCCCATGGTGGCTTTCATGCCTGCCGGCGCGGCCATCAGCAAATCTTTCAAATTGCTGGCAAATACACGGATCGCTTCAGTTTCTGCAGCATCACGCAGGCGGCCAATCAGCTCGGTTTCCATCTGGAGTGACAGTTTAATTTTCCAAGTCCAATTCACCACACTTTGCAGCCATTTATCTGCCGGGCGACCGCGAAAAGCTAATTCAAAGTAACGGGTAATTAATGCTTCGCAAGGGTGAACATCACCGGTTTGCTCGACCTGTAAACTTAAGGCCAGAAACCCTTCATTACGGCCACGTAACATGGCCAAGGTGCGATGTGACGGAACTTTTGCAATAGGTTCTTGATGATCAAAATAATCGCTGAATTTAGCAGCTTCTGCCTGTTTACCGTCGACCACTTGTGCACGAAGCATGGCGGAACGCCACAGGTAGCTACGCAGTTGTTCCAATAAACCGGCTTCTTCGGCAAAACGTTCCATCAGAATATAACGGGCACCGTCCAGCGCGGTTTTGCTGTCATTGATCTGATGTTCCGCATTCAGATAGTTCTGCGCTTCTGTTTCCGGATCTAATTCGGGGTTCGCTAACAGCATATCGGCCAATGGTTGCAAGCCGGCTTCTATTGCGATCTGGCCTTTGGTACGACGTTTTGGCCGATAAGGCAGGTATAAATCCTCTAATCGAGTTTTGGTGTCCGCCGCCCAGATATCAGCGCGTAATTCATCGGTCAGTTTGCCTTGCTCGCTGATCGACGACAGGATGGTTTGACGGCGATCTTCCAGTTCCCGCAAATAACCAAGGCGTTGCTCTAAATGACGTAACTGTGTGTCATCTAGCCCGCCGGTAATTTCTTTTCGATAACGTGCGATAAACGGAACGGTAGAGCCGTCATCCAGTAGTTTTATAGCGGCGGCCACCTGCTCATTGCGGGCATTTAATTCATCAGCAATGATTTGATTAATCGAAGGCATGTTTATCCTCGGTGTTGTGATGCCGTTATTCTGTGCTAAACGGCTGATATTGGATTTTATTGATGTACCACTCTTTCTCGCCCGATGGCGTTTGTACCCGCACTTCATCATCGACTTGTTTGCCGATCAAGGCGCGGGCCATCGGTGAATCAATGGTGATATAATTGTTTTTGGTGTCGATTTCATCGGTGCCGACAATGCGATAACGAACAATGTCACCTTGTTCATTTTCCAACTCCACCCAAGCGCCAAAATAGACTTTGCCCTCTTGCTGTGGTGCATATTCGACAATTTTCAATGCATCTAAACGCTTGGTCAGAAAACGTAATCGGCGATCAATAGAACGCAGCTCTCGTTTTCCTTCCTTATATTCAGCGTTTTCACTGCGGTCACCGAGCGCGGCGGCCTCTGAGACCGCCTGTGTCACCTCTGGTCGTTTTACTTTCCACAGATACTTCAGCTCATCTTCGAGTTTTTGCCAGCCGGCGCGGGTAATGAGGTTGGTTTTCATGGCCGTTACTTTGACAGAGTGAATTCATGAGCCGCAGCATAAGGTGTTTGTTAAAAATCGCCAAATATCCTGCTAATCGGATGGTTAAAAGTGATGCACTTCGCAAACTGACTATTTTTTATTGTCAGGCATTTTGCTGAAAAATCAGCCGCTTTAGAGAGAGATGAAAAAAATCCCTGTTGGTTAGTTCGAATCAAGCCCGACTGGCGCTTGCAAAGGGGCATGGGCATCCTTACACTTCTAGGTGGAAAAAAGTGGGATATTGTGGAGCTCTGAAGAATGAATTCCCAATATTCGCCGGCTGGCAGGAAATAACCAAACAGCAAGGTGCGGCATGCTACGTGGAGCACACGCCATCGCTCTGGATACCAAAGGGCGATTAGCAGTTCCAACTAAGTTTCGAGACTGGCTTCGCGAAGAGTGCGACGGCCAGCTTGTCTGCACCATTGATATAGCGAATCCCTGCTTGCTGCTGTACCCACTTGGTGAATGGGAAGAAATAGAAAAGAAGCTGAAATCCCTGTCCAGCATGAATCCGGTAGAACGTCGTTTACAGCGTTTACTACTGGGTTATGCCTGTGAATGTGAGCTGGATGGTAATGGACGTTTGCTGTTGTCGGCGCCGTTACGTCAGCACGCTGGGCTGGATAAACAGATCATGCTGGTTGGTCAATTAAATAAATTTGAAATCTGGAGTGAAACTCGCTGGTTACAACAAGTGGATGAGGACATTCAGGCATTGCCGGATATGGACTGGACTACTTCAGATAAACTGCGTGATTTTTCACTTTAGCACTGGGGATAAAAGCGAATGGAACATATCACTGTACTGTTGCAGGAAGCGGTGGACGGGCTGGCTATTCGCCCGGACGGCGTGTATGTGGACGGTACATTCGGACGTGGTGGACATTCCCGTCTGATCCTGCAACACCTCGGCCCACAGGGGCGCTTGTATGCTATTGACCGTGACCCTCAGGCGGTGGCAGTAGCCAAAGAGTGGCAGGATCCCCGTTTTGAAATCATCTCAGGCCCATTTTCTTCACTGTATGACTATATGGCAGAGCGTGATCTGCTGGGTAAAGTTGACGGTTTGTTGTTGGATCTCGGCGTGTCATCACCACAACTGGATGAAGCTGAACGGGGTTTCAGTTTCATGAATGATGGCCCGCTCGATATGCGCATGGACCCGCTGCATGGCGAAAGCGCGGCCGACTGGCTGTTGCACGCTGACGTTGATGATATTGCCTGGGTACTGCGCACTTACGGTGAAGAGCGTTTTGCCAATCGTATTGCTCGCGCCATTGTGGCCGATCGTGTCACAACACCTTACACCCGCACTCGCCAGTTGGCTGAGATGATTGCCCGTGTGGTGCCAAACAAAGAAAAACATAAACATCCTGCCACACGTAGCTTTCAGGCGTTACGTATTCACGTGAACCAAGAATTAAAAGAAATCGAGGAAACGCTAAAAGCGTCATTATCGGTTTTGGCTCCTGGTGGTCGTTTGGCCGTGATCAGTTTCCATTCACTGGAAGATCGCATCGTTAAGCAATTTATTCGTCAGCAGGAAAAAGGCATCCAGCCACCAAAAGGGTTGCCTATTACGGAAGACCAAATTCGTAAAACTCAGACCTTGCATTCTGTTGGTAAAGCGATCAAGCCAGCAGATAGCGAAGTTTCCGACAATGTGCGTTCACGCAGTTCGGTATTGCGTGTCGCCGAGCGTCTGGAGAGCTAACGATGGAACGCCGGCTTAATCTCGCTTTATTGATCTTGCTGGATCTGAAACGTCATTGGTTTCAGGTCATTCTGAGTCTGGCTATTCTTGGTTCCGCGCTGACCACTATTGTCGTGACGGACGATACCCGTTCTGTCACGGCGGAACTAAATAAGGTGCAGAGCAAAAGTGATGATCTTGAAGTTGA
The DNA here is from genome assembly GCA_041915645.1 of Tolumonas sp. Taxonomy (GTDB): domain Bacteria; phylum Pseudomonadota; class Gammaproteobacteria; order Enterobacterales; family Aeromonadaceae; genus Tolumonas. Next base: position 37,331 of record JAYSBB010000005.1, read on the forward strand.
ATGGCGACATTTGGTTTTAGAACAGAATGCTCAGGCTGAGCATTCGCGCGTTTCGGATATTGCCAAAGTGAAGCTGGCAATGACACGGCCTAAACCTTTAGAAGAAAAGATGATTAGTCTGCCATGAGCATAAGAGCTACTACTAAGAAAAATAATAAAAAAACAGATACCGGGCTTGCGCACTGGCGCTTCATCGTGTTGCTGGGTTTTATTTTTGCCGGATTTTCAGGCTTAGTCGCGCGTACCGCCTGGATCCAGGTGATTCAACCTGACCGATTACGTCAGGAAGGCGATATGCGTTCGCTGAGAACGACATCAGATCCTTCGGATCGTGGCATGGTTACCGATCGCAATGGTGAACAATTAGCTGTTTCTGTTCCAGTGCAAGCGGTGTGGGCCGACCCGAAAGAGATCCACGAAGCGGATGGCTTAAAAAATACCGATGCATGGATGGCGTTAGCTGATGTGCTGGATCTGGACATGCCTAAGTTAACCGCCAGCATTGCTGATCCTAAACGTCGTTTTGTCTACCTGCAGCGACAAATTACTCCTGCGGTGGCTGATTACATCGCTAAATTAAAACTACCGGGTGTGCATTTACGTCGGGAAACCAAACGTTATTACCCAACCGGTGAAATCAGTGCGCACTTGGTGGGAAACACCAATATCGATGGTGCCGGTATTGAAGGGGTGGAGAGGGCATTTAATGAATGGCTGACCTCAACGCCGTCAGAATACAAGATCCGTAAAGACCGTCAGGGACGGGTCATTGAAAATATCGGTATAGTCAAAGAAGGTAAAAAAGCAGGGCAATTGGTGTTAAGTATCGACCAACGTTTGCAGTCTGTTGCTTATCGTTCTTTGAAATATGCGACTGAAGTGAATAAGGCGACTTCAGGTTCGCTGGTGTTGATGGATGTCATCACGGGTGAAATATTGGCGATGGTTAACACTCCGTCCTATAACCCGAATAACCGCGAACAGTACGAAAGCTTCCGTGCCCGTAATCGAGCGGTAACTGATACCTACGAACCGGGTTCTACCGTAAAACCGATCGTTGCCATGAGTGCATTGGAACATGGCGTTATTAACTGGAAAGAAATTCTGGATACGCGGCCATTTGCGGTGGGCGGGCATATCGTCACCGATAGTCATAAAATGGCGTCGGGTGGTTTATACGACATTTTGAAATACTCTTCCAACATCGGTATGGCACATATTGCCATGCGTATGCAGCCGCAATGGATCACGGGCAAACTCGAAGAGTTCGGTCTTGGACAGGAGTCCGGAACTGGTTTAATGGGGGAAAGTTCAGGGATGGTGCCAATGCGTAGCCGTTGGTCGAATATTGAACTGGCAACTCTTGGTTTCGGTTATGGTCTGCGTGTGACTCCACTGCAACTGACGGCGGCTTATGCTGCATTAGCTAATAAAGGCATTCGTAAACCTATCTCGGTATTGAAAGTAGCTCAAGCTCCGAAAGGTGAGCGAGTTATCGCCCCTGAAATTGCTGAGCAAGTTATTCATGCCTTGGAAGGGGTGGTGGAAGAGGGCGGTACTGGTGGTAAAGCTGCAGTGCCTGGTTACCGTGTCGCCGGTAAGACCGGTACAGCAAAAGTAGCTGCCGCAGGTGGCTATGGTAAAGATTATGTCGGTACGTTTGCTGGGTTTGCTCCGGTCAGTAATCCGCGTTTTGCTATGGTGGTGATCATTAACGAACCACATGGTGGCGCGTATTACGGTGGTTCCGTTGCTGGCCCGACATTTGCGGAAGTTATGAGTAGCGCATTACAGCTTTACAATGTGCCACCCGATGCTTTACCAGATCCCAAAGAAGAATTGAGTACCGCTCAACGCAGCGAGGTGAAGAAAAATGCCACTCGCTCTTGATCGACTACTGGCGGGTTTTAATATTTCCGCACCTGCTATTCCATTAAGTGATATGCAGTTAGATACGCGTTTGTTAAAACAAGGTTCTCTATTTTTAGCGTTGAAAGGGCATGCGGTTGATGGCCGTTTGTTTATGCAACAAGCAGAGCAATCGGGTGCCGTAGCCATTTTGTTTGATAATAGCGATGGTTTTATTGCGCCAACGCTGAGTATTCCTTGTATTGCGGTGCCTTCATTAGCTGAAAAAGTCAGTGAACTGGCTGGTCTGTTTTATGATCAACCAGCAAAAAAATTAGCGCTGGTTGGTGTAACTGGCACCAATGGGAAAAGTACCTGTACACAGCTGATTGCCAACTGGACACAATTACTCGGCCAGCGTGGCGGTGTGTTAGGCACATTGGGTAATGGTTTGTTCGGTCAGTTGCGGGCAACAGAAAATACCACGGGCAGTGCGATATCTATTCAGCAGGAATTAGCGCATTTTGTCACTGAACATGTTGATGTTGCTGCGATGGAAGTCTCTTCACATGGGCTGGTGCAGCATCGAGTCTCTGCATTACCCTTTGCTGCGGCTGTATTCACCAACCTTAGCCGTGATCACCTTGATTACCATCATACGATGCAGGCGTATGCAGAAGCGAAACGTCAAATCTTTAAGCAAACAACACCTGATCATTGCATTCTGAATGCCGACGACGAGACTGCAAGAGAGTGGTTACAACAAATGCCGCAGGCTGTGGTCTATGGCATCGATCAACAACTGCCAAACCATGCCGGCTCTTTTCTCTACGCTACTGATGTAAAATATCACTCGCAAGGTATCACTATCAGCATTCACTCTTCCTGGGGGGATAGTGTATTATCTGCGCCCCTTCTTGGGAAGTTTAATGTATCTAATTTGCTGGCGGCGTTAGCGGTAATGTTGGTTTTGCAGTACGACTTTGAAACGCTGTGTCAGACGGCATCCCGCCTGCAACCAGTCACTGGTCGAATGGAATGTTTTGGTAATTCGCAGCAGCCGTTAGTAGTTGTGGATTACGCACATACCCCTGATGGTCTGGAAAAAGCACTACAAGCGGCAAGACAGCATTGTCATGGCCGTCTGTTTTGTATTTTCGGCTGTGGTGGCGATCGTGATCGCGGTAAACGACCACAAATGGCTGCTATCGCAGAACAGTGGGCGGATACGATTATCCTGACTGATGACAATCCTCGTACTGAAGATCCTGCCGTTATTATCGCGGATATGTGTGCCGGTTTACAAAAGCCAGCACAGGCACATATCGAACATTCGCGAACTCGAGCCATCGAACTCGCGCTGTCACAAGCCGTTGCTGGGGACATAATTTTATTGGCCGGGAAGGGCCATGAAGATTATCAAATTGTTGGCAAAGAAAAACGCCATTACAGCGATCGGGAAACCGTCATGCAGCTACTGGGAGCAACGTCATGATACCTATGTCATTAGCACAAATCGCTCAAGTGACAGATGGCCAGTTATTGAATTGTGCTGATAGCAGTATGGTTGTTAGTAATATTAGTACTGATACTCGTACAGTCACTGATGGCGCCTTGTTTATCGCATTGCAGGGCGAACGTTTTGATGCTCATCAATTTGTCGATCAAGCCATGCTCAAAGGTGCTGTTGCGGCAGTGGTATCTCGTCCACTACCTGACACTATCCCGCAAATTTTGGTGGCGGATACACGCATCGCGTTGGGTCAGATCGCTGCCCGGGGCCGTGAACAACTTGATCTTCAGATCGTTGCGATCACCGGCAGTTGTGGCAAAACGACGTTAAAAGAGATGTGTGCAGCAATTTTACAGCAGGCTGCACCGGTGCTGGCGACACAAGGTAATTTGAATAATGAAATAGGGGTGCCACAAACCTTATTGCGGCTAACACCTGCAGAACGTTACGCCGTTGTCGAGTTGGGTGCGAATCATCCCGGTGAAATTGCTTGGACGACCTCCTTAGTTAAACCTGATGTGGCAGTAATAAATAACGTAGCGGCGGCCCATCTGGCCGGTTTTGGTTCATTACGTGGTGTGGCGGTTGCCAAAACTGAAATTTTTGGTGGTTTGTCGGCAACAGGAACCGCTGTTATCAATGCCGACAGCGAGTTTTATGACTGGTGGCGGGAGATCTTATCCGTGCGCACCGTTAGCTTTGGTTTAGAAAATGCCAAAGCAGATTTCCGAGCCGAAAATATTCAGCAGGATGAACAAGGTGTTGCCAGTTTCACGCTGCTTGCGCCGCAGGGAAGTATTGATATCCAGTTACCTATTCCGGGTTTACACAATATCAGTAATGCACTGGCTGCTGCTGCCGTCACGACTTCGCTGGGCTTAACACTGGCTCAGGTCAAATCTGGCTTGGCTAATATGCGACCGGTAAAGGGACGTTTTTGTGTACAAAAATTGTCTGATGATTTAACGGTCATTGATGATACCTACAATGCCAGCGTGCAATCGGTTATGGCAGCTATTGATACATTAGCTGTCATGCCGGGATATCGGGTTTTAGCTTTTGGTGATATGGGTGAGCTAGGGGCTGATGCGGCCAGTTTACATCGACAGATCGGTGAACATGCACGGTTACGGCAATTGGATGCGGTACTCACTGTGGGTAGTTTATCGCGTCACGCAGCAGAAGCGGCTGAGGGCCAACATTTTAATGATAAAGAAAGCCTGTATCAGGCATTACAGATGTTAATACAACAACATCGACCTATGACTATTTTGGCCAAAGGCGCACGCAGTGCCCGAATGGAAGAAGTAGTCGCTTTTGTCAAATCTTGTGAGGAACAAGCATGTTAGTTTGGCTGGCGGAGTTGTTAACGCCCCATTTATCCTTTTTTCATGTGGTCTCTTATCTGACCTTCCGTGCCATCATGTCAATTCTGACTGGGCTAGGTTTTGCCCTGTGGATGGGGCCTCGCTTGATCCGTCGTCTGCAATTATTGCAGATCGGGCAGGTTGTGCGTAACGATGGTCCAGAATCACATTTCAGCAAAGCTGGCACACCAACAATGGGCGGGATCATGATCCTGCTATCGATTTTCTTGTCGGTGATTTTGTGGGCCCGTCTTAGCAACCCTTATGTTTGGGTGGTACTGTTTGTGCTGGTCAGCTTTGGCACTATCGGTTTTATTGATGACTACCGCAAAGTGATCCGTAAAAACCCGGATGGTTTGATTGCTCGTTGGAAATATTTCTGGCAATCCGCTTCGGCGCTGGCCGTCGCTGTCTTCTTGTATGCCACGACAACCAGTGATGCTCAAACAACATTAGTCGTACCGTTTTTTAAAGAGATCATGCCACAACTCGGTTTACTGTTCATTTTGATGACCTATTTTGTCATCGTCGGCGCCTCAAATGCCGTAAACCTGACTGATGGGTTAGATGGTCTCGCTATTATGCCGACCGTCATGGTGGCCGCTGGTTTTGCTTTAATTGCCTGGGCTACTGGTAACGTTAATTTTGCGAATTACTTACATGTTCCGTATGTCGCTAATGCGTCTGAATTGATGGTTATCTGTACCGCCATTATTGGTGCCGGCCTAGGTTTCCTGTGGTTTAACACCTATCCAGCCCAAGTGTTTATGGGCGATGTTGGTTCGTTGGCACTGGGTGCCATTCTGGGCATCATCGCTGTGTTAGTACGTCAGGAATTTTTGCTGTTCATCATGGGCGGCGTTTTTGTGATGGAGACCATGTCGGTGATCCTACAAGTTGGCTCGTATAAATTGCGCGGCCAACGAATTTTCCGTATGGCGCCAATACATCATCATTACGAATTAAAAGGCTGGCCGGAACCGCGGGTGATTGTTCGTTTCTGGATCATCACGCTGGTGTTGGTGTTGTTAGGTCTGGTTACTCTGAAACTAAGGTAGTCACGGATGAAACAGGTTGTCATCATCGGATTAGGAAAAACAGGTCTTTCGTGTGTGACTTATTTCCGTCAGCGCGGTATTACACCATTGGTGCTGGATACCCGTGAAAATCCACCGGGGAAAGAGCTGCTGCCTGCTGATTGCAACCTGATCACCGGACCGCTAAATCCTGAAATTTTATGCTCTGCATCATTGATTATTGCCAGCCCAGGGGTCGCGTTAGCAACTCCCGCTTTACAGGCTGCGCAAGCTGCAGGCGTTGAAATTATTGGCGATATTGAATTATTTGCCCGTGAAGCCAAAGCGCCTGTAGTGGCAATTACGGGTTCTAACGGTAAAAGTACGGTAACAACATTGGTCGGTTTGATGGCTGAACAAGCCGGACTTAACGTCGGTGTTGGTGGCAATATCGGAACACCTGCGTTGGATCTGCTGTTACAACCGGCCGATTTATATGTGTTGGAGTTATCCAGTTTTCAGCTGGAAACAACCTCGTCATTAAAGCCGGCTGCCGCCGTCATTTTGAATCTAAGTGAAGATCATCTGGATCGTTACGATGGAATGGCTGGTTATCTGGCTGCCAAGCAACGCATCTTTAACCATGCGAAACATATTGTGGTTAATCGTGATGATGCGGCAACGTTACCTCCGCAACAAGCTTACTGGCAAAGCTTTGGTCTCAATAATGAAGCTTATGGGCGAGTGCAGCAGACAGACGGTTTATGGTTGAGTGTAGCGGGCAAAGCGGTTTTACCTGTTGCGGATCTCAATATTGTCGGTGCTCATAATCAGATGAATGCACTGGCTGCCATGGCGTTAGCTGATGCTGTCGGTATTCCGCAAGCTGCGCAGTTAGCGGTATTACGTTCATTTACTGGCTTGGCTCATCGTTGCCAATTTGTCCGTGAAGTTGGCGGTGTGCGTTGGATCAATGATTCCAAAGCAACGAATGTTGGCTCTACGTTAGCCGCTGTTGCTGGGGTCAGTGAAAGTGTTCGCGGACGGTTGTGGTTACTGGCTGGTGGGCAAGGAAAAGGCCAGGATTTTTCTCCATTACAACCATTACTGGCTGGCCAGATTTATCAAATGATCTGCTTTGGTAAAGATGCCGATATTCTGATGAATTTGGCGGACAACACCCACCGAGTTGCTGATTTAGATACTGCGGTAGCTTATGTCGCTGAGCAGGCAAAAGCCGATGATTGGGTTCTTTTAGCACCAGCTTGTGCCAGTCTTGATCAATTCCGTAATTTTGAACAACGCGGTCAGCGTTTCGCTGATTTGGTGAATGCACTATGAAGCGGTTGTTACGGACAATGATGCGGGTGATATGGCGCTGGTTTGTTCCAGAACGTTCATCATTTTATGACCGTGGATTATTGGCACTGATGTTTTCACTGATGGGTATTGGCTTGATGATGGTGGCTTCGGCTTCCATCAAAGAAGGTCCTGGCGGTGATATGTTTTATTTCACCAAACGCCATCTGATTTTCTTATTCATTTGTCTGGGTATTGGTGTTGGTACGTTATATCTACCGATTGAACGTTGGAAAGCCTGGAGTGGCCGCTTGCTGGTTGGCGCTCTCGGATTATTGTTTGCCACGTTAGCAGTTGGCCGTACCGTCAATGGTGCAAAGCGCTGGATCGGGTTTGGTTTTTTTAATATCCAGCCTGCAGAATTAGCTAAGTTGGCGCTGATCACGTTTATTGCCAGCTATTTAGTTCGTCGTAACGATGAAGTTCGCGGTAATTTTATTGGCTTTGTGAAACCACTGGCTGTGGTATTTATGTTGGCCTTTATGCTGCTGCTGCAACCCGATCTTGGTTCGGTAGTTGTGTTGTTTGTATGTACGTTCGGTTTATTGTTTATTGGTGGCGCGAAAGTTATTCAGTTTATTGCCATCATTGCTGCTGGCTTGGCAGCCTTGGTCGGTTTGATCATGTTTGAGCCTTACCGTATGCGCCGTGTAACCTCATTTTTAGACCCTTGGGCAGATCCGTTTGGTAGTGGCTATCAGTTAACGCAATCGTTAATGGCATTCGGTCGCGGAGGGCTATTCGGGCAGGGTTTAGGTAATTCGGTACAAAAATTATCCTATTTACCAGAAGCGCATACTGACTTCGTTTTCGCCATTTTGGGTGAGGAGTTAGGTTATTCAGGCGTGTTAGCTGTGTTATTCCTGCAATTATTGCTGGCGATGAAAGCACTGAAAATAGGCCGGACCGCATTACTTCGAAGTAAGCTGTATGAAGGTTATCTGGCTTGTGGTATCGGGATCTGGTTCAGTTTCCAAACGGTCGTTAACGTCGGCGCAGCTGCTGGTATGCTGCCAACCAAAGGTTTGACATTACCACTGGTGAGTTATGGTGGTTCCAGTCTGATCGCAATCACCATGGCTGTGGCAATTTTATTGCGTATTGATTTTGAACGTCGACTGGATACCAGTCATGTGATCTCGCGGGAGGCCGCATGAGTCGTAAAATGGTAATTATGGCCGGTGGTACGGGTGGTCATGTCTTCCCAGGGTTAGCAGTCGCTCACCGCCTGCAAGCGGATGGCTGGCAAATTCATTGGCTAGGTACTCCGGATCGTATGGAAGCCGATTTAGTACCGGCCCATGGTTTTCCCATTGAATTTATTAATATTCGTGGTTTACGTAACCATGGGTTAGTGCGCAAATTATTAGCTCCCTTTCAAATCATGAAAGCGATTTTTCAGGCACTCATGATCTTGCGCCGCATTAAACCTGATGTGGTATTAGGTATGGGGGGGTATGCGGCAGGGCCAGGTGGCGTTGCTGCAAAATTATTAGGCATTCCTCTGGTTCTGCATGAACAAAATGCAGCGGCGGGTTTGACGAATCGCCTGTTAGCTAAAATTGCGACGCGTATTTTGATGGGATTCGAAGGTGCGTTCCCATTGACCGAGCGTTCACGAGTGGTGGGTAATCCGGTCCGGGATGAGTTTCTACAATTAGCTCAGCAGCCGTTAAAACATTATCAATCTGGTTCAGCATTAAAGATCCTGATCGTTGGTGGCAGTTTAGGTGCCAAAGCACTAAACCAAGTCGTTCCCAATGCCCTGGCAAAACTGAACCATGTTGAGATCCGTCATCAATGTGGTAAAGGTAACGGCAATCTGGTCAGCGATCTGTATCAATCACTTGGTGTTACCACGGCAACAGTAACTGAATTTATCAATGACATGTCAGCTGCTTATGAATGGGCCGATTTACTAATTTGTCGAGCTGGTGCATTAACAGTCGCGGAAGTAGCTGCGGCTGGGATCCCTGCGATTTTTGTTCCGTTACCGCATGCCGTTGACGATCATCAAACTCGTAATGCGGAAAGCCTGACATCGCGTGGCGCTGCTGTATTAATGCCACAGAAAGAGATGACAGCTGATAAACTGGCTACCTTGATCGCCCAATGGCAATCAGAGCCACGTCAGTTACAAAAGATGGCTCAGCTTTCCCGGGCAGCAGCAATTCTCAATGCAACTGACCGTGTTGTGAGTGAATGCAAAGCACTAATTTAATAAGAGATCAGAACGTAAATGACAAAAGTTGAGTTAGCCAAATTAAGAACCATGATCCCGGAAATGCGCCGGGTACGTCGTATCCACTTTATTGGGATCGGTGGCGCAGGTATGGGCGGTATTGCTGAAGTTTTGGCTAATGAAGGTTATCAAATCAGTGGTTCTGATATTGCCAATAATCGTGTCACAGAACATCTGGCCTCATTAGGCGCAGAAATTCAAATCGGTCATAAAGCTGAAAATGTGCAAGGTGCGAGTGTTGTGGTTGTTTCTACGGCGATACATGCCGACAACCCAGAGGTGATTGCTGCGCGTGAACTGCGAATTCCAGTGGTACGCCGTGCAGAAATGCTGGCGGAATTGATGCGTTATCGTCATGGTATTGCTATCGCAGGTACTCATGGCAAAACCACCACTACCAGTTTGATTGCCAGCGTGTATGCACAGGCTGGCGCTGACCCTACTTTCGTTATTGGCGGACTGCTCAACAGTGCCGGTACAAATGCCCGTTTGGGAACTAGTCGTTACCTGATTGCCGAAGCCGATGAAAGTGATGCTTCTTTCCTGCATCTGCAACCAATGGTCGCCATCGTAACCAACATTGAAGCCGACCATATGGATACCTATGGTGGTGATTTCTCTAAATTACGTGCCACATTCCTCGAGTTTTTACATAACTTACCTTTTTATGGCTTAGCGGTTGTTTGTATTGATGATCCGGTGATTCGAGGTTTATTGCCAGAAATTGGCCGAGCCACGATCACTTACGGTTATAGCGACGATGCCGATGTCCAAGTACAAGAGTTTGTGCAGGAAGGCAGCCAAACACGCTTTCAGCTTCGGTTACAAAACGGCACAATCTTACCGATCAATCTTAACTTGCCTGGTCGCCATAATGCATTGAATGCGGCGGCTACGATTGCAGTTGCATTGGAAGATCGTATTCCAACGGATGCCATCGTGGAAGCATTGGCTCAATTTGCCGGCGTTGGTCGTCGTTTTCAGCAATACGGTGAATTTGATACAGGCGCGGGTTCTGTATTGTTGGTTGATGACTATGGGCATCACCCGACCGAAGTGCGTGCGACTTTAGCGTCGGCGCGAGCGGCGTGGCCAGAACGCCGGTTAGTTGTGGTCTTTCAGCCGCACCGCTATACGCGTACTCGTGATTTGTATGATGATTTTGCAGAAGTATTATCCAAAGCTGATGTCCTGATCATGCTGGATGTTTATGCCGCTGGTGAAGAAGTAATCCCAGGTGCGGATGGGCGCAGCCTGTGCCGTTCTATCCGTCAACGTGGTGCTCTGGATCCGATTTTTGTGGCAACACCGAATGAGGTTCCGGCTGTGTTGGCGGAGGTATTGAAGGATGGTGATGTCGTCTTGACACAGGGGGCTGGTAACGTTGGACAACTGTCTCGTAAGCTGGCTGAGCTCAAACTGAACATTAATGCGATGAAAACAACAAATTAATCGTCGCAAATGCTAAAAACGGGGCTGAATAAGTCCCAAACAGTTTTGACCGATCTTAGCGTCCCGCTATAATGTTGCGTCAACCTGAATGTGAATATTGGTTAAGGTGAAAATGTGCGACAGGCGCGATTAGCTTCCGATGAGCAGGATCCAGCGCCGGTTGAAAGCCGCAGGCAAATTGCGGAAACGACAACTCGTACCCGTGGCGAATTTATATTCGGGTTTGTGTTTTTTGTTTCGGTTGTTGCCGGGCTTTGGTCAACGGCCACAGACATTCGCCGCTGGTTGTTTGATGAAGACAAAATTCCAGTGAGCGGATTAGTAGTACAGGGTGATCTGGAGTATGTCAGCACGGAGGAAGTCCGTAAGGTGCTGGCAGAAAATCCCCAGACCAACAACTTTTTTAAGCTGGATGTTAATCAGCTGCAAAAAGAGGTTGAAGCGTTACCGTGGGTTTATCAGTCTTCTATTCGTAAGCGCTGGCCCGCACTACTGTATGTTTATGTCGTTGAGCAAACTCCCTGTGCACTATGGGGAAACGACCGGTTGCTTAGTATTCGTGGCACGATATTTCAGGCGCCGCGAGACAGATTAAAGAAACCGCTGGTGCAACTTTCCGGCCCGGATGAAATGGCTGGTAAAGTTTGGGAGCAATACCAGCAGTTTGAACGATTACTGGCATTAAACGGATACCACGTAGCGTCGGTACATATGACCAATCGTCATTCGTGGGAAATTCAGTTGGTTTCCGGGCCGAAGTTGATTCTTGGCCGGAATGACATGCTGGTTAAATTACAACAGTTTATTGATGTTTATCCGAAGTTGGAAAATAGGGAACAGATTGATTATCTCGATCTTCGCTATGACACAGGGATAGCCGTCAGTTGGAAACAACAAGAAGGGAGTGGTGATGACCAAAACCCCAGACAGAAATCTAATAGTCGGGCTTGATGTAGGTACAACCAAAATTGCAGTTTTGGTTGGTGAAGTGCTGCCTGATGGAGAGGTCAATATTGTTGGTCTGGGTACCCATGCTGCCAAAGGTATGGACAAAGGTGGTGTCAACGATCTGGAATCTGTCGTTAAATCTTTGCAGCGAGCAGTAGAAGAAGCTGAAATGATGGCGCAGTGCCATATATCTTCAGTGTTTCTTGGTATCTCCGGAAAACATATTGAATGCCGGAATGAAAAAGGCATTGTGCCAATCTCTGATGAAGAGGTAACACAGGACGATGTGGATAATGTTATTCACACGGCTAAGTCTGTTCGTTTACCGGAAGAACACCGGGTATTACATGTCATCCCGCAAGAATATTCCATCGATTATCAGGAAGGAATCAAAAATCCAATTGGTCTGTCCGGTGTGCGGATGGGAGCCAAAGTTCATCTGATCACTTGTCATAATGATATGGCTCGGAACATTGAAAAATGTGTGGAACGGGTTGGATTAAAAGTCGATCAAATCATCTTCTCTGCACTGGCATCCAGTTATGCCGTGTTAACTGATGATGAAAAAGAATTAGGTGTGTGTGTTGTTGATATCGGTGGCGGTACCATGGATATGGCCATCTTTACCGGCGGTGCATTACGTTACAGTAAGGTGATACCTTATGCTGGTCAGGCAGTAACCAGTGATATTGCTTACGCATTTGGTACACCTCCTGTCGATGCTGAAGCAATCAAAATGCGCTACGGTTGCGCGTTAGGCCGTTTAGTCAGCAAAGAAGATACGATTGAAGTTCCTAGTGTTGGCGGTCGTCCAGCGCGTAGCCTACAGCGACAAACACTGGCGGAAGTTATTGAACCACGTTACAGCGAATTGTTGGGTATGGTTCATGATGAAATTATGCGCGTCCAGTCAGATCTTCGATCTCAGGGCGTGAAACATCAACTGGCAGCCGGTGTGGTTTTAACTGGCGGCGCAGCTGAGATAGAAGGAATTGTCGAGTGTGCCGAACAGGTATTCCAATGCCAGGTACGTATCGGCCATCCGACCAATATTAGAGGCCTCACTGATTATGTAGAAGCACCTGCTTATGCAACTGCAGTGGGGTTATTGCAATACGGTAAATTGCATCAAGGACAAACCGTGGTGGATGTACGTGAAAAAGCCAGTATGACTGGCTGGTTCAAACGTGTCACTAATTGGTTAAAAGGCGAATTCTAGTTTTTGCGAAGGCAAAACCAAGGCGGAGAGATAATCATGTTTACATTTGAACCGGTTGGCAGTCAGGGTGATGATGCACTTATTAAAGTAATCGGCATCGGTGGTGGTGGTGGTAACGCAGTAGAGCATATGCTGCGTGAAAACATCGAAGGTGTTCACTTTGTTGCTGTCAATACTGATGCTCAGGCATTACGTAATTCAGGTGCTGAAACCACAATTCAGATTGGTGCGAATATCACCAAAGGGCTGGGTGCCGGCGCTAATCCAGATGTGGGTCGTGAAGCTGCACTGGAAAATCGTGATGAAATCCGTCAAATGCTGACAGGTTCTGACATGGTCTTTATCGCTGCCGGTATGGGTGGTGGTACAGGTACTGGTGCTGCACCGGTCATTGCCGAAGTAGCGAAAGAGCTGGGCATTCTGACTGTTGCAGTAGTAACCAAGCCGTTCAATTTTGAAGGCAAAAAGCGCATGAGTTATGCGCTGCAAGGTATCGATGAATTGTCAAAACATGTTGACTCATTGATCACTATTCCTAACGATAAACTGCTGAAAGTGTTAGGCCGTGGCGTCAGTTTGCTGGATGCATTCAAAGCGGCAAACAATGTATTGCTGGGCGCCGTACAAGGTATTGCTGAATTGATCACCCGTCCTGGTTTGATCAACGTTGACTTTGCAGACGTGCGTACCGTAATGCGTGAAATGGGTACGGCCATGATGGGTACCGGCTCTGCGCGTGGTGATGATCGAGCAGAAGAAGCGGCTGAAAAAGCGATTTCCAGCCCACTGCTGGAAGATATCGATTTGGCTGGTGCTAAAGGTATTTTGGTTA
>JAYSBB010000006.1:0-46490 GCA_041915645.1 Tolumonas sp.
CAGTTGCTGATAGTTCATGGTAATTCTGCTTATTTCTTTGGCGAGAAGAGCATACCACCTTCAGCAGCTGGCTTCCCCTCTACGCCAATCCATGACTGTCGCACTTATTATCTGAATTCGGGACTAATCACAGACACACCAGGTAATTGTCGCAAGACCGTTTCAACAAACTGGCTGTAATCATCTAAATCTTTCGCGACCACCTGCAATAAAAAATCAGATTCACCAGACGTGTTATGACATGACAACACGTTGTCACAGTTTTGAATGATAGCTTCAAACGCTCGCGTAGTTGCGACATCATGTTTAACACAGGTTAGTTGCACAAACACCATCATACCAAAACCCAATTTTCGGCGATTTAAGTTCGCCTGATAACTCTCAATATAATGCTCTTCTTCCAATCGTTTGAGTCTTCGCCAACATGGCGTTTCACTTAAAGAAAGTTCTAATGCTAATTTTGCATTTGAGAGTCGCCCATCCTGTTGCAACAGTTGCAACATGGCAATATCAACCTTGTCTAACTTAGACACAGAAAGAATCCCTCAAAAAATCGAAATTTATAAAAAGAATCTTTCCATTATTTCCAATTATTGCCAAGTAAAAGAAAGGCAATTTCAACATGACTGCGTAAGATAGTTTTATCCTCTTAATCACCCATTGATGTAATGATGAATCTATCTGTTTTTCCTGATATCAGCCCAATTGCCGCTCAATTACAAGAGTCAACGATTCGGGCAATTGCTAATTTCGGTATGACTCAGACGGATGTTATTCCGCTCTGGTTTGGTGAGTCAGATATCAGCACGCCAGAATTTATCAGAGAGGCTGCCATTGAAAGCCTCCATTGCGGGCAAACAATGTACACACCGAACAACGGTATTCCGCAATTGCGCCAATGTCTGGCAAATTATCAGGGAAAATTGTTCAACCGACACTTCGATGAAGACAATATGATGGTCACCGTCTCTGGCACCAATGCCGTCATGCTCGCAGCTCAAGCCATTTTAAAACCTAGAGATAAAGTCGTCGTTATTACCCCTACATTTCCAACGCTCATGGCTATTCCTCGCTTATTGGGCGCAGAAGTTATTGAATTTCCGTTAACACAGAAAAACGGAAAATTTGAACTCGATATGGATGCTCTTTTATCTGTGTTAAAAGTAGCCCGAGCTCTCGTGATTAACTCCCCTGCTAACCCTACGGGGTGGGTGGCATCAGATGCACAAATCAGAACAATTATTGAGTTTTCCCGCCAAAGGGGATTATGGGTGATTTCTGACGAGGTCTATAACCGCCATGTTTATGAAGGCACTTCGGCCCCCTCTTTTTGCCAATATCTCGAAGAAGACGATCACGTCATTATCTGTAATAGCTTTTCAAAAGCTTGGTGCATGACAGGTTGGCGTTTAGGCTGGTTGACGCTGCCAAAAGTGATCAGACCAACGATGACAAAATTGATCGAATTTAATGTTTCTTGCGCTCCAGCTTTTGTGCAGGCCGCTGGTGTTGCAGCACTTGAACAAGGCGAAGTATTTTTGCAACAAACCATCGATCGTTTCCGTCATTCACGTTCTATGGTTCAAGCTGCTCTTAACAATCTGCCAGGCGTGACACTGTATGAAATGCCTGCAACGTTTTACGCCTTTTTGAAAATCGAAGGATTACCCGCAAACAGTCAGCCATTTATTCTCAATATGATCGAACATGAAAAAGTAGGCGTTGCCCCCGGAGAAGCATTTGGTGCGGCAGGTCAGGGACATTTGCGAGTGTGTTATGGTGCTAACCATCAAAAACTCGCCACTGCTTTAGACCGTTTACAAACAGCGCTCACAAAGCAGGCGGCCTATGTTTGAGCTAGTTGTTGGGATTTTGCTTCCGTTATTCGTTCTCGTTTGGACTGGTTTTTGTATTGCCCGTTGGATGAAAGTGGATCTCAACCCTATCAGCAGAATCAATATGGATATCTTTTTACCTGCATTAGTGTTTGCATCATTAAGCACCATGCCGTTAGATATGACAAAGATCCCGCTCTTAGGTGCTGCACTGATGGCAATTTTAATACCGGGACTATTCATGTTTCCGGTCTGTAAACTCTTTCAGTTGCACTACAAAACTTGGGCTCCGCCTTACATGTTCAGGAATAGCGGAAATTTTGCTATTCCATTGTTCACTTATGCCTTTGGCGAAAAAGCTCTGCCTTCGGCAGTATTACTCTTTGTAGTCTCGACCTGTGCTCATGTAAGCCTAGGGCTTGCAATTCTTAGTAAGGAAAATCCGCTGAAGCAGGTGACTCGAATGCCCCTCTTTTTAGTCTCTATTTTTGCATTAGCATTAAATTTATCAGGGATTGGTGTTTGGAAACCACTTCATCAGGCATCGGAATTACTTGGACAAACGTCAGTGCCAATCATGTTACTGTCATTGGGTGCACAGATGCGAGACATACGCTTGAATGGCTTGAAAATTGGCTTGATTTGCACTGGTTTATCACTGGCAACAGGCGGCATTACTTTCACGTTGATCAAAACATTCATTCCGCTCACAACCATTCATCTACAGATGATGTTGCTTTTTTCGATGCTACCACCCGCAGTGATGAATTTTCTGTTTGCGGAACGATTTAATGTTGAACCGGCAAAATTAGCAACGATGGTGTTATTCGGTAATTTTATGTGTTTGTTTACTTTGCCTGTTTTGCTTTCGATTGCGTTGTCTTTATAGACTGGCTTGACGCATAGAATCACTCAGACTAGAAATATCAGAATTAGCTGGTTAAACCATCATGAGGCGTTACAACTCAGACAATTTGCCAGCACCTGAAAAAACAGAGGTGTCACGCATAGCTCAAAAATAGCGTGTACGAAAATAGCTTAACCGAATATCCCATATTGCTGAGCGGCTGAGCTAGATCAAAAAGGAATATTACTCCTCAGCGAGCACCACACCAGTAGCCTCGTTCAAAATATTGGTCAGGCTCAAGCAGTGATCGCTGTTGCCTACTAAAAACAGGCTAAAGCCGTCGTATTCGCGAAATGGCTCCTTGGGGCCCATTTCGTCCAGCAGGCAGTAGGTTAATTTAATGTCGGGAAACTGCTGCTGCACCGCACTACGCCCCGCCTTGTCAAAACCGCTCTTGGCCACTGCCGCAGCTATCTGCTCCAGCAGATTCTCACTGATCGCTGCCATCGTTTGCTCCTCGTTCTCGTTGACCACACAACTTGATTAACTCATCAAGTTCCATGCCATAACGAAGTTTAAGCATCCTATCAGCAGGATTGCGCCAACAAGCGCTTTGCCTACCGCACAGGCTCGTTAAGATATCTACATTTTGTGGCCTTTATGGCATATGCATGTAAAACCTAGCGACGACGCGGTTTGCCTGTTTTCGCTTTGTTGCTACCACTTTGCCCTAGTGCTTTAGCGCGCAGGTTTTTCTTAGACGGTTTGCGCTTGGTACTGTTCGCCTCTTCTTGCGCTGC
Organism: Tolumonas sp.; assembly: GCA_041915645.1. Classification (GTDB taxonomy): domain Bacteria; phylum Pseudomonadota; class Gammaproteobacteria; order Enterobacterales; family Aeromonadaceae; genus Tolumonas. The sequence goes on from JAYSBB010000006.1 coordinate 3,483, forward strand.
AAGATTTGGCTCAAACCCTTCCATCCATTGCAGAAGAAAATGTTCACCAGTGAGCTTTTCTATCTCTTCGAGCAAATATTTCTCTTTATTCGAGACCAATGAAACCGCCAAGCCCGCTTGACCTGCACGGCCTGTTCGACCAATACGGTGAATATAGTCTTCAGCGTTGTAAGGCAGCTCATAATTGATCACATATTGCAGTTGCGAGATGTCTAATCCACGCGCGGCCACATCGGTGGCAACAAGCGCACGCACTTGCCCTGTTTTAAATTCTTCCAGACCGCGATCGCGGGCACCTTGGGATTTATCGCCGTGTACCGCAGCGGCTTTAATGCCATCTTTCTCAAGCTCTTGAGCAAGCTCATCGACCGCTTGTTTGGTACGCGTGAAAATCAGCACCTGTTGCCAATTTTTAGAACCTATCAGATACGCCACTAAACCCGCTTTGCGTTGGTTGTCGACTTCGTAAAAGCATTGTTCAATTTTCGCGGCCATCGCATTTCGTTCGGCAACTTCGATCAGTTTGGGCTGCTTTAAAATGTTTTTGCTTAGAGCAAACACGTCATCGTTAAAAGTTGCGGAGAAAAACAAGGTTTGCCGTGTTTCAGGCAGACGTTTAAGGATGCGCTCGATATCAACAATGAAGCCCATATCTAACATACGATCTGCTTCATCAAGCACCAGTGTCTCAACCGTACTTAGGTCGATCAACTCTTTGAAGGCAAGCTCTAACAAACGGCCCGGTGTCGCCACGAGGACATCACAGCCTTTGTTGAGCGCCTCGATCTGTGGATTAATGCTCGCCCCGCCGTAAGCCACAACTGAATTGAGACCTAAACCTTGACTGTATTTCACAAAGCTTTGGTGTACCTGTTGAGCCAGCTCCCGCGTTGGTGTCAGTACTAACACTCGGATGGCTTTTTCAGAAGTCTCTCGAACGAGATGGCGCTGAATCAATGGCAAAGCAAATGCCGCCGTTTTACCCGTCCCCGTTTGCGCCCCCGCCATGACATCGTGACCTGCAAGAACTTCAGGGATCGCTTCTTGTTGAATTGGCGTTGGTGTTTGATAACCAAGCGTATCGAGGACAGCCAATAAATCCGTGTGAAGCCCCAGGGAGGAAAAACTCATAAACAAACACCACTGACAATAAATTAAGACTGGGCCATTGTAACATCGAAGCCCTAAAGACTCTCAGTGAGAAGCGTATTCCGGCTAATTGTCTATCTGGGAACAACAGCGCCAATGTTGTTTAAGTAAGAGGTGCCGCAAATAACGCGACATGATTTCCCACTTCTATTTTCGATTTATTCTTCAAAAATAGAACGGATCGGGACATAGAAACTGCGCTTCGGTGCATCGATGACCACCTGAGTAGTAATGCGCCGAATTTGCGGTACTTTTTCCATCAGCTCCTGACTAAATTTGTCATATTCGGCGGCATTCGCCGCCGTCACCACGACCATCAGATCATACGGGCCAGTCACATAATAGACCTGCTGAATATCTTCGCGATTGGCAATCCAGTTCTTAAATAAGCTTAATGCAATATAGTTATCGCGCTCGATCTCCAACCCTGCGATAAACGTCATCACGTTCGATACATATTTCGGATCGACCACCGCAATTTCGGTTTGAATCACTCCTTCAGTACGCATTTTTTTCAAACGCCGCTGAACAGCAGATGCAGAAAGCCCAACTTTTTCGGCAATTTCCTCTGCCTGCACACGGCTGTTTTTCTGAATGATATTGAGGATCTTGGCATCAAATGTATCAAGCTGCATGAATTGAAACTCTGTTAAATAAAACCTGATTTCCAGCAAATTCCCTTTGCTGCTGCGACTTTTTCTCTATCCACTCTGGTGCAATTTGCGCACCAGCTTAAAACATTCCCGACCTGTTCTGGTGAGCTGCATTTTTTCTGCAAAAACAACGCTGAAAATGCATTTTTCCGGCGTTTAAAAACGCTTTTCGCCGTTGAGCAACAGCCATTTTGTAAATACTACAAGGGAATTGCAACGACAGCAGGATAGCACAATGTCAGAAATAGTCCGGCCACTCAGGAAGAAAACGCCTCTCGCACTGGAAGTAAACCAGGTGCATAAACGCTTCGGTGATAACGAAGTCTTAAAGGGTATTTCATTACAGGCACATCACGGTGAAGTCATTTCCATTCTTGGCTCATCAGGCTCAGGTAAAAGTACCTTCCTGCGCTGCATTAATTTCCTGGAAACAGCTGATCAAGGCACCTTCATCATCAATGGTGAAGAAATTCGCCAGACTCGCGATCGCCACGGCAAACAACACCCTGCGGACTGGAAGCAAATCGAACGCATCCGCAGTCGCTTAGGCATGGTGTTTCAGGGTTTCAACCTCTGGTCGCATCGCACGATTTTAGAAAACGTCATTGAAGCGCCTGTTTATGTTCTGAATCAGGATAAGTATGAAGCCACCGAAAAAGCAGAAGAATTACTGCAGAAAGTGGGGCTTTACCACAAACGCCATGAATACCCGTCTTTCCTGTCTGGCGGTCAACAGCAACGTGCCGCGATTGCCCGCGCGCTGTGTATCAACCCGAAATTGATGCTGTTTGATGAGCCAACTTCTGCGCTCGACCCAGAGCTGGTCGGTGAAGTGCTGAAAGTTATCCGCGATTTAGCTGATGAAGGCCGGACCATGTTGCTGGTCACCCATGAAATGGGTTTTGCCCGCGATGTTTCAGACCATGTGGTTTTTATGCATCAGGGTCTGATTGAAGAAGAAGGCTCGCCGGATCAGGTTTTCAATCACCCGAATAGTGAGCGTTGCCGCCAGTTCACATCACAGTTTCGTCAATAAACCTCAATCAATACATGGAGTAACACAGCTATGAAAGCACATTTGACAGCCGGACTAATCGCACTTGCCTGCCTCACCAGCACTGCTGCACATGCAGAGATCCGCTTTGGGGTATCGAATGAAGCATATCCACCATTTTACACCAAAGATGCCAGCGGTAAATGGGCTGGTTGGGAAATTGACCTATTACACGCACTGTGTGACGAGATGAAAGAAAAATGCACCATCGTGGATATGACTTGGGATGGTCTGATCCCGGGCCTGAAGGCGAATAAAATTGATGTGATTTGGTCTTCGATGTCGATCAATGATGAGCGCAAAAAAGTCATCGCGTTTACCGATAAATATTACAACACGCCGACTGAAATCGTCGGTCTGAAAGATGAACCACACACCGTCACTAAAGATGATTTGAAAGACAAAATCATCGGGACTTACGTGTCTTCCATTCAATCAGCTTATTTCAAAAAACATTACAGCGACGTTGCGGCCGAGAAAAACTATCCAACACTGGATGAATCGCTGCAGGATTTGGTTTCTGGTCGTGTCGATTATGTCATTGCCGACTCTATTCCTCTGGCGGCATTCCTCAAATCATCAACTGGAAAAGAGTGTTGTGAAAGCAAAGGTCAGGTACCGGATGATGCAGAAATCTTAGGCACTGGTATTGGTGGCGGTTTAAGAAAATCAGATACCGCACTGGTTGAGAAACTCAATAAAGCGATCGCTGCAGTACGCGCCAATGGTAAGTACAAAGAAATCTCAGCGAAATATTTCAGTTTCGATCCATATGGTAACTAATCATGGATATCTCAACCTACACCAGCTTACTGGCACTGGAAGCTCCGGGATGGGGTTCGGCCTTACTGAAAGGTACGATCACGACACTGGAGATTTCAGTCGGTGCATTTCTGGCCGGGATTGGGATTGGGCTTGGCTGCGCATTGGGTAAATTAAACGGGAGCCGCACGCTGGCTCCGGTTTTAAGCCTTTACACTACTGTGGTTCGCGCCATTCCCGAGCTGATCCTGATTGTTGCACTCTACTATGCCGGCACTGATTCACTGAATGCGCTGTTAAATGCGCTGAGTTTTGAATCGGTCGAAATCAATGGTTTTGCCACCGCCATTCTGGTGCTGGGGATTGTACAAGGCGCTTATGCCACTGAAGTGATTCGGGGTGCGATCTTGGCCATCCCGACCGGACAAATCGAAGCCGGAAAGGCATTCGGAATGCCGGCAACCATGCGTTTTCGTCGCATCATCCTGCCAGCCATGATGCCAACGGCACTGCCGGGGGTATCGAACCTGTGGGCATCGGTCACCAAAGACAGCGCATTAATCGCCGTACTGGGTTATCAGGAGCTCGCGATGATCACCAAACTGGCAGCCAGTAATACCAAATTCTATTTCTTCTTTTTCTGTACAGCAGCACTGATTTATCTGGTGATCACCTTATGTTCGAACTCGGTATTTGACTCGCTGGAACGTCGATTCCGCCGTGGTCAGGTTCGTCTGGGTTAAGGAGTTATTAAATGGATTTTTCATGGATCACCCATTATTGGCCACTGCTTCTGAAAGGTTGCGAACAAACCATCGCTTTGCTCGTGATTTCAGTCAGCCTTGGGTTTTGTCTGGCAGTCGTACTGGCTCTGTTACAAGTGATGGGACCAAAACCACTGGCTAAATTTTCAAGCGGATATTGCACCTTATTGCGCGGTACCCCATTACTCGTACAGTTATGGCTGCTTTATTACGGGATTGGCTCGCTGTTACCGATGATCCCGGGGATACGTCATAGCTTCATGTGGCCAGTTTTGCGGGAAGGTTTCTTCTTCGCTGCCGTCGCCTTCACGCTGAACTATGCGGCTTATGAGGCTGTCGTTTTACGCGCTGCCCTGCTCTCTGTACCCAAAGGTGAAATCGAAGCAGGTAAAGCCTTTGGCATGTCACGCTGGACGTTGATCCGTCGTGTTTGGCTACCGCGGGCGATTCGTATTGCATTACCCACCATTGCCGGTGAGGTCGTCTTACAGCTGAAAGCAACGCCTTTGGCTTTTACCGTCACCGTAATGGATCTCTACTCCGTCGCCTACAAAATCAGACAAGACACCCTGCTCGTCTATGAACCACTGATTCTGGTTGCCATCTTCTATGTCGCACTCAGTGCTCTCATCGTCAAAGTATTCGGACGCATTGAACGTCAACTACCGGTTCGCCGCTGAATTGAAAAAGGATATAAAAATGACTCAAAAACCTTCTCGCACATTTCGGCCTGCGACACTCGCTTTAAATGCCGGTTTAGAACCCGATGCGCTGACGCACGCGATTGCGCCGAATATTTCTATGTCAGTGAATAATAGCTTCGTGCCGGGTGATGGTGCCTTTTCAGCGAACGGTCTAGATCTGACAGAAACACCTTTTCTCTATGCGGGTTGGACGAACCCGACCGTACGTCAGTTAGAAGAACGCTTAGCCGCTCTGGAAAATACGGATGATGCCTATGCGACTGCAACCGGCATGGCAGCGATGGCAGCCGTTTTCTTTTCACTGCTGAAATCAGGTGATCACCTGATCATCAGTGATGTCTGTTATGCCGCGATCAACGAACTGGCCTTGCAGGTGATGCCTTCATTTGGCGTTGAAGTCACCGCGGTGAATTTATCTCGCATCGATGATGTGGTTGCCGCCATCAAGCCAAACACTCGACTCATCCATGCAGAAACGCCAAATAACCCACTGTTGCGCCTGACCGATCTACAAGCGCTTGCAGAAATTACCCGCGCAAAGAATATTCTGCTGTCTGTCGATTCCACGTTTGCAACACCAGTGGTGACCCGCCCTTGTGACTTTGGGGTAGATCTCGTGGTGCATTCGCTGACTAAATTTATCAATGGTCATGGCGATGCCTTAGGTGGCTGTGTTGCGGGAAAAAAATCACTGATTTCCGAAATCCGCTCGAAGGCCGGTGTCTATCTGGGCGCGAGTCTATCTGCCCAGAATGCTTGGTTGATCATGCGCGGTATCGATACCCTTTTTCCACGCATGAATATGATGTGTCAGTCCGCCATGAGAATTGCGGAATGGTTAGAACAACATCCTCGCGTGAAATCGGTGATTTATCCGGGGTTGGCTTCACATCCTCAGCATGATCTGGCGCAACGTCAGATGGATCAGTTTGGCGGGATTGTCGTGTTCCAAGTCAATGATATCGACACCACCGAACAGCGTTTTGCCCATGAATCTCACCTGTTCCACTACGCCTATTCGATTGGTCACCAGCGTAGTCTCGCGGTGCTGCTGAAAACCGAAGATTTAATGAAATCGACCTATCGACTGACCCCTGCGCAACAAAAGGAATATCTGCAATACGCTGGTGATGGTTTATTCCGCCTGTCGATTGGCTTGGAATCAGTCGAAGATATGATTGAAGACTTGGAGTACATTTTACGATGACAGCCTCCAATACCATTTCAATCAGCCGAGCTGATGCCGGAGCATCGTCCGGAGATTTGCTCAAGCTTGGCATCATGGTCTTGCTGTGGGGTTTCAGTTGGCCAGCCATGAAAATTTGCCTGCTTTCGATCAGCCCATTATGGTTAGCAACGATCCGTTTTGGCAGTGCGGCACTCTGTTTATTCCTGTTTACCGGTATGAGAGGTGAATTAAGACTGCCGGTAAAACAGGATATTCCGATCATTGCGAGTGTCGGTTTGTTACAAATGATGGCCTTTACCGTATTAGGTTTAATCGCCATGACAAAAGTTGCAGCAGGACAAGCCGCTTTGCTCGCCTACACGACGCCACTATGGGTTTCACTGATCACCGTGGTTGTTTTACGCCGCTCGCTGGAAAAAAGTCAGCTCTATGCGGTGATAGCGGGCTTGCTCGGCATTGTGGTCGTTATCTCGCCATCACTGTTGAACTGGCAATCAGCTGCAATTATTGGGGATATCATGCTGTTAGGCGCAGCGCTATGTTGGAGCATCGTCATCGTTCATGTGAAGCAACACCCATGGCATGGTAGTCCGCTGATATTAGCGCCATGGCAAATGTTGCTGTCCGCGCTGCCGCTTATGATCATCGCATTGGTCACAGAAGGTATTCCTCATATAAATTGGAACACTGGGTTAGTTAGCTTGTTAGTGTTTATTGGCCCGCTTGCAACCTGTTTCTGTTTTGTCATTTCTTTGGCGGTAGGTAGACGCATCAACTCAGTTTCTATGTCTGTGGCAACTTTAGGCGTTCCGGTTATTGGACTGTTCTCTTCGATTCTTTTTTTGGGAGAGAAAATGACGCTAGCGATAACCGTGGGGGTGGTATTGATCCTCTGTAGTCTGGTTGGAATATTAGTTGGTCCAGCCAAAATAGGAGAAGCCAGAAAATAATCTGGCTTTTTTTGCCCTGAGTGAACAAGAACAACCCTTGGCAAAGGAACATTTCCAAGAACACGTTTTGACAAGTATTTACCAACCAATCTTCAGCTCGATTCAAATAAAATATGCCCTTCTCCATCCACAGCAATGACATGATGCACATCGCTGATGCGAGGAAATTGATATTTTGCAATTTGCGCGGCAACAACGGCTTTCGGCACAGCATGGGGTCGGTTGGCATTGCCACTATAGATAGCCGTTTCTGGCGCCAGAAAAATCACTAACGTGATTAAAGCATGCTGATTACGCGCCATCGCATACAGAGGTTTGCGATAGTCTTGCCGCAGATTGGTGGCATCCCAAACTATGTTGTGCTTTTCATGCAAGTAATGTTTCAATTTTTGCTGTGCTGTAGCGACAACTAATTCTGGGTTATCTTGGCAGGCGCGATTACCCCAAAGCTCTTCTCTGATAGCATCCAGCGAAACCACTGACATATTTTGACAATGACGCTCTACATAACGTGATTTACCTATGCCACTTGGCCCGCACAACAAAATTAAGTGCGCATGTTCATCTTTGTGACGCGACAATTTCGCAATAGCATTTTTTACCGAAACACAGGTGCCCCGCTGCATGCTCTCAATCACCAGTGATTTCAAATATCGTTGTGCAGGCTGTGACTCGTGAGTAATCAATCGATCGAGTTCATCGGTGGAAAAAGGTTGATGCCATAATCCATAGGCCTTACTGTGCTGACGATATTGTTCGAGATATTGCAATTGTTGAGGAATGGCTTCGCCCATTCGCCCCTGCATGTCTGCGCGTTCAAGCCAGTAGAGTAATGCCAGATCAGCTCGGCGAGACAAGGCGATATACGCACCATGATCCATATTCTGCACGACTAACATTTTTGGCATCTGGTGTTCGCCCACCAAACCAAGCACAGTCCAGATCACTGAAATTGGTAATGGCAATTTCATGAGCTGAAAAGCCAGATAAGAGCGCCCCTTGGCTTCATGATCCGGGGAGCCAATGCGTTGTTGACCTCGGATGGTCATTTTGCGTGTATTCCGCGTTTTGCCAATATCGTGAAATATCGCTGCTAAAATCAGTGACTGGCGCTGTTGCCCATTAAGATAAGCCGCCTCTTTAGCCAGTAATTGATAGAGTTCCTCTAGCACCATACCGGTATGAATGTGCACATTACCCTCTGCATGCCAACCGGGATCTTGCGGAGTTTTCCTTAGATCATTTAACCACGGGATAACAGGGCCAAGTTGTTGCACACATTCATCAATAGATGGTGTGGCAAAATGGCAAAGCTGTTGCAGCCACTGTTTCATCAATTATTTCCTGCCGTTATTTGTGCCTATCCTTAATTAACTAATGGTTATGTGTCCACTACAAAATAAATTCGCGCTATCTCAAACACTTAAACTACACATGAAATTCCATAACCAGATCGTGATTATTCCTAAAACTGGAATACTCAAATCAGAATTCATTCATTTTGCAACACGAATTTCATCGTGATAATGGCGCATGCGACATCAATCATGTCACCGCAACTGATTCGAAATGAAGGAATTGCTATGAATAATTTTAGTTACCGTAACACCACTCAGATCCATTTTGGTCAAGGTCAAATCGCAAAAATCCGTGATGAAACGCCTGCTAATGCGCGTGTTCTCATTACTTACGGCGGCGGTAGCATTAAGAAAAATGGCGTAATGGAACAAGTTCACGCCGCACTGGAAGGTGTAACTTACTTTGAATTTGGCGGCATAGAACCAAACCCACATTTTGAAACGCTGATGAAAGCCGTTGATGTGATCAAACAAGAGAACATCAACTTCATTCTGGCTGTCGGTGGCGGTTCGGTGATTGATGGCTCTAAATTCATCGCAGCGGCGGCGTTATACCCGAATGACCCGTGGGAAATTATTCAAACTTATGGCGCAAAAGTGACGCAAGCCGTGCCACTTGGTTGCGTATTAACACTCGCAGCCACCGGTTCTGAAATGAACAATGGTGCGGTGATCACTAAAGCGGCTACGCAAGATAAGCTGTTCTTCTTTTCTGAGCATGTTTATCCGAAATTTTCAGTACTTGATCCAACCACCACTTATAGTTTGCCGCCGCGTCAGATTGCCAACGGTGTTGTCGATAGCTTCGTGCACATTGTTGAGCAATATGTGACCTATCCGGTTAATGCAAAAGTGCAAGATCGTCTGGCGGAAGGCTTACTGCTGAACATTGTGGAAGATGGCCCGAAAGCATTGGAAAACCCAACTGACTACGATATTCGCGCCAACTTGATGTGGACTGCCACCATGGCGCTGAATGGCCTGTTGTCGACTGGCGTGCCAGCTGATTGGGCGACTCATTTGATTGGCCAAGAGATCACCGGCTTATATGGTTTAGACCACGCACAAACACTGGCAATTGTCATTCCCGCAGTCTGGACTTACAAACAAACTGCGAAGAAAGCTAAATTACTGCAATACGCTGAGCGCGTGTGGGGAATGACTGACGGCGATGAAGATGCGCGTGCAGATGCTGTTATCGAAAAAACACGTCAGTTCTTTGAACAAATGGGCGTGAAAACCCGTTTAAGCGATTATGGTCTCGACCGTTCCGTGATCCCTGCCGTGGTAGCCAAATTGAAAGAGCATGGCCATGTGCAACTTGGCGAGAAAGCAGACATTACACCTGATGATGTTGCTACCATTCTGGAACTTGCCTTGTAATTGAATACCTACTGTTTTAATTGTGTGTTTAGCCCGTCATAACGACGGGCTAATTTTATGAATGACATCGGTAATAATGCTATCGACACCCCAATCAATCAGTTCTTGTGCGCGCTCAAGGTCATTGACGGTATAACACAACACCCGCAAACCATGCTGTTTAGCCGTTTCAACCACCGATCTAGTCAGAATACGGTGATTAGCATCTATCGCAATGCAATCTAATGCCTGCAATCGCTCAAGCCAGTTATCTGGCAACTGGTCAACCAACCATGCTCTTGGAAGATGAGGCACTGCCGCTTTTGCGCCCAATAAGGCGGATTCCGAAAAAGAGGAGATCAGTGGAGGTAAATCACCTGACCACTGATTCGCCACATCCATCGCCACCGCAGCTCCCGTTTCATACTCTCGGCCAATTGTCGGCTTAATTTCGACATTGATCATAAGTTGATTTGCATTGATAAAATGCAAAATGGCTTTCAACGATGGAAGTGATTCACCTGCATACTCGGTGCTGTGCCAGCTACCCGCATCTAACTGACACAGCTCACCCAGAGTGTATTGATCTGCACGTCCATAACCATCGGTGGTTCGGTTTAACGTATCGTCGTGTAATAAAAACGCCTTACCGTCAGCACTCAATTTGACATCGCACTCAAACGCGCTGTATCCAAAAGCGGCGCCCAGACGAAATGCCGCCAACGTATTTTCAGGTGCCTGTTTTCCAGCGCCGCGGTGCGCCCAATAACGGGGATATGGCCATGCCGGTAATTCACTCATACCACAACCCTCCGGCCGTATTGATCAAACCAATGGCACTGTTGCGTTGCTATCGAAATTGGTAATTGATCACCAACTTGAATATGGGCATCAGCCTGACAGCGAAGCGTGACGGAATGCCCAAACAAGGAACCATAAGCAAATGATTCCGCCCCCAGAGCTTCTATCACTTCAATTTGGATTACAGCAAATGCCGATTCAGGTGTAGTAATCATCAAATGTTCAGGGCGAAAGCCCAATGTCACTGAGCCATGAATGTTTTTCGGAGCATGCAGCATCAGATTTTTTGATTCACCATTGTTTTTCGGGTGATACAAGTTGACCATACCGTTCGCAACATCAACCGGAATCAAATTCATCGCTGGTGAACCAATAAACCCCGCAACAAATGTCGATGCTGGCTGATGATAAACTTCATGAGGCGTACCAATCTGCTCAATTTTACCCGCATTGAGCACCATCATGCGATCGGCCAACGTCATGGCTTCAACTTGATCATGCGTGACATACAAACTGGTCGTTTTCAAACGGCGGTGCAACAGTTCCAACTCTAAACGCATCTGTACGCGAAGTTTTGCATCTAAATTCGACAGCGGTTCGTCGAATAAAAACACTGCCGGTTCACGTACTATCGCCCGACCGATCGCAACTCGTTGGCGCTGCCCTCCCGACAAAGCACGAGGTTTACGCTCCAGTAAATGGCTCAACTCTAGCGTGGCAGCAGTCTCTTCTACACGGGCATGGATCTCTTTTTTATCAAGACCTCGGATCTTCAGCCCATAGGCCATATTTTCACGCACTGTCATATGCGGATATAGCGCATAATTCTGAAACACCATCGCAATATCACGCTCTGATGGTTCCAGCTCATTGATTGTTCGGCCTGCGATAGTCACTTCACCGTCACTAATCGCTTCTAAACCCGCGACCATGCGTAATAACGATGATTTACCGCAACCCGAAGGGCCTACAATCACAACGAATTCACCATCTTGAATATCCATCGATATGTCATGTAATACGGCGTTCTTACCATAGCTTTTACCAACTTGTTGCAGACTTAATTGCCCCATCATGCGCTCTCTTATTTTTCGGAATCAACCAGACCTTTGACAAACCAACGCTGCATCAGCAGCACGACCAACGCGGGTGGCAACATGGCCAGCGTGGCCGCTGTCATCACTAAATTCCAATCTGTCGCAGCATCACCAGAGCGGGAGATCATTTGTGTGACGCCCACTACAACTGGCGAAAGCGACTTATCGGTGGTAATCAGCAACGGCCAGAGATACTGGTTCCAGCCATAAATAAATTGAATTACAAACAACGCAGCAATCGTGGTTCGTGATAACGGCAGTAATATATCGATGAAAAAACGCATGGGGCCCGCACCATCAATCCGAGCTGCTTCAGTGAGCTCATCCGGCACAGTCATAAAAAATTGACGAAACAGAAACGTCGCCGTTGCCGAGGCAATAATGGGAATAATCAATCCACCATAGCTATTTAACATGCCGAGATCAGAAACCACTTTATAGGTAGGCATGATCCGAACTTCGATTGGCAACATCAAGGTGATGAAGATCATCCAAAAGCAAAGCCTGCGCAGAGGAAAGCGGAAATAGACCACCGCGAAAGCCGATAAGATAGAGATAGCGATCTTACCGAGTGCAATGCCCATCGCCATGATAAAGCTATTTACCATCATTCGAGCAACAGGGTTGGCACTCTCTCCCACGCCTTGACTCAGCACTGTACGGATATTTTCCAGAAAATGCCCCCCCGGCAGCACAGACATTGGCACCGCAAGCACCTGCTCTGCTGATAAAGTCGCAGCAACCACGGTCAGATAGACTGGAAACGCGATAATAATGACTCCCAACGTCAAAACGCCATAAGTCAGTAAGTCGAGAAACGGGCGACGTTCCAGCATGTTAATACTCCACTTTTCGTTCGATATAACGGAACTGCACAATCGTGAACGCGACAACAATTGCCATGAGCACCACCGACTGAGCCGCAGACCCACCAATATCTAAGCCTTTAAAACCATCTTGATATACTTTAAAGACTAAGATCTCGGTTGATTTTCCCGGCCCGCCCTGCGTTACCGCATCGATAATCGCGAAGGTATCAAAGAAGGCGTAAACCACATTCACGACCAGCAGGAAAAAGGTCGTCGGCGATAACAACGGAAACGTAATCGACCAAAACCGCTTCCATGGGCCAGCCCCATCAATGGCTGCCGCCTCTAACAGTGACTTAGGAATGCTTTGTAACCCCGCTAAAAAGAACAGAAAGTTGTAACTGATCTGCTTCCATGCCGCGATCAACACCACCAACCCCATAGCCTGCTCACTGTTAAGCAGATAGTTCCACTGCACCCCCATGATCTTGAGCCAATACGCAATCAGGCCAATGCTGGGGTTAAATAAAAAGAGCCACAATACTCCGGCCACAGCAGGTGCGACCGCGTAAGGCCAGATCAACAACGTTTTAAAAATCGATGCCATACGCAATACCCGGTCGGCGAAATAGGCTAGTAACAGCGCCGATGCCAGCCCCAGCAATGCCACGCCGAATGCAAAAAAACCGGTAATTTGAAAACTGCTCAGATACAGCGGGTCGGAAAACAAACGAGTAAAGTTATCTAACCCCACGAATTGCATACCCAATCCGAACACATCTTGCAGATAAAGCGATTGATATAAGGCTTCACCTGCAGGCAGAAAAAAGAAAATCACCGTAATAGCCAACTGCGGTGTCAACAGCAGATAAGGCAACCAACGGGAGCGAAAAACGACTTTTTTGTCCATGAATTAAACCAAAAGATGGCGACCCGAAGGCCGCCGATATTCAGAGGAAATTACTTCGCGGTTTGCTGAAAACGGGTTAATAACTCATCACCCCGTTTCACTGCATCGTTCAGTGCTTGTTGCGGCTCTTTCTTACCTGACCAGACATTTTCCAACTCTTCGTCGACCACGGTGCGGATCTGCGGCATATTCCCCAAGCGAACACCGCGAGATTGATCGGTCGTTTTCACCACCATCTGCTTCACTGAAACATCAGCTCCCGGATTCTTCTCATAGAACCCCGACTTTTTCGTCAACTCGTAAGCAGCATTAGTGATTGGCAGATACCCCGTTGATTGATGCCAGTCGGCTTGCACTTCTGAACGAGAAAGGTAGGTGAAAAATTTCGCAACACCCTTATATTCCGCGTCTTTATGGCCATTCATCACCCACAGTGAAGCACCACCAATAATGGTATTTTGCGGCGCACCTTTCACATCGGGATAATAGGGCAGCGTCGCAACACCAAAATTGAATTTGGCATTTTTTCGAATGCTGGCGAGTGACGCTGAAGAACCCATAAACATATCGCATTCGCCAGAATAGAATTTAGCTTGCGACTCGCTCTTGCGACCACCGTAGCTAAACTCGCCCGCCTTCATCATATCGCGCAGATTAGCGATATGGCGCACATGCAGTGGGCTGTTAAATGCCAAACGAGCGTCTAAGCCATCAAACCCATTATTTTTAGTTGCAAATGGCACGTTGTGCCACGCCGAAAAGCTCTCTAACTGCACCCAAGATTGCCAATCGGTGGTAAAGGCACAGACTTGCCCTGCCGCCTTTAATTTTTTCGCATCCGCCATCAGTTCGGGCCACGTCACCGGCGGTTTTTCTGCATCCAGCCCTGCTTTTTTGAATGCATCTTTGTTGTAATACATCACTGTAGTCGAGCTGTTAAATGGGAATGACATCATGTCGCCATTGGAAGCCGTGTAATAACCGGCCACCGCAGGAATGTAAGACGCCGCATTAAACGGCTCACCCTCTTCCTTCATTAATGCTGCAACGGGTTTGATAGCACCGTTAGCATGCATCATGGTTGCAGTTCCCACTTCAAAAACCTGCAAAATAGCGGGCGCATTACCCGCTCGGAAGGCTGCGATCCCGGCTGACAATGTTTCGTCATAATTCCCTTTGAAGACCGGAACGATTTTGTAATCGTTTTGTGATGCATTAAAGTCATTCGCTAATTGATTCACTTTGTCATTCAATGGGCCTGTCATTGCGTGCCACCATTGAATCTCAACCGCTGCTTGCGCATTCGAACATAAAGCACCCAAAACCAATAACGCTACAGAAGACGATTTAAAAACGCGCATAAAGGAACCCCGTCATGTTGGAATTCGAATACGCTAGGCCATATTTGTGACTATTTAGTTGCAATTTAGTGATGATTTAATAACTGTTATAACTGCAATAGCGCATTGTGGCATTTTCGCTAATCGCTCATTCTGCGTTAAGATTAACGTTTAAGTGTGTGGCCTAAAAACTATGTTCAATCGTCTCGATTACTTGAAAATTTATTGTGTTGCCGCCCAACACCGCACCTTTAGAGATGCAGCGACAAAGCTGAATGTTTCCCCACAGGTGATAACGCGTTGCATTAAAGAGTTAGAAGCGGAATTAGGTGAAATCTTATTTGTGCGTAGCACGCGTAATATCAAGATAACGACCTTTGGCGAGCAGTTTTATGAGAAAGCACAGGCGGCGCTAGCTGTCATGGATGATGTTTTCGGTCATTCCGCACACAATAATCTGTCAGTCAAGATCACCGCCCCACCGTCATATGCCAAACCATTTCTGTTACCCGTATTAAAAAAAATAACCGACGAACATCCGGAAATTCGTTTTGATTTACGGTTGTCGAATCAGATAGCTGATGTAGTGGAAGAGAAAATTGACATCGGCATCCGGGTCGGTCGCCCAATCACCGATCATCGATTTATCGCCAGAGCGGTCAGTAAAGTTAACCATGTGGTAGTTGCCACGCCAGATACTATTGCTAAATATGGCAAACCAACCACGTTGGAAGACCTTAACAGAGTGCCAATGACCACTCTGTTTGATAACACGCGGAATCAAGTTTGGGAGTGGTTCTTCAAAGACAATATCCACATTACCCCCGAAAACCCTGTACTAATCACCGATGATGCCGATGCTGAATTTGAAGCCATTTTACATGGCATTGGTTTTGGTCAGGTTTCGGTGTCAGTTGCCGCCCCTTACATTAAAAGAGGGCTATTAGTTCCTGTACTTACTGACTATGAGCTCATAGATGAGTGGGATGTCTATATTTATCGCCCGCAAAGTGGGCCCGTTCCGCCACGAGTTCGTATCGTGTTTGATGCGCTGGTTGAACACTTCCAAAACCCAGAGTTCATGCCTGTGCGAACTCCAGATCTACTCGTATGAATTCAAATCAAATCGCGTAATGCCCTGAATCGTTTAGACAATTTCAGGGCCTTCGTCGCACTTATGCTTTTGGCGTTAACATGCCATGTGTCACGATAAAATCGATGATGGTATCCACGCCCTGACCGGTTTTCAGATTGGCGAATGTCCACGGCTTTTCTGGACGCATACGGTTGGTGTCTGATTCCATTACATCTAAACGCGCACCAACATACGGGGCCAAATCGATTTTATTGATCACCAATAAATCAGATTTAGTAATACCCGGCCCGCCTTTGCGTGGAATTTTCTCCCCTTCCGCCACATCAATCACATAGATGGTCATATCAGCTAATTCAGGGCTGAAGGTGGCACTCAGGTTGTCGCCACCGCTCTCAACGAAAACGACATCCAGATTGCCGAATTTCTCACTGAGCGCTTCGACAGCGGCCAGATTCATTGATGCATCTTCGCGGATCGCCGTGTGTGGGCAGCCACCGGTTTCCACCCCGACAATACGCTCGGCAGCTAACGCACCGGCTTCGGTTAAAATACGCTGATCTTCTTTGGTGTAGATGTCGTTGGTGACAACGGCAATCTCAAAGTGATCGCGCATCTTTTTACATAATACTTCTAACAGCGCAGTTTTGCCGGAACCAACAGGGCCGCCAACGCCAACTCGTAATGGGGATGATGTTTGAGTCATAAGAGTGTCCTTTCCAATCTGGTTATGAGCGGAATAACCGCGTGTATTGTATTTCGTGGCATGCACTGGCGATGGCGAGGCAGGTTAAACTGCCTCCGATCTCATCGTCTTGCACAGTGCAAGCCCGTTGGTATTTTTCAGGCAGTTGCGCGGATAATTTTCGAAGCAATGTCTGACCCGCTTGCTGACCAATAGGCACTAATTTAATGGCCGCCATGACAGCACCTTCCAGCAATGCGAACCCCCAACCCAACGCCAGTTGCTCGACACTAAGGCTGTTTTTTGCGCCAAACCACGCCATGCCGGCCAGTTGTGAACGTTTCAGATGAACGGCCATATCGGCACTGCCAGAAATGCCCCAATCTTTGATCACACGATAAAACGCTTCACCGCGCTGCCCCTCTTCCAAACGGAATTCTTCGCTTTCGCGACTTGCGACCAGCAAATCGATAGCGTCTACAAAAGCAGTCAGATCATCTTGTCGGGCAGCAACATAAAGGCGGTTAAGGAGCGGCCAGTCGAGATAGACCAGCCCTTCGTCCATCTGATCAGTCAGCCATTGTTCAAATTCAGCGACGTTTTTAACCCAACCCGTTTCAACTGCCCATTCCAACCCCTGCGAATAGGTAAATCCACCCACGGGTAAATTAGGGCTCATCAGTTGGAACAGTTGTAACCAACTGACGGGTGAGCTTTCATTGAGCGCTGAAAAGGTCATAAATTACCCCACCAACAGAGCTGACGCCGACGCAAACACCACTGCTGCCCAACCTTTTTTCAACCATGCTATGTGAGTCGCTTTGCTGCCAACCGCATAACCCACCGCCAGCAACACCAGCGATGAAACCACAGCACCCACAGTGAACAACGCCACTTGCCCAACTGGTGCTTCAACACCATGCGCCCAACCATGGAACAGCGCAAAACAAGGCATCATCCAGCTCAAGACTGACAGGCGATTGGGCGCAAACATCAATGTACCCGCAAACCAGATCGAGGCCAGCACCAGCGGTTCCACCAGATTATTGCTGCCCAACAGCACACCCGCACCAGTGCCAACCACCATGGCCAGCAGGGTCAATAATGGCAGCGATAAACGACGACCCGTTAATGCCGCCAGAAAGCCACTGCTCAGTAACATCATCAAATGGTCAAGGCCCGTCAGCGGATGCAACACCCCCGACGAAAAGCCGTGCTCCATGTGCCCAGGGTGAGCAAAGGCAGGTGTAGCCAGTAACATCAGAGCGATTGCGGTGGTCATGCGTGATTTGTTCATATTCAATTCCTTTTGTTTGCTTATGATGTTTTCAAAAAGCCATGCATCGGCACGACGGTCGCCGCACTGGTTGCATGAGCGTGAGCATGCGAATGATCATGACTGTGACCATGTTCATGATCATCATAATGGTGGTGATGCCCTGCGCCCGCTTGTGATTGGTAAGCGCCTGCTTCTGGTTCAAATGGGGCAATTTCAACCACAACCGAACCACCTAAGCCAACCACCATTTCATCGAGCACATAATCGTGCTGATAACGGGCAAAACCGGCCTCGATTTGCAGCGGTACATGGCGATTACCGAGGTGATAGCAGATGCGACTGAGTAGTAATGAGTCGTCACAGCGCACGGTAGAAACCTGCTCTTCGGCAGCTTTTACCATCACGACAACCGCGCCCGCATCGTCAGTCAAACATTCGCCGCCACGTAATAGCTGACCGCGCGTTAAAAACAAACCAGCGGTATCACCGTTATCGAGTGTGACTTTCAGGCGACTTTTGATGCGTAAATCAATTGGCAGCGTCAGCGTACTGAAAACTACTTTCCCTGCTGCTTCTTCTGTTGTTAAACGTTGTGTGAGTCGAATCATTTTGTGTTCCCAAGTTCGCCTAGAATAAAAAGTAGCGCTGCGCCATTGGCAACACTGCGGCCGGTTCGCACGTCAGTAATTCGCCATTGGCGCGCACCTGATAGGTCTGGCTGTCGACTTCAATCAACGGCTGCCAGTCGTTGTGGATCATGTGTGCTTTCTTCACCGAACGGCAGTTTTTCACTTCCCCAATCAGGCTGTTTAACCCCAGTTGCGCAGGCAAACCAGAGCGAATAGCCAAGCCAGAGAGGAACGTCATGCGTGTCGAATGCATCGCACGACCGAGCGCACCAAACATCGGACGGAAATGTACCGGTTGTGGCGTTGGGATCGATGCATTGGCATCACCCATCGGTGCCGCGGCAATCATGCCGCCTTTCAAAATCATGGAAGGTTTGACACCAAAAAACGCGGGGCGCCACAGCACCAAATCGGCTAATTTGCCCGGTTCGATCGAGCCTACCTCATGACTGATGCCGTGCGCTAAGGCTGGGTTAATGGTGTATTTGGCGATATAGCGCTTGATACGCGTATTGTCATGTCGCGCAGGGTCGCCACCGAGGCTGCCGCGTTGCACTTTCATTTTGTGGGCTGTCTGCCAAGTGCGCGTGATCACCTCGCCGACTCGTCCCATTGCTTGTGAATCGGACGAAATCATCGAGAATGCGCCGAGGTCATGCAGAATATCTTCCGCCGCGATGGTTTCACGGCGAATACGTGATTCCGCAAAAGCGACATCTTCAGGAATGGCGGGGTCGAGATGGTGACAAACCATCAGCATATCGAGATGCTCATCGACCGTATTCACGGTGTAAGGGCGCGTTGGGTTCGTAGAAGACGGCAGCACGTTCGCCAATCCGCAAGCCCTGATGATATCGGGAGCATGACCACCGCCCGCACCTTCGGTGTGATAGGTATGAATAGTGCGATCACCAATCGCAGCCAGTGTGTCTTCGACAAAACCGCTTTCGTTGAGCGTATCGGTATGAATAGCCACTTGCGTGTCGGTTTCTTCCGCCACATTCAGGCAGTTATCAATCGATGCAGGAGTAGAACCCCAATCTTCATGCAGTTTTAGGCCTATCGCACCTGCGGCGACCTGCTCATGCAGCGCATCGGGTAAGCTGGCATTCCCTTTACCGAGGAAACCCAAATTCATCGGCAGACTTTCTGCTGCTTCCAGCATGCGAGCCATATACCAAGGGCCCGGCGTGCACGTTGTGGCATTGGTGCCCGTTGCAGGGCCAGTACCCCCACCTAGCATGGTGGTCACGCCAGAGCAAAGCGCTTCGTCGATCTGTTGCGGGCAGATGAAATGAATATGGCTGTCAATACCACCCGCTGTAACAATCGAACCTTCCCCTGCAATCACTTCGGTTCCAGGGCCAATGACTAACGTCACACCCGGTTGCACATCAGGGTTACCAGCTTTGCCGATGCCCGCGATACGACCATTTTTAACGCCGATATCCGCTTTGACGATGCCCCAGTGATCAATAATCAGCGCATTAGTGATCACCAAATCAAGGCAATCACGGCTCAGTGCTTGCCCCTGCCCTTGACCATCGCGAATGACTTTCCCACCACCGAATTTCACTTCGTCGCCGTAAATGGTGAAATCTTTTTCCACCTCCAGCCATAATTCGGTGTCAGCCAACCGCACGCGATCACCCGTGGTTGGGCCGAACATATCGGCATAGGCTTGTCTTGAAATAATACTCATGCCTGAACTCCCTGTTCGTCCTGTTCACTTTTCGCAATTTCATCTAACGGCCCCATCACATCGCCACGAAAGCCATACACATGGCGGCGACCTGCGTATGCCACCAACGAGACCGTACGGGTCTGGCCCGGTTCGAAACGCACCGCAGTGCCAGCAGGAATATCAAGACGAAAACCACGCGTGGCAGCACGATCAAACTGCAAGGCAGGGTTAGTTTCAAAAAAGTGATAATGCGAGCCGATCTGGATCGGGCGATCGCCTGTGTTGGCAACAGCTACTTGCAATGTCGCACGGCCTTCATTCAGTACTAGATCGCCTTCGGCAACCTGAATTTCTCCGGGGATCATAGGCGCTCCTTAAATGATGGGTTGATGAACAGTGACCAGCTTGGTGCCGTCAGGAAATGTTGCCTCGACCTGTACATCGGGGATCATCTCGGGTATGCCATCCATCACCTCATCGCGCGTCAGAATAGTGCGACCGTAATTCATCAGCTCTGCGACTGTCATGCCGTCACGGGCCCCTTCCAAAATCGCCGCACTGATCAGCGCAATGGCTTCCGGATGATTGAGTTTTAAACCACGCGCTTTACGTCGCTCGGCCACCAATGCAGCGGTAAACAGCAGTAACTTGTCCTTTTCGCGAGGGGTCAGATCCATCTTGTTCTCCTTGTAAACCGTAATCAGGTATTCCAGATCCGCGGACGACATGCTGGGCACCCAATCACCGTCGGGCGCAAGGCTTGCCAAATCGTCTGCATTAATTGTTCTAACGGCTCGTTGTGTGCACCAAGCAAACGCACAATCAGTAAGTCATTCAGTAAGGTCACGCCTGCCGGTGCCGCATAGCCTTGCAGTAATTCGCGAACCAATTCGCGTTCTGTTTCAGAACAAGGCGATGCGATGAAAGTCGCAACCAGCGGATAACCCGCCAGTCCAGCACGCCGATCTAAATCGGTGGCATCAAGCACCCGCAACGATTCGTTCAGGCATAAACGCTGGTGACGATAGACGCGCCAACGGCTGCGGAGCTGCCCTTCCAAAAAGCGCTCTTCATTCACTGGCCGCCCAAGTGAAATGCACTCCCAAGCGATCAACCGCGAGTCATTTTCCAGACGGAAGGTGCTTTGCAGTTGCAAATTGGCACCGGGAAACAGAATGTTATCTTGCGGTAGCCACTCCAAAGCAGCGCCTGCGGACAGGTGGAAGGTTTGTGTCACCTTCGATTGTGGCCCCGCGCTGCGATAAAACTTGGTCGCACCAGGCGTGGTCAACAGCGCATGGGCCTCCGGCTCCACCTTAATTTGCACATCGAGTTCATCGCCGCCCACCACGCCACCCGGAGGATGCAACAGATAAAGATGGCAAGGCATACCTTCAGGGTAAAACGGACGTTGTACTGTTAACGGACCATATTGGCGACGCTCGGCCAGCACGGTTTGATTGCCGCGACGGGAAAATCTCAGTGACAAATGCGCTTGCCAGCGGGTTTGCTGAACGGGTGTTAACAGAGGCTGCATCGTCATACCGTCAGATATTCCTTGATCAAGCCTTCGTTCAAATCAGCCATCAGACCATCGGCAACCCGACGGCCGCGATCAAGCAGACAGAAGCGATCGCCGACTTTGCGGGCAAACGGCAGTTTCTGTTCAACTAACAGCACGGTCAGGCCGATATCACGGTTGAGTTTGCGAATGATGTCGCCAATCTCACTGACGATATTCGGCTGAATACCTTCGGTCGGTTCATCTAAAATCAGCAGTTTAGGATCAAGCACCAGCGCACGACCGATCGCTAATTGCTGTTGCTGACCGCCAGATAAATCACCACCACGGCGTTGTTTCATTTCCTTCAGTACAGGAAACAACTCATACACCTGATCGGGGATCTGGCGCTTACCATCACGACGCGCCGGTAAGCCGATTTTGAGATTCTCTTCCACCGTCAGTAGGGGGAAAATCTGACGCCCCTGCGGCACGTAACCGATGCCAATTTCCGCACGACGTTCTACCGAAAATTTGCTGATATCTTGACCGTCGAATTCAATCTGACCGCTTTTAACAGGCAATTGCCCCATCAACACATTCAACAGCGTGGTTTTACCCACGCCATTACGGCCCATCAGGCAGAGACATTCACCCTGCGCGATCTCGATATCCAGATCCCACAGCGTGTGTGATTGGCCGTAAAATTGATTAATACCCGCTAACTTCAGCATGCTGATTCCCCCAGATAGACCTCGATCACTTTCGGATCAGCCTGCACCTGACTCATGGTACCTTCTGCCAGCACCGAGCCTTGATGTAATACCGTGACTTTATTGGCAATCGAGCGTACGAAATCCATATCGTGCTCAACGACGACGACCGAATGTTTTCCAGCGAGCTGTTTCAGCAGTTCAGCGGTGCGTTCCATCTCCTGATGGGTCATTCCCGCTACCGGTTCATCGACCAGCAGCAATTCTGGGCGCTGCATCAGCAACATGCCAATTTCCAGCCACTGCTTTTGACCGTGCGACAACACGCCGGCTTGGCGATGACGCTCAGCAACCAAACCAATCAGCAGCAGCGTTGCTTCAAGATGATCGCGATCTTCGCCAGACAGTTTGCTGATAAAGGTTTGCCAGACGCCTTTATTCCCCGCCATGGCCAGTTCAAGGTTCTCTTCCACCGTCAGCGGTTCAAACACGGTTGGTTTTTGGAATTTACGCCCGATGCCTGCTTCGGCAATGGCCGGTTCATCGAGTGCCAACAAGTTGATGTTCTGACCAAACCAGGCAGAGCCGGTATCCGGGCGCGTTTTACCGGTGATCACATCCATCATCGTGCTTTTACCTGCCCCGTTCGGGCCGATGATGCAGCGCAGTTCCCCTTTGTTGATATAAAGGTTGAGGTTATTCAGTGCTTTAAAGCCATCAAAACTGACGTTGATGTCTTCCAGATAGAGGATCACGCCATGACGTAAATCGAGCTTCGCAGGCGCAGGTGGAGCCATGCGCTCACGCCAGTAGGTCGGTGTTAAAATCGTTTTGGTTTGTGCAAACATATTCATCACACCGCCTCCCTGCGATTGAGTAAACCGGTCACGCCTTTTGGCAGGAACAGCGTCACCAGCACGAACAGTGCGCCCAGTGCATAGAGCCATTCATCGGGCAGAATGCCGGTAAACACCGACTTAGCGTAGTTGACCAAAATCGCGCCAACCACCGCGCCATACAGCGTTGCGCGACCACCGACGGCGACCCAGATCACCAGCTCAATGGAGTTCAGCGGCGAGAATTCACCCGGATTGATAATGCCAACTTGTGGCACATACAAAGCGCCTGCGATCCCTGCCAACATGGCGGAGAACACAAAGATCGCCAATTTGAAATACTCCACCCGATAGCCCATAAAGCGGGTGCGCATCTCGGCATCACGGATCGCGAACGCAACACGCCCCAGCTTAGAGCCGACAATCACGCGACAGACTAAGTAAGCCAAACAGAGCACAATAGCCGTAATCAGGAATAACGCTGCGCGGGTGGCATCGTCGGTCAGACTGAAACCGATGATGTCTTTGAAATCGGTTAAACCGTTATTACCGCCAAAGCCCATTTCGTTACGGAAGAACGCCAGTAACAGTGCGTAGGTCATCGCCTGCGTCATGATCGACAGATAAACACCCGTCACTCGTGAGCGGAATGCCAACCAGCCGAAGACGAAAGCCAACAAACCCGGTACTAGCAGCACCATCAGCATGGCGAACCAGAAATGGTTCATGCCATACCAGAACCAAGGCAGCTCATGCCAGTTCAGGAACACCATAAAATCAGGCAGAACCGGATCGCCATACACACCGCGCGTGCCGATCTGACGCATCAGATACATACCCATTGCGTAACCGCCGAGCGCAAAAAAAGCGCCGTGGCCGAGACTTAAAATGCCGAGATAACCCCAGACTAAATCAAGCGCCACGGCAAGCAGGGCGTAACACAAATACTTGCCTAACAATGTCACAGTGTTGGAACCGACATACAGCATGCTGTCTTGTGGAAGCAATAAATTGGATAACACCACAAGCACTGAGCCAACCAGAATGGCACTGAGCAAACTCAAGCCCGCTTTATCTTTTAATACAGAATTGAATAGCATGTTCTTAGCCCTCAACCGCACGGCCACGTTGCGGGAACAGTCCGCGCGGGCGTTTCTGAATAAACAGAATGATCGCAACCAAAATCAGGATTTTTGCCAGCACAGCACCGGCATACGGTTCGAGCAGTTTGTTCGCAACACCCAGTGACAAACCCGCCACCAACGTGCCCCATAAATTGCCGACGCCACCAAACACCACCACCATGAAGGAATCGATGATGTAACCTTGACCCAAATTCGGGCCCACGTTGGTCAGCTGAGACAACGCCACACCAGCAATGCCGGCGATGCCTGATCCCAGACCGAAAGTTCTGGCATTCACCCAATCTGAGCGAACACCCATGTTGCGGGCCATGGCGCGGTTTTGCGAAACAGCGCGCACTTCCAACCCCAGACGACTGCGTTTCAGTAACCACATCAGGCCAGCGAAAACCAACAGGCTAAACAGAATGATGAACATGCGGTTCAGGGTCAGCGACAGGAAGTCGTTCCACACCCATGTGCCACTCATCCACGATGGCATCACGACACTTTGATTCAGCGGCGAGAAAATCGAACGCACCGCTTGTTGTAACAGCAGGCTGATCCCAAAGGTTGCCAGCAAGGTTTCAAGTGGGCGGCCATATAAGAAACGGATCACACTGCGCTCAATGACAATGCCAACCAGCCCCGAGACACAAAATGCCGCAGGAATCGAGAGCAGTAACGCAATGCCCGGTTCATTCGGTAACAGTTTTTGCATCACGAAGGTGGTGTAGGCACCCAGCATCATCATCTCGCCGTGCGCCATGTTGATCACGCCCATCACACCAAAGGTGATCGCCAGACCAATGCCGGCTAACACTAAAATGGAGCCAAGGCTGATGCCGAAATAGAGGGTTTCAATGCCACTGTAAAATGACTGACTGCGTTCGAGCTTTTTCACCGCAGCTGTCGCGGCGGCTTTCACTTTGGCATCGGCATCGTTCTGCGCGACTGATTTGAGTTGTCCGACGACTTCCGGATTATGCACTTCACTCAAGGCATCGACCGCGCTCAGGCGCACCGCTGCATCTCTATCGACTAATTTGCTGAATGCGATCACCATGTCATAGGCGGCTAACACCTTGGCATCGGTCTCTTTTTGTTGATGGGCAATCAGCGCAGCACGATCGGAATCAGCCACCTTCCCCAACATCGATTTCACTGCATTCAGGCGTTTCTCTGCATTCGGATCATTTAAGGCCAGTTGGGCTGATAATTCAGCAATTTGGCGGCGCAGCGCATTGTTCATCGCCACGCGTTTGAAATCAGAACTGTCACCGGCAACCACTTGTTTGTCGGTTAAATTCACAAAGTTGTCGCCCTGACGAATGACCATCAGCTCGTCACTTTTACGGAAAAATAGCTCCCCTTTATCCAGCGCCGTAAATAGATCGGCTGCATAAGGTTCGCCGCTGGCAGCAATAGTCGTGATGGCTTCTTGTTTCACCGCAAAATCACGCCCACTCAGTGCTTTTAATGCCTCATCGGTGTTCATCGCCTGCGCCATGACACTCCAGAGACCCATCATCAGGGTTAAACCCACCACGATGATTCGACTGCATCCTGCCTGTATTAATCGCATCATGCTTTCCTTGTCCCAGAGAAAATGAACTTTCTCTCTTGAATTCCAAAGGTGTTTTAAAAATGAAGAGCTTAAAAATCAGGGCGGAATATCTCCCGCCCTGTCAGTCACGGAATTAACCGCCACATTTACCGGTTTTCACGTTGAAGTTGCCGCATGACAGCGGTTTACGCCAATCAGAGATCAGGTCTTTTGAGCCAGGTAAGAAGTCAGACCATTCGTCACCAACCACAGTGCCTTTGGTTTCAGACACTACTTCGAATTGACCATCGTCTTGAATTTCGCCGATCAACACAGGTTTGGTAATGTGATGGTTTGGCATCATGGCTGCGTAACCGCCAGTCAGGTTCGGTACAGACACACCGATCAGAGCATCTTGTACTTTCGCAGGGTCAGTGGTGCCCGCTTTCTCAACCGCTTTCACCCACATGTTGAAACCGATGTAAGTCGCTTCCATAGGGTCGTTGGTTACGCGCTCTTTTTTACCGGTGAATTTGTGCCATTTTTCGATGAAATCTTTGTTGGCTGGAGTGTCTACACTTTCAAAGTAGTTCCATGCCGCCAGATGGCCCACCAACGGTTTGGTGTCGATACCAGACAACTCTTCTTCACCGACTGAGAAGGCAACTACAGGAATATCTTGTGCTGAAATACCTTGGTTACCCAGTTCTTTGTAGAACGGCACGTTTGCATCGCCGTTGATGGTAGAAACTACGGCGGTTTTCTTGCCTGCAGAGCCGAATTTCTTCACGTCAGCCACGATAGACTGCCAATCAGAATGACCGAATGGGGTGTAGTTCACCATGATGTCAGACGCTTTCACGCCTTTAGATTTCAGATAAGCTTCGAGAATTTTGTTGGTGGTGCGTGGATACACATAATCCGTACCCAACAATGCCCAACGCTGTACGCCTTGATCCATCAGATAATCAACAGCTGGGATCGCCTGCTGGTTAGGTGCCGCACCAGTGTAGAATACGTTTTTAGACGACTCTTCCCCTTCGTACTGCACTGGGTAGAACAGCACGCTGTTCAGCTCTTCCACCACTGGCAACACTGATTTACGGGAAACGGAAGTCCAGCAACCGAAAATGGCCGAGACTTTGTCTTTTTGAATTAACTCACGCGCCTTTTCTGCGAACAATGGCCAGTTTGACGCAGGGTCAACTACTACAGGCTCAATTTTTTTGCCCAGCAAGCCACCTTTCTTGTTCTGCTCATCAATCAGCATCAGCATGGTATCTTTCAGTGTGGTTTCACTGATCGCCATGGTGCCAGACAGCGAGTGCAACACACCCACCTTGATGGTGCCATTTGCCGCAAACGCGTGACCACCAAACAAAGAGGCAACCAGAATAGAACTTGCGAGTAGTTTCCTTTTCATGCGTATTCTTCCTTAAATTAGTTTTCAGCGATGAACAAACCCTGTCTCGGTATCTGTTCACTTGAAGTTTCAAGACAATCACCCTTTGAACAAGCAGGTTCAGTATTGAGAAAAAACAGCAGGCTGAATATGCGCATATCGTGCAGAAAACTACGTCAAATGACGCATAGGTGAATGGCTGATAATTCGATACACTGATGTGGGAGGATGTCGTTCCTCACTTGATCGCAAGGAGTGCAATCAAGAGCGACTTATCATGAATGGAAGCACTGCCTATTATGCAAAAGGTTCCTACTAATCGGCGTAAATACAATAAGTTAGTCGCCAATGAGATGTTGGAAGACTTCGCGCTGCGCTTTACCTCGAAACGCGCCCGCAAATGGTCAGCGACTTGGATCGCCAATAGCGCACTGGGCATTGTCTCGTTTCTGGTTTTGGAAGCGCTGGGCGGTTCAATTACGCTCTCTTATGGTTCGATTAATGCGCTGTGGGCTATCGCTGCCGTTTCCGCCGTCGTGATTTTCAGCGGCATTCCCATCTGCTATTACGCCTCGAAATATGGGGTGGATATTGACTTACTCAGCCGTGGTGCGGGGTTTGGTTATATCGGTTCCACCATC
The DNA here is from genome assembly GCA_041915645.1 of Tolumonas sp. GTDB lineage: Bacteria > Pseudomonadota > Gammaproteobacteria > Enterobacterales > Aeromonadaceae > Tolumonas. Next base: position 31,515 of record JAYSBB010000006.1, read on the forward strand.
GTTTCGCTGATTTATGCCTCGTTCACGTTTATCTTTTTCGCGTTGGAAGCCGCAATCATGTCGATGGCACTCCAACTGCTATTGGGCATTCCGCTGTTTTGGGGCTATATCATCAGTGCAGTGGCAGTGATCCCGCTGGTGATCTTTGGTATCACCAATATCAGTCGTTTTCAGATGTTATCGCAGCCGCTGTGGCTGACAATGCAGATCGTGCCGCTGTTTTATGTCTTCAGCCACCCCGATTCACAACTCGACAGTTGGCTGGCTTACACCGGTATGAATCAAAACGGGAATGGCTTTAACTGGTTACTGTTTGGCAGCGCGTCAGCTGTATTACTGGCCGTCATAGCCCAGTTAGGCGAGCAGGTCGACTTTTTGCGTTTTCTGCCAGAGCAAAAGAAAACCGGTCGCCTTAAATGGTGGTTGGCAATGCTGTTCGGCGGGCCGGGTTGGATGCTATTCGGTGCCGCCAAACTCGCGCTTGGCAGCTATCTGGCGTGGCTAGCGATCCAGCATGGCTTCTTCCCCACCGAAGCCAGCGACCCGGCACATATGTATCTCAATGCCTTTGGTTACATGACCGACAACACCAAGCTGGCACTGCTGGCGGCGGGTGTGTTTGTCATTATGTCGCAGCTTAAAATCAACGTCGCAAACGCCTATGCCGGCTCACTGGCTTGGTCGAACTTCTTCTCTCGCTTAACGCACAACCATCCGGGCCGTGTGGTCTGGATGGTATTTAATGTCGTGATTGCGCTGTTATTGATGGAACTCGGCATTTACCAGCTGTTGGAAAAAACCCTGCAAGTTTATTCCGTCTTGGTTTTGGCGTGGATCGGCAGCCTCGTGGCCGATCTGATTATCAATAAACCGCTGGGTTTAAGCCCACCGGGAATCGAATTCAAACGCTCGAAACTGTACGACATTAATCCGGTCGGTCTCGGCTCGATGATCATTGCGTCATCAATTGGCATCGCAGCCCACCTCGATGTGTTTAATGAAGCCATCAAAGCGTTTGCTTCTTATATCGCCTTTGCTTTGCCGTTTCTCACCGCACCATTGATTGCATGGTTGACCAAAGGCAAATTTTATCTAGTCAACGCCAAGACACACAGCCATGTTCATCACGATCATGAACTTACCTGTTCCGTGTGTGAAAATGCTTATGAACAGGAAGACATGGCCCATTGCCCCGTTTATGGTGGTCATATCTGCTCGTTATGTTGCTCACTCGATGTGCGTTGTGAAGATAAATGCCGCCCGAAAGCCACCATTCATCAGCAGATACACACCTTCCTGCATCCGTTTCTTCCCGATGAATTGCTGCACAAACTTGCCAGCCCCATCAGTCAGTTTGTGATTGTGTTGACTATCGTCAGCAGCTTTATGGCTGCCATTTTCATGATCGCCTACAGCCAGATACCTTCGCTGGCACCCGATAATATGCACACGATCACGGGCGGTATGCTCAAAGCGTTTGTAATGCTACTGATTCCGGTTGGCATTATCAGTGGCCTGTTTGTGCTGGCACGGAACACCAGTCGTAATGCCATCACCGAGCTAAAAGCCCACACCCAACTGTTGACGCATGAGATCAGTGCACACGAAAAAACTTCCCGAAAATTGGAACAAGCGAAAAAATCCGCAGAAACGGCCAATAATGCGAAAAGCCGCTACCTTGCAGGGCTGAGCCATGAATTACGCACACCGCTGAATGTCTTACTGGGTTACGCGCAATTGTTAAGTGACGACCACAAACTGGATCACCAAACCCGTGAATATGCCCATATTCTTCGGCGGAATGGGAAACACCTTTCTGATCTGTTGGAAGGGCTACTGGAGATCTCCAAAATTGAAGCGGGTCGTCTTGAGCTGCAACGCGTTGAATTTAATCTGGCAACCATGCTCGATGAACTGGCTGATATGTTTGCGATGGAAGCATCCCAGAAAGGGCTTGAGTTTGAATATATACCTTGCGTGAATTTGCCCGTCTACATCGCCACCGACAAACAACGCTTACGGCAGATCCTCATCAACTTGCTGAATAATGCCATCAAATATACTCGCGAAGGGAAAGTGACTTTCCGCGTCACCTACCGCAATCAGGTGGCGCGTTTTTCCGTCCAAGACACCGGTATTGGGCTATCTGAGCACGACATCCAGCAGATCTTTAAGCCGTTTGAGCGCATTCAAACGCAAAGCACGCGCGCCATTCAAGGCACGGGGCTTGGGCTGACTATTTCTCATGCGCTGGCCAGCCTGATGGGCGGCGATATCTCCTGCCAAAGCCAGCCGGACGTAGGCAGCAATTTCACACTGACCATGATGATGTCAGCAGTCGAAAGTCCCGTTTCAGTTCCAGTGCTGATTAACCAAAATATTACCGGTTACAACGGCGCACGACAGACCATTCTGGTCGTTGACGACATTGCTGATCAACGCAATCTGGTGAGCAACATTCTCACGCCACTTGGTTTCAACATTTTACAGGCGAATGGCGCGGCTGAAGCGCTGAAGATGGCCGAAAATCACACCATTCACCTCTATATTCTTGATATCACCATGCCCGAAGTCAGCGGCTGGCAACTGGCGATCCAGCTGCGGCAAAAAGGCATCCGCAGCCCCATTATGATGCTGTCAGCCAACATTCATGAGTTAGAAAAAAGCAACATGCTCGCCAAATATCACAATGATTACCTGAGCAAACCCATCTCGCGGGAACAACTGCTCACGAAACTCAGCAACTTATTACCCGTCGACTGGCTGTTTGCAGACGAGCCGGAAGAACCCGTCGTCGCTAATTCAGATGCATCCGTAGCGCACGCGGCGCTCCCATCCCATGCTGACCTGACACAATTGATCAATTATGCGGAAATTGGCTTTATGTCCGCATTCCTCGAAAAACTGGATGAGATCGTCAGTTCCGGCGCCAGTACTGAGGCTTTTTTCGGCTCAATACGCGGTGATGCCTCGCAATGTAAATTTGAAAAAGTCGTACATAACCTGAACGAGTTGATAAATGAGCATTATTGAATTCAGTAACATCATTGTCTTAGTGGTCGACGACTCACCAGAATCGCTCGGCATGCTCAACGCGACGCTCAATAAAGCGGGGCTCACCGTGCTGGTCGCGTTGAGCGGCGCACAAGCGTTATCAATCGTGGAAAGAGTGCAACCCGATGTGGTGCTACTCGATGCAATCATGCCGGAAATGGACGGTTTTGATACCTGCCAAAAACTGAAAGAAAAGCTCCCTTCCACCCCCATTATATTTATGACCGGGTTGAACGACTCAGAGCATGTCATTCATGGTTTTGAAGTGGGTGGCGTCGATTACATCACCAAACCGGTGGTGCCGAACGAAGTGCTGGCGCGAATCAAGGTGCACAGCCATAACGCCAAACTGGCCAAGTCGGCACAATTTGCCCTCGATTACGCGGGGCAATATGTCTTCTGCGTATCAAAACAGGGCCGCTTAGAGTGGGCGACTCCCTACGCACAAGAGCTGATCGGCAAGATCAATGGCGATATTCTGGAAACGTGGAAAAGCATTCAACCCGACATCGCCCGCTGGATCACATCCGAACATCGGAAAGAGCCTCTGCAACTGAACCAGTTTACCCCGCCGATCCAGGCCGAATATGCCGGTGAATATGATCAGCTGCATGCATTGATCCGTTTGGTCACGCCGAAAAAACGCGGTACCGAAGAAGATCTGCAACGCGAACTTAATCTCACCAAACGCGAATCTCAGGTGCTTTATTGGCTGTCATTTGGCAAAACCAATTGGGAGATCGCCACCATTCTCGAAATGAGCCCCAGAACAGTGAACAAACATCTTGAGCAGATCTACAAAAAACTGAATGTCGATAACCGCACTGCAGCAGCAAGTATTTCACTGCGGTTACTGGATAGCTCACATGCCAGCTAAACGATCTACTCGCGACATTGCTTCACGCATCATTAATGCCGTAACAGGAAAAGGCATATTCGCCATATCAGGTGTGTGTATTGCAGTTTCTACAATCTCTGCGATTTCTTCTTCATTAAGCGAGGCAATCTCGTTTAATGAAACAGGCACACCACACTGTTTTGCTAGTTGAATTGCCGTCAAGATCTCTGCATCAGAGCGGTTTTCCAACGCCAGTAGACAGAGGTTGCCATAACCCACCAGTAAGCCGTGACCAAATTCGCGGGTTTTCTCTAATACGGTAAACCCATCAAACAAAGCATGCGCTGCAGCGACATGATCACCAACGCCCATGATCGAGGTGAAACCGGCATAGATAAAAATGGCATCCATCACCTGCTCTAACGCCGAGCCCGCTTTGCCGCGCATGACCTCTCCACACGCAGCGCCACCAAAACGCGCAATCAGTTGATAACACAATTTGCCTTGCGCAAATGCAGCCATGTTCAGACTGTAATCGGGTTCGCCGCCTGAGATCACGCGATATTCATACAGTTTAGCCAACGTGTCACCCAAACCTGCAGATAACCAACGTACAGGGGCTGTTGCGATTAATACCGGGTCTAACACGACAATATCGGGCGCTTTATCCAGTTTGAATAAGCCAATGTAATGACCCGATTCATCGTATAACACCGACACCGTAGACACCGCCGCACAAGTAGCAGCAATGGTTGGAATCATCACTACCGGTAAGTGACATATCTGTGCGACAACCTTACTGATATCGAGCGCTTTACCGCCGCCGACAGCAACAATCACGTTAGCGCTGCTTGCTGTTACTTGCGCCACCAATGCATCGATATGTTGCTGGCTCACTTCACCGCCATACCAAGCCTCTTGCACGATTTGCCGGTTTTGCCATTCCGCTTGGGTTTGCATCAAGTGCTGTAAACGCGGCATCACGACAGACAGCGCCGTTTTTCCGCCGATCACAAAGAGCTGCTCCATTGCGGCATCCAGCGTATGGCTTAACCGACTGAGCGCGTCAACACCACGTAAAATATGGGCAGGAAAAGAGAGATGGGTTCCGGGCAAAAACATGATGACTCCAGCAGAAAGGTTAAAGCGAACTGATCGGGTGCCAGAACAGCACCCGATCAGGATGAACCGATTTATTTCACCGACACATCGAAGCCTTTGAAATATTTCTTGGCTAACGTGGTCACGGTGCCATCAGCCTGCACTTTCGCAATTGCCGCATTCAGTTTGGCTTTCAGCGCATCGTCACCTTTGCGTAAACCAAAACCGATGCCACTGCCCAGAATTTTGGTATCTTCGACTGGTTTACCAACAAAGGCGTAACCTTTGCCTTCCGGCTTGTCTAAGAACCCTGCTTGACCAGCCGCCGCCATGACTAACGTGCCATCCAGACGACCGTTGACCATGTCGTTGTAAACCATGTTCTGATCTTTATACGAAGTAATGGTGACACCTTTTGGCTCCCAATGGGCTTTGGCATACACCTCTTGAATGGATGCTTGCAATACACCGATATTCTTTCCTTGCAGCCCTTCTGCGGTTGGCGTTAGCGCGGAATCTGATTTAGCAACTAACTGCGAAGGAATACGGTAAATCGGATTGGTAAAATCGATGGATTCTTTGCGTTTTTCTGTGATGTTCATAGCCGAGTTGATCACATCAAATTTTTTCGCTGCTAACCCCGGAATTAAAGTATCAAAGCTGCTTTCAACCCATGAACACTGCAACTGCGCCACTTTACAGATAGTGTTGCCCAGTTCGATGTCGAAACCTTCCAACTCGCCTTTCGCATTTTTGCTTTCAAACGGTGGGTATTCCGCTTCTAAACCAAAACGCATCTGTTCTGCGATGGCGGAAGCCGAAGATAAAACGCCCAATGCGAGCATAAGCATGCTGATTTTTTTCATGTTGAGTCCCTTCTGTTGTTATCGAGATAAATTAAAAGAAAACACGGTTTTTGAGTGCAGGAAGATCACTCCGAACAGTCGCTAAATAATCAAAATCCAGCTCCGCAAGCGCAAAACCATTGCCTGACGCTTGTTCCGCCAATACCTTTCCCCACGGATCTATGATCATGCTGTGCCCGAACGTGCGCTTACCGTTGGGATGCACGCCAGTTTGTGCAGCAGCAATGACATAACTTTGATTTTCAATTGCGCGCGCCTTAAGCAAGGTTTCCCAGTGGCATTCGCCCGTGGTGTAAGTAAACGCGGCTGGCATTGTGATCACATCAAAGATCGGCTCTTGACGATACATCTCCGGAAAACGCAGATCGTAACAAACAGCAGCTCGCACACGGCCAATCTGGGTGACAAAGGTCTGTAACGAAGAACCCGCAGCCAAAGTGTCTGCTTCCGCATACGATTCAATGCCATTATCAAAACCAAACAGGTGAATTTTGTCATAGCGCCCTACGCATTCACCAAGCTCATTAAACAGCAGGTTACTGTTATAAACTTTATGCGGCTCAGAGCTTAATAATGGAATAGTACCGGCAGAGATCCAAACTTCGTGTTGTTTTGCCAAGGTGGCAATAAAGGTTTGGATAGGGCCATCACCGAAGGGTTCCCCAAGGGCAACACGGTCGGTGTCGGTTTTACCCATGAAACAGAAATATTCCGGCAACAGAATAAACTTAGCGCCGGCATACACGGCAGCCTGAATCAGCTGTGCCGCCAAGCCTAAATTATCCGTCACGTTGTCTTGGCTGTTCATCTGGATGGCAGCCACTAAATGACAATTGCTCATCGCTTACCCCTTCACCTGACAGAGCGCTTTTGCACCCGCGATAATGGTGGCATCGTCTTTGGCAAACGAGAGACGAATCAGCTTGTTATCGGTTCCATCAGTATAAAAAGCGGACAGCGGAATCGTCGCCACGCCAAAATCGGTGATCAGGCGTTTCACCATTTCACTGTCACTCTCTTGGCTGAAATGCGCGTAGCTGGCCAACATGAAAAAGGAGCCCGATGACGGTAACAGCTGGAATGGGCTGTTCTGGAGTTCCGCGATCATCAAGTCGCGTTTTTGCTGATAAAAGGTCGATAGATGCAGATAAGTCTGCGGATCTTTCATGTATTCCGCGAAAGCATATTGCATCGGTGTATCCGCGGAAAACATCATAAATTGATGCACTTTCAGAATTTCACTCATCAGCGCCTGTGGCGCCAGGCAATAGCCTACCCGCCAACCCGTTACATGAAAGGTTTTACCAAATGAAGAGACAATCACACTACGAGAAGCCAGCTCTGAGTGCGTTGCCATACCATGATGGCGATGTCCATCAAACACGATGTGCTCATACACCTCATCCGACAAAATGACGATATCGGTGTTGCGAGTCACACGGGCTAACTGCGCTAAATCGTCCGCACTTAACACCTGCGCACTGGGGTTGTGCGGTGTATTGATGATGATCATGCGGGTTCTTGGTGAAATGGCGGCCTGCACTTCATCCCAATTGATCGTGAACTCCGGCACCGACAATTTCAGTGCAACTGGTGTTGCTCCTTGCAGGCGTACAATCGGTGCATAACTATCAAACGACGGCTCGAAATAGATGACTTCATCACCGGGGTGCACCAAGGCCGAAATGGCCGAGTAAAGCGCTTCACTGGCACTCGCCGTAACTGTGATCTCTTGATTAACGTCGTAAGACTGCCCATAAAGCGTAAAAACTTTGGCCTGAATCAGCTCTTTCAGCGCCACCACCCCCGTCAACGGCGCATATTGATTGAACCCCTGCTGCATCGCCTGCGTGACATGGTTAACCAGCTTGGCGTCACACGGGAAACTTGGCGCACCTTGCGACAAATTGATCGCGTTGTGTTGGTTTGATAATTGGCCAATGACGGTAAAAATGGTGGTTCCAACATCCGGCAATTTGGAGTGAGTTTGCACCGGCGTCTGAATTGTCATGAAAGCTCCGTTTACTGTTTTATCCAGGCTGTATTCACCTTCATTAAACGTGACATTACTTTTGACCAGTAGCGAATTGTTGTCATAATAGCCATGAGAAAAACGCATAGCTAAGCGAACTAAATTGATGAGTAAACGCACGCCCCCGTTTAATGCTTTACATGCTTTTGTAGTGACAGCCCGCCATCTGAACCTGACTCGCGCAGCCGATGAGCTGTGCGTGACGCAAGGTGCAGTCAGCCGACAAATTGCGACGCTTGAGGCTTATCTGGGGTTCTCACTGTTCCAGCGCCATGCCCGAGGTTTGGCCTTAACACCACAAGGTCAACACTATTTGCCGGAAGTAAAAACCGCGTTTGATCTCCTACTCTCAGCCACACAAAAAGCTTGCCGCGAAAATGCAGTGATCCGCTTAAAAGCACCTACTTGTGCCATGCGCTGGTTGGTGCCGCAATTAATGAAGTTGGAAGCAGAACACCCTGAAATTCATGTGTCACTCACCACCACCACAGCACATGCTGTCGATTTCAAAACCGAAAATTTTGATGCCGCGATTGTGTTTGCCGAACAGCCATTGCCTGAAAATCAAGGCTATAAGCTGTTTGATGAGGTGATTTCGCCAGTTATCGCCCCGCATCTGATCGAGCAGATGGGCAAGAAAGATGGTGAATTGGATTTATCGACCTTCACGTTTTTACACCCAACCCAAGATCAGCGCGATTGGAAATTATGGCTCGCCTCGAACGCTAGCCACGCGTTTACCATGCGCAAAAACCAGCATTTCGACACTATGGATCTCGCCATCAGTGCCGCGATTCAAGGCTTTGGCGTTGCGATGGCGGATATTTCGCTCATCGAAGAGGACTCACGTATGAAGCGCCTTATCAGGCCTTTTGCCGAGTCAGTAAAAACAGGTGCCGCATATTACTTATGCACTCCCCAAAATCCGCCACAGTTAGCGCAATATCGCACGTTTCTCTCGTGGTTTTGCCATGATGCCAATGCGGGTTCATGAACTAAATGAGTTAAACCTTTCTTTACCCTTTCATCTTCAGTTCGATGCCAGACACGACCAGATACATCTCTTTTGCTTTGGCGGCTAACCGCTGGTTAACTCGCCCGGCAATATCACGAAATCGTCTGGCTAAAAGATTATCGGGAACAATCCCAAAACCAACTTCGTTCGTGACTATATAAACAGGGCATGGGCTTGCGAGACAAGCGGCGATCAAATCTTCAATCTCAGCCATGATCCGCAGCTCAATGGCCGCAAAATCCATCATTTCTGCAGGAATATCACCCGTTTTATCGAACATCAGATTGGTGATCATAGTGGTAATACACTCTAGCATGATGGCATCACAATCAGCACTTCGCTGGCGGATCACGCTACCGAGTTCACGATAACCCTCATGCGTAAGCCATTGCGCAGGTCTGGTTTGTTGATGAATTACGATACGTTCAGCCATTTCATCATCCGTGATAATGGATGTAGCAATATATAAAACATGATCGCCTTGCTGCGCGGCAAATTGTTCTGCCAATCGACTTTTACCGCTACGCGCACCGCCCGTGATCAAAATCATAGTGCCGTCCTATTTGGTTTTTGTACCCGCGGAATCCCATTCATGCGTTACAAGCCTTTAATTAAATGTCCAATACACGATAGAAAATAGAATCAATGCAATCGCTGAGGCCATAAACATCAAGCGGATGGTAAGTTTGATATCCTGCTGATTAATTTCTCGCAGCGGATCGCCAATCCACGGTTTTTCAACCAATTCACCAAAATAGCTGTTTGGCCCACCTAAACGTACGCCTAGCGCACCCGCAACCGTGGCTTCTGGCCAACCACAATTTGGGCTTTTATGCTGATAGCGGTCGCGCCAACCGATCTTGAATGCCTGGCGAGCATCGAGTTTTAAGCCCCAGGCCGCCATAGTTAGCAGCAACCAACTGATCCGAGCAGGAATTAAATTCGCCAGATCGTCAATGCGGGCGGAAACACAACCAATCGCTTTATATTTCTCATTTTTGTAACCAACCATCGAGTCGAGTGTATTGATAGCTTTATAGGCCATCGCCAGCGGCACACCACCAAGAAAAAGATAAAACAATGGAGCAATAACACCGTCAACTGTGTTTTCAGCTACGGTTTCAACTACACCACGGGTGATCTGGGTTTCATTAAGCTGTGAAGTGTCGCGCCCGACAATGAATGACAGCTGCCGACGACTATTCTCCAGCGAGCCGGAATCCAGTGCGCGATAAACATCCATTGCCGCATCACTCAGACAACGCCCCGCCAGAATGGTATACGCCAGCCAAAGTTCAACCAATCGCCCCAGCCAAATATTGATCGAACTCAAACCAGAAATAACCGCCCAAGTGACAAGCCATGTAACACCAACAATCACTACCCATAACACAGCACCACCGATATATAACGCAGGTTCTGAATGACAAACTGTTCTGATTTTTTGTTGCATCCAGCTAATGCTGTTCCCAATCCAGCGGATCGGGTGCGGCCAGTGATGCGGGTCGCCCAAGATCAAATCAAGTAAAAATGCCGTACTGTAAAGAACAAGTGTCATGACTTAAACCTCGTTTATGTACGGTTACTATACCTGTTGCTGTATTAAAAATGACTGTTTTTCAATTCATTAGCACTTTTCCACCCACTATCATGCAGTGAGATGAATTTACTGAGAGATTTGAGTTAGCATAAGCGCTTGCGCGGTCTGGTAGGAACAAATCATGGCGAAAAGCGGTCAGCATGGCGGCAACGTGCTGCAAATGGCAGAAAAATGTGGGATCAACCCTGACTTAATGCTGGATTTCAGCGCCAACATCAATCCGTTAGGTATGCCCGACTCCTTGAAAAACGCCATCATGACGCACCTGCATCTGGCCGAACGCTACCCAGATATCGATTATCAGGCGCTGCATGCAGCGTTATCACGTCATACCGATTGCCCGCCGGAATGGATCCTGGCCGGAAATGGCGCGACTGAACTGATTTTTTCGATTGTTCGTTATTTAAAACCGAAGAAAGCGCTGCTCCCCGTGCCGGGATTTGCCGAATATCGTCGAGCTCTGCAGCGTGAAGGCTGTGAAATTATTCATTACCCGCTGTTGGAAGAAGACGACTTTCAGCCCACCGCACACATTCTTTCTGCGCTCACTGCGGATATTGATTGTCTGTTTCTCTGCACGCCGAATAACCCAACCGGACAATATCCCGATCATGCGTTATTAGCGATTGTCGCGCACTGTCAACAGCATGATATCGCTTTGATCGTCGATGAGTCGTTCATTGATTTTCTACCCAAGCAGCAAGGTTTAACTGCGTTATTAGCCGAAAACCCCAAGCTCTGTTTGCTGCGATCATTAACCAAATTTTTTGCGATTCCTGGCTTGCGGCTTGGCTATCTCATCAGTGCCGACGAACAAGCTATCAGCAGCATGCGCAATTTGCAGGAACCTTGGACCATCAACGCATTCGCTGCTTTAGCCGGTGAAACCGTGCTGGATGATCATAGTTATATTCAGCAAACCTACCAATGGCTGAATGAAGAACAGCGCTATCTTTTTGAATCGCTGTCAAGCTTTGCGGCTTTAAAAATCTGGCAACCAGCAGCCAATTATATTTTCATCCGCTGCCTTGATGAGACCCTGAATCTGCAAGATGCCTTACTGGCTCATCGTATATTGATCCGTCATTGCGCCAATTATCCCGGGTTAAACACGCATTATTATCGGATCGCCATCAAAAGCCATACTGACAACCAAGCGCTTATTGCTGCCTTAAAACAGGTGCTGCCACATGGCTGAAGCACGCTGCCCCGCATCGTGCGGAGAGCTGATTCAGGGCCTGATCAACGGTTCTGAAAAACTCATCTCCTGCCCTATCGATTGGTATAGCACCGTTGAAGTGAAACAAGGCACGGCTCATCAATTTGATGAACGACCATTAATGCGCCAAGCAGTGAAAGCAGCACTCAAACATCTACAGATCGACGAAACTTGGCATCAGAAATTATCTATTCGTTTTCACTCAACCATTCCAGTAGCCAAAGGCATGGCCAGCAGCACAGCTGACATTGCAGCGACTGCGATCGCCACCGCGCGTCATTTTCAGCAGGAATTAAATAGTCAGGCGCTGGCGCAGATCTGCACTTCGCTGGAACCAAGTGACAGCACCTTCTTGCATCAACTTAGCTTGTTCGATCACAAGCGAGGTGAGATCCACCGACAGTTTGGGTGGGTGCCGGATCTGAATATTTTGATTTTCGAAAGCGCAACGCAACTGAATACCGCTGATTATCATCAGATGCCGCGTCAACAATGGCTCAAACAGAATGAGACACGGTTAGCCGATGCCATGCATATGTTTGAACAAGCAATGCAGACGAGAAGTGTCTCTTTATTAGGTCAGGCGTGCACGCAAAGCGCGATTGCCAGTCAGCATATTTTGGCAAAACCGGGTTTTGAGCAGTTCCAAACTTTGATTGAAAAATTCGACTTACCCGGCATGGTTGTCGCGCATAGTGGTACAGTCGTTGGATTGTTATGCAACCCTCAGCAACATGATCCCGATGCTATTTTTACTGCCGTGCAGCATTCCGTTTTACAGACTCATTACCCAACACGGTATATGAAAAAGCTGATTGCTGGTGGTGTGATCTAATGAATATTATTTAACACGCAGAATTTGATGGCTGATACCATTAAGTTCCAATTGCACCGCTTGTGAACGCTTTAGCTGATTTATTTTTTGTAACATATCCTCGGTGTAGCCTTTTCGCATCATCCATTGCATCGGTTCATGAAAACTGTCTTCATTGACAATGAATGTATCTGTGGCAGAACTATTACAAATACTGACAACCCAAATACGTTGCTGAAATTCCAAGATCTCAGAGAGCTGATTTAATAACCAATATTTGACTTGTGTTAGTATTTTCATACTGTTCTTACTCAATTGTGTTTTACCGTTCTTATTACGTGAAAACATGCGCGGTGATCTTAAAAAATAAAAATCCGGAGCATTTAAATAATCCGGATTTTAGTATTCATATGAATCAATTTATTGTAAATAATTATGCATTGTATTCGTCGAAATTTTCTATGTATTCATCAATGTTATCGATGAGCAACTGACGATATTGTTCTGTAAAATATTCCACCGCGGCATCTTTTCCAGCTTTTATGTCATCGGCTTTTTCAGCAGAAGAAGCAACAAGAAATGCATTAAAACGAGCTGTTGCGTACAGCAAAGAAGAGCTTACATCATCACTTTCTGCATCTTCTGCTTGTTTATTCGCCAGATTGATAATTTCATCCGCACGTTCCCAGAACGATTCATCTTGTGTTGTATCACTCATAAACATCTCCTACACATACTTAAGTTAACCCGTCAGAACCACAGATGGGCTGATTCAGCAGGCAATCTGCAGATTTTCTACCAGTTTGTAAATGAAAACATGTTTCTTAATTTGAGACTTATCGAAATTGCAGCAGAGCAATGCCGAAGTTAGTGGCTCCTTTAATTAAAGATGCCAGCGGTAATATTTCGATCTTGGTGTTGTTCTGAATGAGTATTATCAGTAACAAGCCGTAGGTTCCAAACATATACACATTTCTTAGTAGCTTAGGGCTAATGTCTTTCAAAAAAGTCATATAAAGATGGGAACCATCCAGCGGTGGAATAGGCAATAAATTAAAGAAAAATAACCCGAAATTTATAACACCCCACAGGATGAGTAGATTAACCGTAGCAAGACCGAACGCAGTAGCACTGAAATATGGGAAAAAGAAGAAAAGTCGCGCAGTAATCAAAAAAAGGACTGCCAGCAAAAAATTGGAAACTGGCCCGGCAAGGGAAATCAAAATTTCATCACGATGCCGATGCTTCAAATTATCAGGGTTGAAACTTACTGGTTTCGCCCAACCAAACCCAGCAATCAAGATCAACATAAAACCAAGTGGATCAATATGCTTTAGCGGGTTGAACGTCAAACGGCCATCATTTTTTGCCGTCATATCGCCCAGTTTGTATGCCATATAGGCATGCGCTAACTCGTGTATCGTCAATCCGATGATAATTGCCGGTAAAGATTTAAGGATCCAGAAAAAATCGAAATGCATTTATAGGTTTCCCGATCTGAAAACCAGCCAAAAATCATATTGAATGTTTCAGCTGGTTTGGTGCGAAAGTAACAAAAACAAGCACAAAACTTGTTCTCTGTTTTTATGCTAGTCGGGATTTCACCTTACTGGAGAATATATATGCACCAATCAAACTCGGGACAACAATGCGAGGCAACAATTGACTCACATCCAACCCAACCTCAAATAATGACCACAAAATGATAACCGATAACGTGCCAGCGTACGCGAAAGCACCCATTTTTTTACCTCGGGCAAGCAGTAAGCCTGATACAAGGATACCTGCACCAATAACTAAAAAATAAGGTGAGTCATTCATCAGGATAAGGTTAACACCACCAATAACGGTTGTTGCACCCAACAACGCCAGCAGCAATCCCAAAACACGCGGAGGTTTGATTTCAGACATTTACAGCTCTCATAATTTATCGATAGTGAAGACTAACAAGTAAAACATCAGATGTTTACTTATAAAATGTAAAATTGTGGCCACGACAATCTAAGTTTATGACTCACTCACAATTGACTCTTACTGCACGCTAAAATAAGAACCATCGCCCCGCATCAATCTACTTGCGAATGGGAACTCAAGCGCCATGAAAATGTGCACCGCAATTAGCCTATAAAACAATCAAATTAATATTTTAACTTCTCACTAATTACTTTTAAAAATAATTAACAATCCAATTACATAAGAATTTATAGGAGCGGATATTCTGGATAATGATTGTGAATATATTAAGCTCTGCTAACATGAAATTTGAATTGCAGTCTATATAACTAAAATTCATTTAATTATTAATAAAATAGATATCGAAAATTTTTATTGGCATTCTGGCCCGAATTCAGATAATAAGTGCGACAGTCATGGATTGGCGTAGAGGGGAAGCCAGCTGCTGAAGGTGGTATGCTCTTCTCGCCAAAGAAATAAGCAG
>JAYSBB010000007.1:0-46287 GCA_041915645.1 Tolumonas sp.
GCAAGAGTAAGGTAAAACAGGTATAGAAAATGGTGCATCCGAGAGGATTCGAACCTCTGACCACTCGGTTCGTAGCCGAGTACTCTATCCAGCTGAGCTACGGATGCATGAGTAAACTATAACAACACAAAAATAAAATGGTGCATCCGAGAGGATTCGAACCTCTGACCACTCGGTTCGTAGCCGAGTACTCTATCCAGCTGAGCTACGGATGCACAGTGCAATGGCGGTGAGGGAGGGATTCGAACCCTCGATGCAGCTTTTGACCGCATGCTCCCTTAGCAGGGGAGTGCCTTCAGCCACTCGGCCACCTCACCGTTGCGGGGGCAGATATTACTGTGCACGAAAAATAAGTCAAACAATTTTTCCGTGCTATGTGCTCATCCGTACAGGGAGTGAGCAAATTTACTCTTTTTACATCAACCAACTACAACAAAGGCGGTTTATGGCCGCCCCTATTGAGTATTCTTTAATCCAGGCTCAATAAGACTGCGGCTCGTTGTCATTGTCTTTTTCAGCCTGAATGCGCATATAAATCTCTTCACGATGAACGGAAACGTCCTTCGGTGCATTCACACCAATCCGAACCTGATTACCTTTAACACCCAGGACGGTTACTGTGACTTCATCACCGATCATCAAGGTTTCGCCTACACGGCGAGTCAGAATCAGCATTCATAAGCTCCTTTTTTGATTCAACCAGGAGATATCCCCGGCAGTTTGTTTAATGTGCGGCTTAAAGCGCCATATTTCAAGTCTAGTTCAGGAAATCAGTCAGTTGAAATTTTCCTGAGCCGTTTAAATTTTTCCGTATAAAAAACAACAAGCGGCATTCATAGAACGCCGCTTATCGATATACGGTTACAGTTTGTAGTTACAGGCGCTCTTCCAGCCAGGCTTGTGCTGATTTAAGCGCAGCAGGCAATGCCGCCACATCAGTACCACCGGCTTGTGCCATATCAGGACGACCACCACCTTTACCACCCACTTGCTGTGCCACCAGATTAACCAGTTCACCGGCTTTTACTTTGGCAGTTAAATCGGCAGTGACACCAGCAATCAGGCTCACCTTGTCGTCATTGACTGCGGCCAGCAACAGAACGGCGGATTGCAGACGATTTTTCAAATCATCCAGTGTGGTACGTAGCGATTTCGCATCCACGCCATCCAGTTGTGCCACCAGCACTTGCTGGCCATTGATCTGCACAATTTGAGACAGTAAATCGTTACCCGCTTGAGCAGCTAATTTGGCTTTCAGGGTTTCGATTTCACGTTCCAACAGACGGCTACGCTCTTGCATCTGGCGGATTTTGCTTACCACGGATAACGCATCAGCTTTGACGATGGCCGCTGCTTCATCCAGCTGTTCGCCCAACTGATGAATATGCGCTAACGCCGCTTCACCCGCTACCGCTTCAATACGACGAACACCGGCAGCAACACCGCTTTCACTGATGATTTTGAAGAAGCCGAGATCACCGGTTTGCCCAGCGTGCGTACCACCACACAGTTCGGTCGAGAAGTCGTTCATTTTGACAACACGAACATCATCTCCGTACTTCTCACCAAACAACGCCATCGCACCGCTGTTCTTCGCATCATCCAGCGACATCACCTGTGTCACGATAGCGGCATTTTTACGAATTTCCGCATTCACGCTCTGTTCAATTTGACGCAATACAGCTGCATTAATGCCTTCAAAATGCGAGAAGTCAAAACGCAGACGATCAGGGCCAACTTGTGAGCCTTTCTGTGTGACATGTTCGCCCAGTGTATTACGCAAGGCGGCATGTAACAGATGAGTAGCTGAGTGATGTAATGCAGTCGCATTACGACGTTTAGCATCCACTACGGCCTCTACTGTTGTACCGACGGCAAAGCTACCCTGTTCAACAAAACCTTTATGAACAATCGCCTGGCCTATTTTCTGAGTATCTGTCACAGCAAACAATGCATCGCCAGCACGCAGTAAACCAGCATCACCCATTTGACCACCTGATTCGGCGTAGAATGGCGTGTGATCTAAAACGATCAGCGCTTGTTCACCCGTTTTTAATGTAGTAACAGATTCATCAGCCAGATAAATGGCTGTGATGGCCGACTGACCAACAGTCTGTTCGTAACCACAGAACTCACTGGATTGTTCAATTTTCAGTTGTTTGTTGTAATCTACCGCGAAATTAGAAGCTTCTTTCGCGCGCTCACGCTGTTTTTCCATTTCCAACTGGAAGGCTGCTTCATCAATGGTATAACCACGATCACGCACCACGTCAGCCGTTAAGTCAGCAGGGAAGCCGTAAGTGTCATACAGCTTGAAAACCACGCTACCAGGGATCTCACGAGCATCCCCCAAGCGGGCCAATTCTTCTTCCAGCAGGGATAAACCACGATCCAGCGTGCGAACAAATTGCTCTTCTTCTTGTTTCAATACGCGTTCAACAACCGGTTGTTGAACGCGTAAATCAGGACAAGCATCCCCCATCAATTCAACCAAGGTGGCGACCAATTGATAGAAGAAGGTATCTTTTGCGCCCAGACGACGGCCATGACGGACAGCTCGACGGATAATACGGCGCAGCACATAACCACGACCTTCATTCGATGGCATGACACCATCACTGATCAGGAATGAGCAAGAGCGGATATGGTCGGCAATCACGCGCAGTGATTTGTTTTCCAGATCTGTCACACCAACAATCTTCGCGGCTGCTTGAATCAGCGTCTTGAAGATGTCGATTTCGTAGTTGGAATGCACACCTTGCATGATCGCAGAAACACGTTCTATTCCCATACCGGTATCAACCGATGGCTTCGGCAGAGGTTCCATCGAACCGTCGGCCTGGCGGTTGAACTGCATAAAAACGACGTTCCAGATTTCGATAAAACGGTCGCCATCTTCTTCTGGTGAACCCGGTGGGCCACCCCAGATATCAGCGCCATGATCATAGAAAATCTCGGTACATGGGCCACAAGGACCGGTATCACCCATCTGCCAGAAGTTATCTGAAGCATATGGCGCACCCTTGTTATCACCAATACGCACGATGCGATCAGCCGGCACACCTATTTCGTTAGCCCAAATACCGTAGGCTTCATCATCCGTGGCATACACAGTGACCAGCAGTTTTTCCTGCGGTAATTGCAATACTTTAGTCAGGAACTCCCATGCAAATCGGATCGCATCATGCTTGAAATAATCACCAAAGCTGAAGTTACCCAACATTTCAAAAAATGTATGGTGACGAGCAGTATAACCAACGTTATCCAGATCGTTGTGTTTACCACCTGCACGCACACAACGCTGGGCAGTTGTGGCACGAGAGTAAGAACGCACGTCCCCACCCAGGAACACATCTTTGAACTGATTCATCCCCGCATTGGTGAATAGCAGCGTTGGATCGTTATGTGGCACCAGAGAGCTGGAATCGACTACCTGATGTCCCTGAGAACGGAAATACTCGAGAAACGCGGTGCGGATCTCTGATGTGGTCATTTGCATGAAAAAAACCTGCTTGCTACAAAAATGATCATGGACAATTAAATCCTGTCTGGTTAATTCAATCCTGATAATTAAGCAGACAGACTTATGGTGGGCATACTGTAAAAGTTATCGCCAGTAAAGTAAAACGCTGGCGACAATAATGAAGCGAGAGAATCAGATTTCGGTTATAGGAAGGCAACGTTGAATCAAATCTAAGGAAAAACCTTTACGCTGCAGTGCATTTTGCAGTTTATAACGAGCAGTAACATCATCCGGTAACAGCTGGCGTCGTTCCAATAAACGAAGCAACAAGGCTTGCCAATCAATCTTCGCTTCGCGGAGTGCGAACCGAATGACTTCCTTTTCAACACCCTTTTGCTGCAACTCCAGTGCAATACGCAACGGCCCATAGCCAGCAGAGCTACGACTTCGAATATAACTTTCTGCAAAACGGGCGTTATTCAGCCAGTTTTCTTGCAGGCAGCGTTCAATCACATTTTCTATTTCGTGAGCCGGATAATAAGGCTTTAACTTTTGTTGTAACTCTCTGACGCTATGATCACGTCTAGCCAGCAACTTCATCGCTTTAGCCAGCGGTGTGACATTTTTCTTATTGGCAGATAAATTCATGTGGTCACACTAAAAAAGAAAGGCTGCCGAAGCAGCCTTATCACATTAGATATCATCACTGAGAGACAAACTATCCAGCTCATCTTCTGACGGCGTAAATTCATCAATCACAGGAATTACCGCAGTATCTGGCTCTTTATTAGGATTGAGCAATAAATCACGCAGTGTTTTTTCAATTTCTTCGGCAGCAGCAAGGTTCTCTTTCAGGTATTTCATGGCGTTGGCTTTACCCTGACCAATCTTTTCCCCTTTATACGCATACCAGGCGCCTGATTTATCGATCAGTTTGCACTTCACACCCAAATCAACCAGCTCGCTCTCTTTTGAGAAACCTTCACCATACAGGATCTGGAAGTCAGCCTGTTTAAATGGCGCCGCCACTTTGTTCTTCACTACTTTAACGCGCGTTTCGTTACCGATGATTTCATCACCGTCTTTAATCGCACCGGTACGACGAATATCCAGACGAACAGACGCGTAGAATTTCAGTGCATTACCACCTGTGGTGGTCTCTGGGTTGCCAAACATCACACCAATCTTCATACGAATTTGGTTGATGAAGATACACAAGCAGTTGGCATTTTTCAGGTTGCCGGTCAGTTTACGCAACGCCTGTGACATCAAACGTGCTTGTAAACCCACATGGGTATCACCCATTTCGCCTTCAATTTCTGCTTTTGGCGTTAATGCGGCGACAGAGTCAACGATGATGACATCGACAGCACCGGAACGAACCAGCATGTCGCAAATCTCTAAAGCCTGTTCACCAGTGTCCGGTTGCGATACCAATAAATCATCAACGTTCACACCGAGTTTGCCGGCATAAATTGGATCCAACGCATGTTCGGCATCAATAAAGGCACAGGTTTTACCGGCCTTTTGTGCTTGCGCGATCACTTCCAATGTCAGTGTTGTTTTACCAGAGGATTCTGGTCCAAAGATTTCAACAATTCGACCCATCGGCAAACCACCGATACCTAACGCGATATCCAGTGACAGCGAGCCTGTGGAGACAGTATCAACATCTAATGCGCGGTTATCGCCCAGTCGCATGATAGAACCTTTGCCAAATTGTTTTTCAATTTGACCCAGTGCCGCGGCCAGTGCTTTTTGTTTATTCGGATCCATATTCTTCTCCACAGAGCGAACTTCTTAGCTGATAGACAGCATCATACTGTCTATCCATACAGTATCAAGTATTTTATTCACTGAATGATAACAAACCGGATAATGCCTCACGAATTGCCTGTAATCGGATTTGTTCACGATCGCCGGAAAAGAGATAACGCTCTGCACGAGCTTCCCCTTCGCAGGTCTGCCAGGCAATCCAGACGGTGCCAACGGGTTTTTCTTCCGAACCGCCCGTTGGCCCGGCGATACCACTGATCGCTACCGCAATATTGGCCTGAGAATGTGCCAGCGTGCCAGCTGTCATTTCGCGCACCACCGCTTCACTGACCGCCCCACATGTTTCCAGCGTGCTGGCAGTGACCCCGAGCATTTGTTGTTTTGCTTCATTGGTATAGGTTACAAAGCTGCGGTCAAACCAGGCCGAACTTCCAGAAATAGCCGTGATCGCGTATGCTACCCCACCACCGGTACAGGATTCTGCCGTTGCCGCCAGCCAATTTTTGGCTTGCAGCACTTGTCCAAGCCGCTGAGCTAATTCAATAATATCCTTCTGCATGCTGACTCTCTCAACTGAACCTGAATCCATTATGCTACCAGCTTCTTCCACGCCGCAATCACTGACCACCCATACCCCGATGATGCAACAATATTTGGGCCTGAAAGCACAGCATCCTGATGTGTTGCTGTTTTATCGGATGGGGGATTTCTATGAGTTATTCTTTGACGATGCACGTAAGGCATCAGAGTTATTGGATATCTCACTGACCAAGCGCGGGCAGTCGGCCGGGCAACCCATCCCAATGGCGGGTGTGCCATACCATGCCATTGAAGGTTATTTGTGCCGATTAGTGCAGTTGGGTGAATCAGCAGCGATTTGTGAGCAGATCGGCGATCCCGCCACCAGCAAAGGGCCGGTTGAGCGCAAAGTCGTCCGCATTATCACACCGGGCACGCTGACTGATGAAGCGTTATTGAATGAACGGCAGGATAACCTGATTGTCGCGGTCGATTTTGTCGCCCCGTATTATGGTTTAGCCGCGATGGACGTTGCTTCCGGCCGATTTATTGTCAATCAGTTCACCAAACAAGAAACTCTGGCTGCGGAATTACAACGTCTGAACCCTGCAGAATTACTGTATTCCGAAACCTTCCCAGAGCTTAGTCAACTAGGACAGCGCCGAGGCATGCGCCGTCGCCCAGCATGGGAATTTGAATTCAGCACTGCTTACCATCTGTTGTGTCAGCAATTTGGCACACAAGATCTGCGTGGATTTGGTGTAGAAGAACAAAAAATTGCACTGCAAGCCGCGGGCGCCTTAATGCAATATGTGCGTGATACCCAGCGTACTGCCCTACCCCATATTCAAGGCCTTCGCTTGGAAAAGAGCGAACAGATGGTGGTGATGGATGCAGCGACCCGCCGTAATCTTGAACTGACCAGTAATTTATCCGGCGGTTTGGATAACACATTGGCTGAAGTGTTGGATGCTACCGCCACCCCAATGGGCAGCCGATTGTTAAAACGCTGGTTACATCAACCAGTACGCAATAAAGCACAGTTACAACAACGTCAGGACGTGATCACTGAATTACTGGATCAACAGATGATGCCGGCGCTGACTCCGGTATTAAAACAGATCGGTGATGTTGAGCGTATATTAGCTCGTCTGGCACTACGCTCTGCACGACCTCGTGATTTGAGCCGCTTACGCAATGCCTTCCAGCAATTACCGGAATTACAGACCATCCTGAAAGACAGTCAAACACTGCAGGAACTCGCGCAAACCATCCAGACCTTCCCAGAATTGCAGGATCTGCTGGAACGCGCGGTAATTGAAAATCCGCCGGTCGTGATCCGTGATGGCGGGGTCATTGCCAGCGGTTATAGTGCCGAGTTGGATGAGCTGCGCGATCTGGAAAATGGCGCTACCCGTTATCTCGAACAACTTGAATTGCGCGAGCGCCAACGCACCGGCATCAACACACTCAAAGTCAGCTATAACAAAGTGCATGGTTTTTATATTGATGTCACCAAAGCCAATGCGCATCTGGTGCCGACCGATTATATCCGCCGCCAAACACTGAAAAATAATGAACGCTACCTGATCCCAGAACTGAAAGAATACGAAGAAAAGGTACTGACCGCGCAAAGCCGTGCTCTTGCGTTAGAAAAACAACTCTATGAAGATATTCTGGATCAACTGCTGCCGCATTTGGCGAAGTTACAAATCAGTGCAGCAGGGATTGCCGAATTAGACGTATTGAATAATCTGGCTGAACGAGCGCAAACCTTAGATTATCACCGCCCAGAGCTGATTGATGAGGCAAAAGTCATCATCAAAGGTGGCCGACACCCCGTGGTAGAGCAAAGCCTGCAAGTTCCGTTTATTGCTAATGATCTGCAACTGCATGATCAGCGCCAAATGTTGATCATTACCGGCCCCAATATGGGCGGTAAATCGACTTATATGCGTCAAACTGCACTGATTGTGTTATTGGCCTATATTGGTTCTTACGTTCCAGCCGCTTCGGCACAGATCGGCCCGATTGATCGTATTTTTACCCGCATTGGCGCATCCGACGATTTAGCATCCGGTCGTTCGACATTTATGGTGGAAATGACAGAAACAGCAAATATTCTGCACAACGCCACACATCAAAGTTTGGTCTTAATGGATGAAATTGGCCGTGGTACCAGCACCTATGATGGCCTGTCGCTCGCTTGGGCTTGTGCCGAGCAGTTAGCGAAAAAAATTAATGCCTATACCTTGTTTGCAACTCACTACTTCGAGTTAACGCAGTTACCCGAGCAACAAAGCAATATTACTAACGTTCATTTTGATGCAATTGAACATGGCGATACAGTGGCGTTTATGCACACGGTGCAAGATGGCGCGGCGAACCGCTCTTATGGCATACAGGTTGCTGCACTGGCGGGTGTACCTCGTTCGGTGATCAATCAAGCCAGGGCAAAATTACATGAGTTGGAAAGCCGTGATCATAGCGCGCCGGAAACGAGAAATAGTGATGCGCCTACAACCGTACAGCCGTTGCCGTCCATCGAAGAAAATGAGTTGTATAACGCGTTAGATATGCTGGATCCAGACCAGCTCTCACCGCGGGATGCGCTGGATTGGTTGTATAAACTCAAAGTGTTAGCAGCAAAAATCCACTGAAATAATTATTGTCTGTTGACGATCTGAAAACAAAATCGCCGGACTTAATGCCGGCGATTTTTATTCTGCAACAAAACCATTTAATCAAACTGGAACAAAGTTTCGACAGATAAACCTTGTTGCGTCAGCATCTCTTTCATACGGCGTAAGCCTTCCACTTGGATCTGACGAACCCGTTCCCGAGTTAAACCAATTTCTTCACCAACTTCTTCCAAGGTAGCAGGTTCATAACCCATTAAACCAAAACGCCGCGCTAACACTTCACGTTGTTTCGGATTTAACTGCTCCAGCCACACCACAATGCTGTGCTGCATATCATCATCCTGCGTCTGATCTTCAGGGCAATTAATGCGATCATCGGTCAGAATATCGATCAGTGATTTATCACCATCACCGGCAATTGGTGTGTCGACAGAGCAAATTTTCTCGTTCAGTTTCAGCATCCGAGAAACTTCTTCTACCGGCTTATCCAGCAAAAATGCAATATCTTCAGCAGTAGGTTCATGATCCAGACGTTGGGCTAGTTCACGCGCCGTACGCAGATATACATTCAGCTCTTTCACCACATGGATCGGTAAGCGAATGGTGCGTGTTTGATTCATGATGGCACGTTCAACAGTTTGACGGATCCACCATGTCGCATAGGTTGAAAAACGAAAACCACGTTCCGGATCAAATTTTTCAACGGCACGAATAAGACCTAAATTGCCTTCTTCCACCAAGTCTAATAATGCAAGACCACGATTATTGTAACGGCGGGCAATTTTAACCACGAGGCGTAAATTAGATTCAATCATGCGGTTACGGGCAGCTTCATCACCGCGTAAAGCACGACGAGCAAAATAGACTTCTTCTTCTGCGGTCAGCAACGGTGAAAAACCAATTTCACCCAGATAAAGCTGAGTCGCATCCATGACTTTGGTTATGGTGGGAGATAGTAATAATTCATCAACAGGCTCAATTTCTGCCATGTCAACATCAACATCAGTAATGTCTTCTACGTCGTCAACCGGATCTTGTAAATCCAACAGATCTAAGTCGCTATCAGCACGTTCAGTTACACTCATGGCCCCCTCCTTGAGCTCCACAAAGTGTCTGATGAGACATGGAATGTGGAGCTATCGTTTCGGCAAATATCTCAACGGATTTACAGATTGCCCACGGTAACGAATCTCAAAATGCAGTCTAACGTCTGATGATTCGCTACTACCCATATCGGCGATCTTTTGCCCAGCTTTAACCACTTGCTGCTCTGTCACTCGCAACGCATCATTGTGAGCATACGCTGAAAGATAATCTTCGTTATGTTTGATAATGATCAGATTTCCATATCCACGAAGAGCATTCCCCGCATAGACAACTCGCCCACCTGCTGCAGCGACCACCGGCTGACCACGCTTACCTGATATATCAATCCCTTTATTACTCTGTTCACCAGCACTAAAGCCACCAACAACGGCTCCTTTAGCTGGCCAACGCCAAGTTAACAACTTGTTATTAACTTGTTTCGCAGAATCAGAGTAATCTGTTTGATTTTTGTCAAAAACCGATTTCGAATTGCTTTTTTCAGATTTCTGATCTACAGCACGCTCCGTATTAAAGGAGTCTTTTGAACCAAAAACTGGACTGTTTGTTGCATCGGAATTGATGCCAATAGATGTTTGCGCAGGGAAACGAATTGTTTGTCCTGGATGGATCACGTAAGGCGCTTTGATATGGTTAAACGCACCTAACTCAGCTAAACGAAAGCCGTTTTTTTCTGCCAGAATCGACAAGCTGTCGCCGACTTTAACTTTATGATCAGGCAAGCTATGTGCTTCGACAGTATTAGACGGTGATGATAAGCCATTAGGTAGTGAATAATGGATCACCAGCCCTGTTCGCACATGATGTATCGCATCTAAGCCATTCTGTTCTGCCAATACGCGAACGTCGGCACCATACATCCAGGCAATGGCATATAAGGTATCGCCCGGCTTCACTGTGTAGGGTGTACCGGGAGCTAATTTAGGACGCTCTGTGGCTGACCCGACAGGCAATACACGAGTTGAATCATTCCTAAGAATTGGTGATGCAGTGCGGTATGAAGGCTTAACATTACGCTTACTACCAGCATCTCGTACCGGTGCTGGTGTGGTATTTAATGAACAGGCGGTTAACACCGCAGAAAACAGTAATATCAGAATGCAGACAACAACGGGTTGTGTTTTATAGTTACGCATGAATGCCCAAGCTGAATTAAACGTCACATTAATTCACCATGAACCAAAGGCACAAAGCGAACCGCTTCAAGCACTTCCGTTCTGGTTTTATTACCATATTTTTCTATCAGCAACAGTTCTTGCTTATACTCACCGACGGGGATCACCATCCGTCCCCCATCAGCCAGTTGTGCCAATAACGCTTCCGGTACTTTTTCCGCGGCAGCTGTGACAATAATTGCATCAAAGGGGGCTTTACTTGTCCAGCCAGCCCAGCCATCACCATGCCGCATAGAGACATTGTGTAAATCAAGGCGCTGCAACCGACGACGAGCCTGGTATTGCAATGCTTTAATACGTTCAACACTGTAAACATGCGGAATGAGTTGTGATAACACCGCTGTTTGATAACCAGAACCGGTACCCACTTCTAATACACTTTGTGGATTATGTTCGATCAACTGTTCCGTCATTCTGGCAACAATATAAGGTTGCGAAATTGTCTGACCAAAACCAATGGGTAAGGCGGTGTTGTCCCATGCCTGATGCGAGATGGCTTCATCGACAAAGTAGTTGCGCGGCACATTCGCCATAGCAGAAAGAACTCGCTCATCCCGGATGCCAAGTTCCTGCAACTGTTTGATTAAAAGATAAGCCACCGTGCCACGCACGCTATTTAAACTCCCCAATCCATGATGCCAGTTCAGCGACACTGGCATACGCCGTCATATCAACTTGTAATGGCGTAATAGACACAAATCCATGTTCAATAGCATGGAAATCGGTGCCTTCACCCGCATCTTGCTTTTCACCTGGCGGACCAATCCAATAAACAGGTTTACCACGAGGATCTTGCATCACCAGCATTTTTTCACCACGATGGCGATTACCTAATCGGGTGACTTTGATACCTTTAATTTGCTCTAACGGCAGATCGGGTACGTTTACATTCAGGATCTGATCTGACGGCAGTGGATGTGTCCGTAACCGAGAAACCAGCAGGCATGCATAATGGGCTGCAGATGCAAAATGAGTTTCCCCGACCAATGATACCGCAACCGCAGGTAAGCCCATATGTCGGCCTTCTGTCGCCGCAGCGACAGTGCCGGAATAAATAACATCATCACCTAAATTGGCGCCGTGGTTAATCCCTGATACAACAATATCCGGCCAAGGATCCAACAATTTATTCACAGCAAAATGTACACAATCGGTTGGTGTACCTTTCACAGAATAACGTTTTCCCTCTTCGAGTATTTCAACCCGGATCGGATTTTCCAGTGTCAATGAGTTACTGGCACCACTACGGTTACGATCAGGCGCGACGACAACCACATCACCCAGCGAACGTAATACTTCACTCAGACAATGCAAGCCTTGTGCATTCACACCATCATCGTTACTGACCAGAATTTTCATCGCGCGTATTTTCTCTTATATTGACCAGTTCACGGATCAAACTGGTAGCATAACTACCGGAAGATAATGAAAAATGAAGCTCTAAGGCATTATCTAACCAGCGCCAGCGTAAATCATTAGTACGTAATACAGCGCGGCGACGTTCTTGTTGCATGCCGGCCTTTTCTAATGCCTGCAACCAGTCGGCATGTTCAGCTAAAACTGCAGACTCCCACACCAAGGCATCACCTTCTGCTTGGCTAATACCTCGCCCCCATAAAGGAGCCGTAGTGACCAATTCGCCAAACTCGATACGCTGGGCAAGTTGGTTATTACGCACACTTTTATCAACGACCAAACAACTGTCGGAATGATTAAACATCAGGCAGTCGCCCAGCATCGGCTCTTGCAAACAGTTATCACGGATCCGGGCAGCAACGACTCGGTTAAAAATATAACTCCGTGCAGCCGATAAATAGATCGCTCGTTTTTGCCGATCATTAATACGACGGCCATTAAACATATCGGCTGCAATCAGTAAATTATTACCATCATGGCCGAACCGCTGTGGGCCAAAATAATTCGGCACACCTAATTGTGAGATCTGCTGCAAACGTAAATCTAAATCTCGACTTTGCTGAATGTCGCGCAGACATATGCGGAATAAGTTACCACGCAATACGCCCGGTCTCAGCTTTTTATCGTGCCGAATGATCTGCAAAACCTGAATATTTTCAGACGCAAACCCGCGTAGGTCAGGATCTGGTTTGCCCGGCAGATGTAACCCAAACCATTGCTCAGTAATTGCGTGTCGATCTTTAAGCCCGGCCCAGCTGACGGATGACAGTGGCAACCCGGTATATTCCGACAGTAATTTAGCCACCCAAGCGGTGTTTTCACCGGTTTTGCGAATGCGGACAAACAAATGTTCACCGTACCCGCTCGGTATAAAACCGAGATCTTCAAACACCTGGAAATCTGCTGGTTCAGCTTTTAACAGTGCAGACTGGGTTGGCTGACCAAAACGGTATGGCCAGTTGAGATCAAAGGCATTATTCATCGGCAGCAACCAGTAAGACGACCGCTTCGACGGCAATACCTTCTTTGCGGCCCGTAAAACCTAATTTCTCGGTAGTGGTTGCCTTAACATTGATCTGTGAAAGCTGACTTTCCAGATCAGCAGCCAGATTGAGACACATGGCAGGGATATGCGGGGCCATTTTCGGGGCCTGGGCAATGATGGTGACGTCGAGATTACCGAGCCGGAAGCCGTTTGTTTTGACGCGAGCAAAAACATCACGCAACAGAATTCGGCTATCAACGCCTTTAAACTTAGGATCAGTATCCGGGAAATGACGACCAATATCACCAGCGGCAATCGCCCCCAATAACGCATCAGCAACGGCATGTAACACCACATCACCATCCGAATGGGCAATCAGCCCTTGTTCATAAGGCACAGCTACGCCACCAAGAATACAAGGCCCGTCACCGCCAAAACGATGCACATCAAAACCGTGACCGATCCGGATCATGCCAACTCCTGTTGCTGCAGAATGAATGTGGCTAACGCCAGATCTTCTGGTTGAGTGACCTTGATGTTATCAGCACGCCCTGTCACCAGTAATGGTTTGAATCCAGCCAATTCCATAGCGGAGGCATCGTCAGTCAACACCACAGATTGAGCTAAACCGGCATCGATTGCATCAGCCAGTTGCTGGGTTGGAAACATCTGCGGTGTTAACGCATGCCAAAGATGCCCACGTTCAACAGTTTGCTCAATATGCTGCTGTGGATCAGAACGTTTCATGGTGTCTTTGACTGGGACAGCCAAAATTGCACCATCCTCACCACGTTCAGTGACCGCCAGTAAACGATCCAAATCGGCATGCGTAATACAAGGGCGGGCGGCATCATGCACCAATACCCAATCCGTTTCGACACACGCCAAACCATTTAATACCGAGATTGCCCGCTCTGGGCCACCAATGGTGACCTCAATTTTAGGATGCGTCGCCAAAGTCAATGCGGGGAAATAGTGATCATCTTCTGCAATCACCACCACGATCTTTTCAATCTGTGGGTGTGAAAGTAAACGTGTTAACGTATGTTCGATGATCGTTTTATCGCCTAATGGCAAATATTGTTTCGGCTTATTAGCCTGCATCCGGCTTCCCCGGCCTGCAGCGGGCACTACGGCAGTAAATGTCTGCATGACTTAATCACTCTTCGGTAGTGAACTATTCTTGTTTTGCCCGGCACTGTCGCGAGGCAGCACTCGGTAAAAAGTTTCTCCGGGTTTAATAAAACCCAGATCATTTCGAGCTAATTCTTCAATAGCTTCCAGACCACTTTTAAGATCTTCAATTTCTTCTTTAAGTAACATATTACGCTCTTGCAGCTTCTGATTATCAGCCTGCTGGCGTAATAAATTTTCTGAGACTTGTCGATATTCAACGAGTCCGTTTTTCCCGAACCAGAGCTGGCGCTGAACCAACGCCAAGACAACCATCAGGATAAGGGTAAACAGGCGCATGTCGTCTCCTCCTGGAGACATAGTTTCCCACATTCCACCATAAAAGAAAGCCCCGCCAATTGGCGGGGCTTCATCATTTTTTTAGCGAAAACAGGAATTAAGCCTGACCTTTCACTTCTTTCAGACCGTTGAACGGTGCTTTAGCGCCCAGAGCTTCTTCGATACGAATCAGTTGGTTGTATTTAGCAACACGGTCAGAACGGCTCATAGAACCAGTTTTGATCTGGCCAGCAGCGGTACCAACAGCCAGGTCAGCGATGGTAGCATCTTCAGTTTCACCTGAACGGTGAGAGATAACTGCAGTGTAACCAGCGTCTTTAGCCATTTTGATCGCAGCCAGAGTTTCGGTCAGAGAACCGATCTGGTTGAATTTGATCAGGATTGAGTTAGCGATACCGTTGTCGATACCACGTTTCAGGATCTTGGTGTTAGTTACGAACAGGTCGTCACCAACGATCTGGATTTTTTTACCCAGTTTCTGAGTCTGGTAAGCGAAACCTTCCCAGTCAGATTCGTCCAGACCGTCTTCGATAGAAACGATTGGGAATTTGGTGGTCAGGTCTTCCAGGAAGTCAGAGAAAGCGTTAGAAGTGAAGATACGACCTTCGCCTTTCAGGTTATATTCTTTCTTCTCAGCATCGTAGAATTCAGATGCTGCGCAGTCCATCGCCAGAGTTACGTCTTTACCCAGCACGTAGCCAGCAGCCGCAACTGCTTCAGCGATAACTTCCAGAGCTTCAGCGTTAGATTTCAGGTTAGGAGCGAAACCACCTTCGTCACCAACTGCAGTGTTGTAACCTTTAGATTTCAGAACTTTAGCCAGGTTGTGGAACACTTCAGCACCCATGCGAACTGCTTCTTTCAGGGTCTTCGCGCCAACTGGCTGGATCATGAATTCTTGGATGTCTACGTTGTTGTCTGCGTGCTCACCACCGTTGATGATGTTCATCATTGGCAGAGGCATAGAGTAAACACCTGGAGTGCCGTTCAGTTCAGCGATCCAAGCGTACAGTGGCATGCCTTTAGAAGCAGCAGCTGCTTTAGCGTTCGCCAGAGACACAGCCAGGATGGCGTTAGCACCGAAGTTAGATTTGTTTTCAGTACCGTCCAGGTCGATCATGATCTGGTCAACAGCAGCTTGATCAGCAGCGTCTTTACCCAGCAGTGCAGTAGCGATTGGGCCGTTTACAGCAGCAATTGCTTTCAGAACACCTTTACCCAGGAAACGAGCTTTGTCACCGTCACGCAGTTCCAGTGCTTCGCGAGAGCCGGTAGATGCACCAGACGGAGCAGCAGCCATACCAACGAAACCACCTTCCAGGTGAACTTCAGCTTCAACAGTAGGGTTACCGCGTGAGTCGATGATTTCGCGAGCAATCACTTTGACGATTTTAGACATATTATCAATCCTCGTTTTAAGAAATAAACAACAAACAAAGTTATAAAATGTAGTTGCCGCAATATGCCACAACCACGGTTATTGTCGATTAATTTAAGTGTCGTTTCATGTATTCACCCGCGGCTTTAATGAAGCCTTCAAACAGCGGATGTCCGTCACGAGGGGTAGAGGTAAATTCCGGATGGAACTGTACTGCTACGAACCACGGGTGATCTGGATTCTCTACAATTTCCACCAGTTTTTTGTCTGCCGACAAACCGGTCACTTTCAAACCTGCCGCTTCAATTTTCGGCAACAGGGTATTATTCACTTCATAACGATGACGGTGACGTTCCTGAATGGTGTCGCTGCCGTACAGTGCACGAACTTTAGAACCTTCCACCAAATGACACAGTTGTGAACCCAAGCGCATAGTGCCACCCAGATCAGAACCTTCAGAACGCACTTCTACTTTACCCTCTTCATCGATCCATTCAGTGATCAGACCAACGACAGGATACGGTGTGTCACGTTTAAATTCGGAGGAATGTGCACCGTCCATACCGGCAACATGGCGCGCAAATTCAATCAGCGCAACCTGCATACCCAGACAGATACCTAAATAAGGGATTTTGTTCTCACGTGCATATTGTGCCGCCAGAATTTTCCCTTCTACGCCACGCTCACCGAAACCACCCGGTACCAGGATCGCATCCAGATCCTCTAATACTTCCAGACCTTTGGTTTCCAGATCCTGCGAGTCAATGTAGCGGATGTTGATACTCAAGCGGTTTTTCAGACCCGCATGTTTCAGTGCTTCGTTAACAGATTTGTAAGCATCTGGCAGAGAAACATATTTACCTACCATACCGATGGTGACTTCACCGGTCGGATTAGCTTCTTGGTAAATAACCTGTTCCCATTCGGACAAGTTTGCTTCGCCACATTGCAGGCCGAAACGATCAACCACCAGTTGATCCAAGCCTTGAGATTTCAGCAATGCTGGGATTTTATAAATAGAATCAACGTCTTTCAGCGAAACAACCGCACGCTCTGGTACGTTACAGAACAGCGCGATTTTCGCACGTTCATTCGCCGGGATCGCTCGGTCAGAACGACAGATCAGAATGTCTGGCTGAATACCGAT
This sequence comes from Tolumonas sp., assembly GCA_041915645.1. Classification (GTDB taxonomy): domain Bacteria; phylum Pseudomonadota; class Gammaproteobacteria; order Enterobacterales; family Aeromonadaceae; genus Tolumonas. Next base: position 17,079 of record JAYSBB010000007.1, read on the forward strand.
CGACAGTAATTCTTTCACCGAGTGCTGAGTTGGTTTGGTTTTCACTTCACCAGCGGCGGCCAGATATGGCACCAAGGTCAGGTGCATAAACAGCGCGTTATTACGGCCGATATCCACCGCTAACTGACGAATAGCTTCCAGGAACGGTAATGATTCGATGTCACCGACTGTACCGCCGATTTCAACGATAGCCACGTCATGACCGGCAGCGCCAGCAATCACACGCTCTTTGATCGCATTGGTGATATGCGGAATAACCTGAATAGTTGCGCCCAGATAGTCACCGCGACGCTCTTTACGCAGCACGTCGGAATACACACGACCGGTGGTAAAGTTGTTGCGACGGGACATCTTGGTACGGATGAAACGTTCGTAGTGACCTAAGTCCAGATCGGTTTCAGCGCCATCTTCCGTGACGAATACTTCACCATGCTGAATTGGGCTCATGGTGCCCGGATCAACGTTGATGTACGGATCGAGTTTCAGCATGGTTACTTTTAAACCACGCGCTTCGAGGACCGCTGCCAATGAGGCTGCTGCGATACCTTTACCTAAGGATGAAACCACCCCGCCTGTCACGAAAATATATTTAGTCGTCATGCTGAACCTGAAGAAGTTTAGGAATCACGCAGATGCGTGCGGGAGAAACAGACGGGATGAAATTATACCGCAAGCCCCCGCTCCTAACAACGGCAACAGGATACTCATTTGCATTGAGAGGAGTCTTGCGTTGCGTCAACTTCACTTCAATTGTTTAACTTGTTGCCAAACGGCCTCTAATTCATCCAAAGAACACTCTTTTACTGAACGGCCCTGTGATTGAATAATGTGTTCCACCGCACGAAAACGCCGTTCAAATTTATGATTTCCAGCCCGCAGGATCTTTTCTGGCTCAAAACCAAGGTGACGAACCAAGTTGACATTGGCAAACAGCAAATCACCCAGCTCTTCGCCAAGCGCCGCTTTATCATAGTCAGCTCGGTTGATCTCGGCCATGACCTCATCTAACTCTTCATGGATTTTTTCAATTACTGGCGGCAGCTCATGCCAGTCAAAACCAACCGTCGCACAGCGTTTCTGGATCTTATTGGCACGCATTAATGCCGGCAGATTGTGTGGAATATCATCCAGCACACTGGTGGCTTGTGCATCTTTTTCCTGTCGCTCTTTGGCTTTTTCCGCTTCCCAATTCGCACTCACCGCCGCGCTATCGGCAAACTCTTTACCTGCAAATACATGTGGATGGCGACGTACCAGTTTTTCGCTGATGGTACTCACCACATCCTGAAAATTGAACAGACCCTGTTCCTGCGCCAGTTGTGCGTAAAACACCACCTGAAACAGCAGATCACCCAGCTCAGATTTAAGCCCGGACAGGTCGTTTTGTTCAATGCTATCGACGACCTCATAGGCTTCTTCGATGGTATAAGCGGTCAGACTCTGCAAGGTTTGTTTTTTATCCCACGGGCAGCCATTTTCCGGATCGCGTAATTGCTGCATTAACGCCAGTAGATCTTGCATCGAGTATGTGTGCGACATGAGGAGTTCCTGCTGACAGAAAAAACCGCCGCAGAGAAACTGCAGCGGTGAGGATAACAACTTAATTACAGACGTTTGGCGTTGACGACATCGTTCATCTGGTTGATCTTCGCCAGCATGCGGTTCAGCGTTTCAATATTGTAAATTTCCATATCAATATCGATATCAGCCGTTTGCTGTTTGACGTTGGAACGGCTGCGCATGCCTAAGACATTAATTTTTTCATTAGCGATGATAGTCGTAATATCCCGCAACAGGCCGGAACGATCGTTAGCCGTGATCCGCACCGTCAAGGCATAACCGCCGGAATAATTCTCACCCCAGACCGCATCGATGATCCGCTCGGGGTTTCGACGACTCAGCTCTTTATACTGTTCACAATCTTCACGGTGAATGGAAATACCACGCCCTTGGGTGATAAAACCAGTGATGCTATCGCCCGGGATCGGTTGGCAGCAACGCGCAACGTGTGTCATCAGATTACCCACGCCTTGCACAACAATATGCCCCTTACCCGGTTTCACATTTTTCATCCGGTGCTGGGTTTTATTTTCTAACTGTTCCCGCAAACGGCGATCTTCTTCTTCCGCCGTCGGTTTATTCAGTTTCTGCTCCAGGAAGTTCATCAACTGATTAATGCGCACTTCACCAGAACCTAACCCGGCCAGCAGATCGTCAAACTCCATCAGGCTAAGACGGGTATAGAACTCTTTAACGGCCGCCGCCAATTCATCGCGAGAAAGGTGGAAACCGTGGCGATCGACTTCCTTATCCAGCAGCTCTTTACCGGCCAGAATGTTCTTATCGCGATCCAATTTACGGAACCATGACGCGACTTTCGCGCGCGCACGGCTGGTACGTAAAAAGGCCAGATTCGGATTCATCCAGTCGCGGCTGGGGTTTGGCTCTTTCTGGGTAATAACTTCGATCTGATCGCCGGTTTGCAGCTGATAGGTAAATGGCACAATGCGGCCATCAATTTTGGCACCGATACAACGATGACCAATCATGCTGTGTACCTGATAGGCAAAATCCAGTGGCGTGGCACCGGCGGGTAAGTCGACGACATCACCTTTCGGCGTAAAGACATACACGCGCTCTTCGAATACCTGCGTGCGCAGTTCATCGACCAGCGAGCCGGATTCGACCATATCTTCCTGCCAGGCCAGCAGTTTCCGTAGCCAGGCAATGCGTTCTTCATAGGCGGTATCTTTGCCGCCTTGCATACCTTCTTTATATTTCCAGTGCGCTGCGACACCCAGTTCGGATTCCTGATGCATCTGCTCGGTGCGGATCTGGATCTCGACCGTTTTGCCTTCTGGCCCCAGCACCACGGTATGAATCGACTGATAACCATTCGGTTTCGGGTTGGCGACATAGTCGTCAAACTCACGCGGAATGTGATGCCAAAGGGTATGAATGATCCCCAACGCGGCATAACAATCTTGCAGGCGTTTGGTGACCACACGCACGGCGCGCACATCGTAGAGATCGGAAAAATCGAGATGTTTTTTCTGCATCTTGCGCCAGATGCTGTAGATGTGTTTCGGACGCCCATAGACTTCCGCATTGATGCCGGCATCTTGCAGCGCTTTTTTGGTATCTAAAACAAATTGCTGGATATACCGTTCACGATCCAGCCGTTTTTCATCCAATAATTTGGCGATCTGTTTGTAGGTGTCTGGGTGCAGATAACGAAATGAGAGATCTTCCAATTCCCACTTCAGCTGACCGATACCAAGTCGATTCGCCAGTGGCGCGTAGATATTGGAGATCTCTTTTGCCACCATAACGCGGGTCTCTTCGGTGGCATTTTTTACTTCGCGCAGGCAGGCAATACGTTCGGCCAGTTTAATCACCACCGCACGCACATCTTCCACCATCGCCAGCAACATACGACGCACGTTATCGACTTGCGAATCAGAGACATTAGCGGTATTGAGATTTTGCAGAAAGCGGATCGCATCAATATCGATCACACCTTGCAGCAATTTACTGGTCACTGAACCATAATCTGCCGCGGCTTTAACAACGGTCAGATAGCCCGGCTCCAGCAGCGGGTATAACACCGCTGCTTTCAGCGTCTCCATATCCATGTGTAACATCAGCAAAATGCCGATCATCTCGGCACTGCGTTTAGATAAGCGCTGCTGTTCGCTTTCGTCCTGAATTAAGTTATGACAATACTCAAACACCGAGAACAACGCCTGCTTATCTGCCTCGGGCAGATCCAGCGTTGTCATCCACTCGTTTAAGTCAAAACCCGTTTTCAGGTGAGTATCACGAACCGCAACCATGAGACGTTCGTCCTTATTATTTTCGTTCAAACAAGAAGAGAGATTCAACATGCCCGGTATGCGGGAACATGTTCAATAACCCCCACTGCTTCAAGCTGTAACCCGGCTGTAACAGTGCACAATCACGCGCCGCTGTGACCGGATTGCAAGAAACATACACGATCCGGCGGGCGTTGCTTTTCGCCAACCAAGGCATCACCTCTTCGGCACCAGCACGACCCGGATCCAATAGCACCAGATCATAACATTGTTGCTGCCAGCCTGCGTTGGCATATTCCGCCATTTTTGTCAGATCGGCGCGATGAAATTCGGCATTAACCAGCTGATTCTGTTCAGCATTGCGCGTAGCTCTTTGTACCATTTCATCGACACCTTCGATGCCAGTAACCGATGCGGCATCACGCACCAATGGCAAGGTGAAATTACCAATACCACAGAACAGATCCAAGACTCGATCAGTGGTTGTCGGCGCTAACCACTCACGCACATGGTTGACCAGACGTTGGTTGACCTGTGAGTTAACTTGCAGGAAATCACCCGGCTGGAAATAAAGCCGCAAGGCATCCAGCGCATAAAAGCTCGGCGCCACTTCACTTAATGGTTCCGGATAACCCGTGGTTTGCAGATATAACGCACATTGATGTTGTGCAGCAAACGCAAGCAGCAATTCTTTATCCCGCGCTGGCGGACGACCATTGTGCCGCAGCAGCATCGCCAATCCACTTTCAGTATCATACAGCTCGATATGACCCACATCACGCGCCGAACTCAGCTCATTGATCAGCGTACGCAATGGCACGATGAGCGCCGATAATGCAGCCGTCAGCACGGGGCAACCACTGATTTCCACCAGCGCCTGACTCTGCTTTTGACGAAAACCGACTAACACACAGCGTTTATTTTTATCGTATTTCACCGCCAGACGGCAAACACGACGATAGGCTTGTTGTTCGCTGTTTTCGATCCATGCTGGTGCAGGCAGGTCAATTTTAGCCAGCTGGCGGAATAAGCGTTGTACACCCTCTTGCTTGGCCTGACATTGCAGGGTTTGTGGCATCATCTGCGCATTACAACCACCACATTGCTTAAATGCCGGGCAGAAGGGTTCACAACGATCGACAGATGGCTCAATCACCTTACGTAAACGGGCATGCGTATACTGTTTTTTCTGTTCGGTGATCTGCACACTGACTTTTTCGCCAGGCAGCACCCCTTCGACAAAACAGGCTTTCCCCTGATAACGACCTACACCGGTTAAGTGGTGATCTAAGTTATCGATTGTTATCTCTACCGCCTGGGTCGGTAATGCTTTGGGTTTGGGTTGGAAAAACTGAACCATATCTCTTGGTGGCTTATCGTTAGGTAGGTATGATGCTGAAGGAAAAGCACCGGAATACTTTATTGTCCCACAAGTACGGGTCAACAAAAACAGACTATGACGAAATATGGCCTGCGCGCCCGCGTTCTCGCATTCACTATTATACCTACGCTGCTGATCGGTACGCTTTTAGCGGGTTATTTTATTTTTCACCGCCACCAGCAAATCGAAAATTTCATGATCGAGCAAGGCACCAGCGTGATAGAACCGCTGGCGATAGCCAGTGAATATGGTCTCACCCGCTCCAGCCGTGAAGATCTGCGTCGTTTGATCAGCACCAGCCATCGTCGTAACTCGCCACTGATTAAATCCATTGCCATTTTTACCAAAGACAACAACCTGTTTGTCACTTCGAATTTTCACCGCGATTTTATGGAAATGCGCTTGCCGGATGGCAAGGCGATCCCTGAGCTGACCAGCGTGGAACATATGGATGATTACATCATTCTGCGCACGCCGATTCTGGCGGAAAACAGCTTGAGTGAAACATCCCTGCAATCGAGCAGTACACCGGAAGTGATCGGTTATATGGCCTTGCAGCTTAATACCGACAGCTCAGTGATCGCACAATACCGCGATACCGCGACGGCGATTTTTATCGTGTTAATCGGTTTGGTCTTGAGTGTGATCTTTGGGCTCAATCTGGTGCATGTGGTGATTGAACCGATCAACCGCATGGTGCGTGCGGTGTATCACATCCGCGAAGGCCGCCTCGATACGCGTGTGCGCGGCAAGATGGATGGTGAACTTGATATGCTGAAAAATGGTATCAACGCGATGGCAAAAGCGATCAGCGAATACCATAACGAAATGCAGCAAAGTATTGATCAGGCCACCTCCGATCTGCGGGAAACGCTGGAGCAGATCGAGATCCAAAACGTGGAGCTGGATATGGCCAAGAAACGCGCACAAGAAGCAGCGCGTATCAAATCCGAATTTCTGGCCAACATGTCGCATGAGTTACGTACGCCACTCAATGGGGTTATTGGCTTTACCCGTCAGCTCTTCAAAACCCAGCTCAGCCTGCATCAGCGCGATTATTTAAGTACCATCGAGCATTCGGCCAAAAATCTGCTCAGTATTATCAATGACATTCTCGACTTCTCGAAACTGGAAGCCGGTAAGCTGACGCTGGAAAATATTCCGTTCAACATCCGCGAAATGATCAACGACACGGTGACGCTATTAGCGCCGTCGGCGCATGACAAACAGCTGGAATTGTCACTGCTGGTCAGCCAGCCAATCCCCGATCTGGTAGCCGGTGATCCGCTGCGTTTACAGCAAATCGTCACCAACATCGTCGGTAATGCCATTAAATTTACCGAACAAGGGATGGTCAATATTCATATCAGCACCACCTTTGCCACCGATCAACAAACCGTATTGTTGCGGATCCGCATTCGTGACACCGGCATCGGCATGAGTGGTGAACAGCTGATGCGTCTGTTCCAGCCATTCATTCAGGGCGATAACTCGATCTCCCGCCGTTATGGTGGCACTGGCTTAGGTCTGGTGATCAGTCAAAAACTCATTGAACAGATGGACGGCACCATGCATGTCCATTCAGAACCGAATCAGGGCTCGGAATTTACCATCAATATTCCGCTGGAGCTGGTGTCAGAAGAAGGCAATGTCTCCAGCGAACAGCTGTTGCTGGCCGGAAAAAATGTACTGCTGTGGGAAAATGACCCGTGGAGCCGCGAGTCTTGCCTCAGTCTGCTCAATGAGTGGAACATGCAAACCGTGTTGGCCAGTGACGAACAAACCTTCGTGGGCGCCACTTTCTATGCCATGGTGGTTGGTTTTGCGCCGGATACGCCAACCGACAAAATTCAGCAAACCGTCGATCTCTGCCTGCAAAACTATCAATTAGATAAGTTAGTGGTGTTGCTCAACTCCAGCGACCCGACACTGCATGAACAACTGATGCAAAACCACAAGGTTTACTCCATCAGCAAACCGGTGATCCATCACAAATTACTGCAAGCACTGTTGCAACCTCTGCCGCCAGCGCAAACGCTGACACAGGCGGTGGAACAGCAAAAAGAAAAATTGCCGCTGCGGGTGCTCGCGGTTGATGATAACCCAGCGAATCTGAAACTGATTGTGGCGTTGCTGCATGACTTAGTGCAGGAGGTCTATTCCTGCCAAAATGGCCATCAGGCGGTAGCTCAGGCGGAGAAAACCCGCTTTGATCTGATTTTTATGGATGTGCAGATGCCGATCATGGACGGAATTCAAGCCTGCCGGCTGATCCATCAGGATACCTGTAACCAACAAACCCCCATCATCGCCGTCACAGCACATGCCTCGCCGGGCGAACGTGAACGGTTGATAGCCAATGGTATGGATGAATATCTATCCAAGCCGATTGATGAAGTGCAGCTAAAGCGTCTGTTGCTGCAATTTAGCGACACTAGCACCGTGACCACCGCCACTTTTATTGACTGGCCGATGGCATTGGAAAAAGTAAAAGGCAAAGATGCGCTGGCGAAAGAGATGCTGCAAATGCTGGTCGCCAGTTTTGACGAGCTGATCCCGCTCATCGAACGCGCATTGGCTGGTCATGAATGTGCCGAGTTACTGGATGCGATCCACAAATTACGCGGTGGCGCGGCTTATTGTGGCGTACCGCAGTTGCAAGCCAGTTGTGCAGAGTTGGAGCAAGGTTTACGTTCCGGTTTAACTTGCACGGCATTTGAACCGGAATTGCTGGAGTTGCTGGATATTATGAAGGCAGTTAAGCAAGAATCGGGGCTATGGCTGTCGTAAGCAAAGTAAACAGGCAAGTGAGATAACCTGCCTGTTTACATTTGGCTCAGCTACGCTGGTTTTCGACCGGTTTGGCATACATTGCTTTCGCAATCTCACGCCATTTCGGATCCATCGCCGCCATGCGTTGTTCAAACTGAGCCCGCTGTTCTGGCGTCACATCTGAAGCATCAACGTCTGCCGCCAGTAAATTAGAGGCAAACAAGCGATATTGCGCATGAATAGAACAATCAATCGCCGCCGCTAACTCTTCCGGTGTGGTAAAGCCATCAGTCAATGGTTGACCGACGTTGACATGCACACGGCCCTTATAACCAATAATACCTGCCACGATACTTTCGATATCTTCGAATTCGCTCTTTTGATACGAACCGTTGGTCGAAGTCTCATACAGTTCACGCGCTTTGGCTTCATCACCCGGATCATACTCATAAGAGATCGCTACCGGTACGATGTTCAGCTGTTGCATGTATTCCACAAAGCCCAGTTTTTTCTGCTTACCGGCCATATAGAACATTTTCAGAATAGCTGGGTCAGTACGGTCATCACCGTCTTTCGCCCGCCCTTCTTTTTGTGCGATCCAGATGGAATGGCCTTCTTGCAGTGAGTCCGCAATATAAGAGGAAAGTTCACTGAACGTTTTCGCCATCTCACGCGGGCCTTTTGCCGAACGTTTTACGATGAAACTTTTGTTCAATCGCATCAATTCGGTGGCACAAGGTTTACGCAGCAGGTTATCACCAATCGCAATACGCACGGTATCCAGACCGCATTGATACAGACCCCAATTCACGAAAGCCGGGTCCATCGCGATATCACGGTGGTTAGAGATAAACAGATATCCCTTATCGGACTGCAGATTTTCCAAACCCGAATACGTCACCGCATCCGTGGTCTTAGCGATCATCTGCTCCATAAAATGCGCAACTTGTTGCTGTACATCATCGACCGTACGGACATTTTTTACCCGGTTACGTAATGCACGACGAACCAGAGGTTTCAGCAGCCAACTGAAATAATTGACTGCTTTTGGAAAACGAAAACGCAATACCGCACTGATCAGCTCTTCATCACTGATCAGACGCTCAATAGCAGCCGGAACTTCATTATCATTGTAAGGGCGGATCTCTTTATAACGATCCTGTTCATCAATCGATGTTGTCATGCCAATTTCTTTCTACACTGCGACTAAAAACGGCGCAATTCTACACGGATTTGGCATAAACACTATTCATTGACGGGAAATAACCCCAGCCAGCTTATGCCAATGCCCATTCCGCAGCGTAACTGGCATGCAGTGTCGTAGTATCAAACACCGGCACCGTAGCATCAGTTTGATCAACCAACATGGCAATTTCCGTGCAGCCAAAAATGATACCTTCCGCCCCTTGCTGGGCTAACGCCGCCATAATTTCGCGGTATTGCGCACGCGAGGTGGCTTTTTCTTCGCCCACACATAATTCATTAAAAATGACGTTATGCACCAACTGACGAGCAGCCGCATCTGGCGTTATCACCTCAAGCCCATAATGCTCACGTAAGTGCGACACATAAAAGCTGTCTTCCATGGTAAAGCGTGTTCCTAACAAACCGACTTTCCGTAAACCCGCCTGGCGAATAACCTGCGCCGTCGCATCAGCAATATGCAAAATCGGGATCTGCAGATGCGGTTGCATAGCAGGCACCAGCTTATGCATGGTGTTGGTACAGATCACAATGGATTCGGCACCCGCTTGTTGCAGGCGCAATGCGGCATCAGCCATCACCTCACCCGCCTCTTGCCAACGATCTTGCCGTTGCAAACTGGCGATAGCTTCAAAATCCATATTCCACAAAATCAACTTAGCTGAATGTAAACCACCTAATTTTTGGCTGACTATTTCATTAATTAGCCGGTAATACGGCACGGTAGATTGCCAGCTCATGCCACCGATCAAACCAATCGTTTTCATTGTATTTCCTTCCTCATTATTCAAAAGAATTCAAAATAGTTATTCAAACCAAATCAAGACCACACACGCCGCAGTAAGCGAACCCATGACACGATTCCAACATTGCCAAGCGCGTGGCGTGGTTAACCACTGACCAACCTTGACGCCAAACAACGCCCACATTGAGCTGGTTTTCAGGCATACCAGAAAAAACACGGCCAGCACCCAAATCACCGACGACCAATAGTGCTCGCCCAATAAGGTAAAACTGCCGATAGCCGATAAGCTCATCAGCCAGGCTTTCGGGTTCATGAACTGAAACAACACCGCCTGATGAAAACGCCAAGGTTTCACCGCCTGATCTTTAGGCTTGGCATTCAAATCAGGTGTGCCAGCGGTGGTGATAAGCCAAGCCAAATAGAGCAAATAACCCGAACCACCGATCTTTAAAAGCCATTGCAAAACGGGCCACTGCTGAAACAACGCACCAACACCTAATGCCATCATCGTCAGCATGCAAATCAAACCACCGCTGATACCAACGATATGCTGGATTGAGCGCCAGAAACCAAAGCGGGCACCGGAGCTAGTCAGCATGATGTTGTTCGGCCCGGGAGTGACACAAGTGATCCAAGCAAAGGCAATCAGCGACAATAACAAGCCTTGTTCCATATGTTTGCTCCTTAGAATTAATTGTATCGATACAATTAGTGAAAATTACCGATTTTTGGCTACATCAATCGTGTGATTCACGTTATATTGAAGCTATTCAACGGATCAACAGGTTTATTGTCACCATGACAATCTGGACACCCCAACTTTCCGGACAAGGTCCGGTCTATCGTCAGCTGGCGCAAGCCATCGGTCAGGCAGTGGAACAAGGCGAGTTACAAGCCGGGCAACGCCTGCCAACCCATCGTGCTTTGGCCGATAAATTAGGTGTCACCGTGGGCACTATTACGCGGGCTTATGCGGAAGCGGAACATCAGGGCTGGCTGACCGCACGTGTGGGGGCAGGAACCTATGTGCGTGAGGAAGCGCTGGAACCCGCCGTCAGTTGGCACATTCGCCAGCCCGATCCATCACGTATCGAGCTCTGGCAAAACCTGCCGATCCTGCAAGATCGCGAACCGGCGTTTCGTAATGCTATCGAGCAGCTACTGGCAACTCCTGGGCGGATCAATGCGCTGATGGAGTACAGCTCGGTAAATGGCGAATTGCCGCAGCGGGAAATTGTCTGTGCCTGGCTGAACAAATATGGGTTCACCGCCACCCCAGAGCGGCTGTTTTTCAGCTTTGGTTCGCAAAATGGTCTGCTACTGAGCTTGATGGCATGTGGCGCAGTAGGTGAAACCGTGTTGTGTGAAGGGTTAACCTATCCGGGCCTCAGCACCTTATGTCATCCATTGCGCATTCAGCTCAAAGGGTTGGCGATGGATGACGAAGGCATTCTGCCGCAAGCATTGGAAAAAGCCTGTCAGAGTGGCAGCTATCGCACGCTCTATCTCAATCCGACCATTCATAACCCGACTACCAGCATCATGTCGCTGGCGCGGCGGCAAGAAATTCTGGCGTTATGTGAACGCTATCAGCTGATCATTATCGAAGATGACGTGCATGGCACCTTACCGGAAGTGCGGCCACCGGCGCTGGTTGAATTGTCGCCGGAGCGCGTGATCCACTTGGGCAGTTTTGCCAAGAACACCAGTGCCGGTTTGCGGATCGGTTATATGATCGTGCCGTCGCATCTGCATTCGGCAATGTCGATTGCCGTCAGAGGTTGCTGCTGGATGATCACGCCACTGATGATTGAGCTCACCTGCCAGTGGTTACAATCCGGGCAAGCCGATCAGATGTTGCTCAATCAGCGCAAAGTGCTACGGCAACGTGGCGAGTTATTACGCCACCATTTAGGTGCACATCAGGTGCAATATCAAGAGGGTGGCATGCACGCCTGGTTACCGCTGCCCGCACACTGGCGCAGCCCGGCATTCGTGCAAAGCGCCGATCATTTAGGAATAGGTGTCGCCGGCGCTGAACTGTTTACCGCCGGACACTACCCTTCCCCCCAAGCAGTACGCTTATCAATCAGCCATCCGGGCGATAATATTTCTCTGGATAAAGCGCTGGGGATCTTGCGACAATTGCTCGATAGCGAACCCACTCCACAATGGGTGATATGAGGTTTACAGAACATGATCATTCCTTGGCAAGATCTGCCGGCTGCCACGCTAGATAACCTGATTGAGTCTTTTGTGTTACGCGAAGGCACCGATTACGGCGAAGAAAGCTTCTCATTGGCGGAAAAAGTAGCGCAAGTACGTCAACAGCTGGAACGTGGCGATGTGGTAATTTTATACAGCGAACTGCATGAATCGGTCACTATTGCACCTAAACAGACCATTTCGGCAACCAAGGATACAACAGAATTTTAAATTTTATTAATCCTGTTGTAACAAGCGGCTTATTTCCATAAGCATCTCTTGTCATTAGTTTTTCGGCACCTTATGCTAGGTCGTTATTGCGAGTTTACGTTTGTGTTTCGGCTGTTACCAGCTAGATCCGTAACTCGTTACTGAATTTGTGTCATTTCCGCCACAGATCCTGTTGTGAAGTTTCGATTGACTCAAAAATAGCAAGAATAGAAGAGCATGCATCGCACTCCGGTTGCGATGCGATGACGATCAAGAGGACAAATAATGGTAATCGGCAAACCGCAAAGCGATCCAACACAGGAATGGTTTTTATCTCACTGCCATATTCATAAATATCCGGCAAAGAGCACTTTGATCCACGCGGGTGAGAAAGCAGAAACTTTGTATTACATCATCAAAGGTTCTGTTGCTGTGCTGATCAAAGATGAAGAAGGCAAAGAGATGATTTTGTCTTACCTGAATCAGGGTGATTTTATCGGCGAACTGGGTCTGTTCGACGATAGCGAAAATCCAACCCGTTCAGCGTGGATCCGAGCTAAAAGCTCCTGTGAAGTCGCAGAAATTTCTTATAAGAAATTCCGTCAGTTGATCCAGGTTAACCCTGAGATCCTGATGCGTTTGTCTTCTCAGATGGCTCGTCGTCTGCAGAGCACTAGCCAGAAAGTTGGCAATCTGGCTTTCCTGGATGTAACTGGTCGTATCGCTCAGACTTTGCTGAATCTGGCAAAACAACCTGATGCCATGACACATCCGGATGGCATGCAGATCAAGATCACCCGTCAGGAAATCGGTCAGATCGTGGGTTGTTCCCGTGAAACGGTCGGTCGTATTCTGAAAATGCTGGAAGATCAGGAACTGATCACCGCGCACGGTAAAACTATCGTGGTGTTCGGTACTCGTTAAGTTTTTTTGCTTCCAATAAAAAAGGCTGCTCATGCAGCCTTTTTTGTTTTCTCATTTCTGACTATTAGGCGTTTACCACCTGAACGACGGCCAGCGCAAAACGGCGCATGCCTTCGGCAAACTCTTCCGCAGTCAGATTCAGCGCCGGAGCAAAACGCACGACATTCGGGCCCGCCACCAGCACTAACACACCTTGTTCAATGCCGGCATCTACAAACGCTTTGGCTTTACTGGCGAATGCTTCCGTTAATACCGCACCGATCAACAAACCCTGACCACGCACTTCACTAAAGCAGTGGAATTGGGCATTAATTTTTTCTAATTCGGCACGGAACCAACCTTCACGCTCTTTGACACCTGCCAGCATGGCTGGGTCGTTGATCAAATCAAACGCGGTTTCCGCCACGGCACAAGCCAGTGGATTACCACCAAATGTGGTGCCATGTACACCCGGTTGGAACACTTGCGCAATTGCGTCACGCGTCAGCATCGCTGCAATCGGGAAACCGCCACCGAGCGCTTTGGCCGTCGTCAGAATATCGGGCTCCACACCCAATTGCATGTAAGCAAACAGGCTGCCGGTACGGCCCATGCCGGTTTGTACTTCATCAAAAATCAGCAGTGCATTATGTTGGTTACACAATTCACGCACGGTTTGCGCAAAGGCTTTATCGGCCGGCAACACGCCACCTTCACCTTGCAATGGCTCCATTACCACCGCACAGGTTTTATCGGAAATCAGGGCTTTCAGTGCTTCGGTGTCGTTATACGGAATGTGCTGGATCGCACCAGGGCGCGGGCCAAAACCATCCGAATAATGTGACTGACCACCGACGCTCACCGTAAAGAAGGTACGACCGTGAAAACCTTGCAGGAAGGCGATGATCTGGCTTTTCTCTTCACCAAATTTTTCTTTGCTGTAACGGCGTGCCAGTTTGAAAGCAGCCTCGTTGGCTTCAGCACCGGAGTTACAGAAAAATACGCGGTCGGCAAAAGTGGCATCAACCATTTTACGCGCCAGGCGTAAGGTCGGCTCGTTGGTCATCCAGTTACTGACATGCCACAGACGTTGGCCTTGTTCAGTCAGGGTTTTGACTAAAGCCGGATGACAGTGACCCAGCGCGTTTACCGCGATACCGCCAGCCAGATCGATATACTCGCGATCCTGTTGATCCCACAAACGGGAAGCCAGACCACGCACCGGAACGAAAGCCGCGGGAGAATAAGTCGGGACAATGACTTCATCAAACCAACCACGCGTCACTTGCGTCTGTTCTGTCATACTAACTCCTTAGTACTGCACAACGAAAAATGAAAATTTAATCAATTAGAATGCATAATATATCACCTCAATAGGTGACACCCAATAGCGAAACTTTATTGCCGTAAGAAATTAGCTAATAATTCAAGCCCCTGCTCGCTGAGAATACTTTCCGGGTGAAACTGAACCCCTTCCAGTGGTAGTGTGCGATGGCGAAGCCCCATGATCTCCCTGGCTGAACCATCTGTCGGCAGCGTCCAGGCAGAGATCTCAAACTCAGCCGGTAAGGTGGCTTCTTCCACCAGCAAAGAATGGTAACGCGTTACGGTAAGCGGATTATTCAGTGCATGAAAAACACCACGTCCATCATGCCCAATTACACTGGTTTTACCATGCATCACTTGCCGCGCGCGGATCACTTTGCCACCAAAGGCCTGCGCAATCGCCTGATGCCCCAAACACACCCCAAGGATCGGCACTCTGCCAGCAAAGGTACGAATGGTATCTAATGAAATTCCCGCTTCATTGGGTGTACATGGCCCCGGAGAAATCACCAGATGTGACGGTGATAATGCGGCGATATCTGCCAGTGTGATCGCATCATTGCGGCGTACTTCAACTTGTGCGCCCAGTTGCCCAAAATATTGCACCAGATTGTAGGTAAAAGAGTCATAGTTATCGATCAACAGGATCATTGTTACTCCCACTGTCCACATCGCGATCTATTTTGGCGCACATCATAACGGTGTTCAGCTTCAGCCGCAGCAGCGTTTATATTTTTTGCCACTACCACAAGGACATGTGTCATTCGGTTTGATTTTTGCCGCGCGGGAGTAAGGTAAAAATTCACCGATGGTATAAACCCACTCACCTTGCCAACGAACAAACTGCGAGCGCTCAAGGTGGGGATGCAATCCGCTCTGATCGCGATACCAGGCACAGAAGGTCACCTCGCCTTGATCACCATCCATTTTTGCATCACGTACTTCCAGCTTTTCCCATTTTGCGGAATGGCTTTCTGCTGCCAATTCAGTTTCACTCACCGCCGGGCGATGTGCCGGATGCCAGGTCCGCAACACATAACTCCAAGCATCTGCACGATAAAACGCAGTAAAGCGCGAACGCATGAGTTGTTCCGGTGTTTGTGCTGTTTTTTCACCTAACAGTAATGGCTGACAACACTGAGTAAATAACTTCTTACTCCCACAGGGACACAATTCTGTACTAGCGGACATAAGGGATTCCAAAATACGGGCTAGAGCCTATTTTACCATAGCGCCAGAGAAAGACGCCGCGCCGATACAACAGGATTTTTACGCCTAACGAACGATAAAACAGCAAAAATCAGCTACGCTTGGGGGAATAGACCTAAAGTAATTGGAGTTGCAGCAAGGCGACAAGTAAGCGAGTCCCCATGAGCATAGAAATACTATGTGATTGGGGTGAGAGAACGCCGTCAACGACGCGGCAACTTCAAGTACGAAGGGTATAGAGCATCGTCTCTGGAGTACCATCATGCCTTCTTATCAAACACTACAGGTTCGGGGCAGAACTTTCGTCGCGGGTGATTTACATGGCTGCCTGTCACCATTGCAATCGATCCTAAAGCAGGTCCATTTTTCTGCGGAAAACGGTGATGTCTGTGTGCTGCTGGGTGATTTAACCGATCGCGGTCCGGATAGTCTTGGCTGTCTGGGATTGCTGGATCAACCAGGTATCTACTCTATTCAAGGTAACCATGAACAGATGTGCAGCGCCGCCTTACATAACCAATCGTTAGGCATGTATTGCTGGCTGGGGAATGGTGGTAACTGGTTTCATGAACTATCCATAGAAGCGCAGCAACAGGTACGCGAATATTGGTTACCCAAAATAGAACGGCTGCCACTTGTCATCGATTTATTCACCGCTGAACGGCTTCACATTGGTATCTGCCATGCCGATCCGGTATTTAATGATTGGCAAAAGCTGCTAACGGCATTAGATACCTACCAGGCACAGGAACGCGAAACCTTAATCGAAAAATTGATCTGGTCTCGGGAGCGGATTTCGTTAGCCACTAAAACGAACTTCCTACCAAGCGCATTTCAAATCAATGGCTTGGACTGGTGCATCATGGGACATACGCCTATCCGCCCCACCCCATTTCGCAAAGGTAATTGTATTTGGATCGACAGCGGAGCCGTTTTTCCCAATGGTTATTTAAGTGTGCTCGAAGTTGGTCGTGAATTGCATTGTCATCAGGCCAGACTGTAAAAATCTGGCCTGACATTTACATTAATTGATTTCTGGAACCGCCGTTAATTCCTGCCGCTCCTGCGATAACAACCAGCCGCCGACCAACACACCGACACCACATAACGCCATGACATAATAACAAGGTGCCATGGGTTCATTTTTAAGCCAGAGCGCCACCACCATCGGGGTTAATCCACCAAAGATCGCATACGAGAGATTGTAGGAAAAAGAGAGGCCGGAGAAACGGATCGCTGGCGGAAACGCATTCACCATGACATAAGGCACCGCCCCCACAATCCCCACGAAGAAACCAACCACAGGGTAAAGAATTGGCAACAACGCATGATCTGCGACGACTCCATGATAAAACGCGTATGCCGCGCCCCCAAGACCAATACTACCAACAATAAAAATCACACCACTGCTGAAACGATCGTTCAGCCAACCGAAGAATATACAGCCCACCGTTAGCGCAACAATGGCTAAAGAATTGGCCTGTAATGCCACAGCAGGAGCAATCGCCAGCTGTTTTTGCAGATAAGTGGGCGTCATTAAGATCACCACCACAATGGCGGCAGACAACAACCAAGTCAGCAGCATCGACACGGCCACTTCTATTTTGCTGTTACCCAATACCTGCTTGAGCGGTAAACCTTCCACCAGCTGCTTTTTAGCCTTCATTTCCGCAAAGATTGGTGTTTCTTCCAACCAACGGCGCAAGAACATCGCACACAAACCAAACACACCACCCAGCAAAAACGGCACCCGCCAACCCCATGCCAAGATCTCGGCTTGAGTCAGAACGGAATTCAATGCGGTCGCGACTAATGAACCCAGCAAAATCCCCGCCGTCAGACCTGCGGTTAAGGTGCCACAAGCATAACCCGTGCGATGTGCGGGTACATGCTCAGAGACAAACACCCAAGCCCCCGGCACTTCGCCACCAATCGCAGCACCTTGCAAAATACGTAAGATCAATAGACCAACTGGCGCAATAATGCCGACCGTTTCATAGGTGGGTAATAACCCCATCAGCAGCGTTGGGAAAGCCATCAGCAAAATGCTCAGATTAAACATTTTTTTGCGGCCAAACAGATCGCCAAAATGCGCCATAATGATGCCACCCAGCGGGCGCGCCAGATAACCGGCAGCAAAAATACCGTAAGTTTGAAATTGACGCAGCCAATCAGGAATATCAGTCGGGAAAAAATGCTGACTGACTACCGCAGCTAAAAAAACAAAGATAATGAAATCATAAAACTCTAGCGCACCACCCAGTGCCGCTAATGAAAGCGTTTTGTAATCATTACGATTAAGCGGACGGTGTTTTACCGCTGTGGTTAACGATGATATATCTTGTGGCATAGCTTCCTCGCAATGGAAATAAGCAGGATCCTTCTCAATTAGGCTACAAATTCGCAATAATCAGCAAAATCTTGCATTTTTACAGCGCAGCAACCGCACATCTGATTAAACACCCATGGCGAAGTGATGACAATCACATATCCCGACTAATTTGCCTCTTCACAGCGCGTGATCGATCGATTTTCTGTCACGAAAGCCAATTCTGTACGGGTTCAGCTTTGCTTTCCCCGGTTGCGTCCTTATACTGCTTGATAACTTAATACCTTGGAATCACCACCATGGAATACAACACCTCCCAGCTTTGTGATATTTACCAAGATCAAGTCGATGTCGTGGAACCGATGTTCAGTACTTTCGGCGGACGCCCTTCCTTCGGCGGGCTGGTAACCACCATTAAATGTTTTGAGGCCAATGGCATTATTCGTCAGCTCGTCAAAGAGAATGGCGTAGGACGAGTACTGTTAATCGACGGTGGTGGTTCGTTACGACGCGCGCTGATCGATGCTGATATCGCAGCGACTGCCGCTGATAACGGTTGGGAAGGTATTATCTGTTACGGTTCCGTGCGTGAAGTTGATGCGCTGGCTGATCTGGAAATTGGCATTCAGGCGCTGGCATCTATTCCAGTAGGCGCTGATGATGATGAAATTGGCGACAGTGAACTGCCGGTGAATTTTGGTGGCGTGACCTTCCTGCCAGAAGATCATATTTATGCGGATACGACCGGTATCATTCTCTCGCCTGAACCGCTTGATATCGAATGATTGAAAAAAGCCGGCTTTATTGCCGGCTTTTTGTTTTAGTCTTCGCTGTTCATCTGGTCCATCTTGCCCAGCAATGAACGCAAACGTTCATGCCATGCCTGATGTTCATTACGCAGATGCTGGTTTTCTTCTTTCAACTGCTGATTTTGCGCACGCAGTTCATCCAGTTCCATTTTCAGTAAACTGATGCCATCCACAGCGGATTGGACTTTCGCTTCCAGCTGTTCTAATACTTCAAAAGACATAATACACCTATACTCAATTCTGCCTTTAGCAGAAGCTTGTTCATTCGGGAGGCTAGCATAGTCTGCCAACGCCAGCGACACAACTCACCAACGCAAAAAGCCTCATCCTAAGCTTATAAATAACACCAGATATACAGTGCATACAACGCGATCAACCAGAGCCACTGTTTCACCGCATAACCCAGATTCCAGACCAGCATATTCCAGGCTCTGACCCGAAAACAGGCAATCAACGCCAGATTAGCCCCCGACAACGGTGTGGCGCCGGTTGCCAAACCCCAGGCAAACAAAAACGTCATGCCCAGCAAAGATGGATCTGGATGCAAGTGCCACAGCAACGGTGCCAGACTCGACGTCATGATGATCGGGTGCACACCTAAATAGGCGATAAGCAGAATCACCAAGGTTACCAACGCAGCCTCAATCACACCATAGTGGGAAATATGCGCAAACAATGCTTGTGGAGACCAGATCTGCGTTAAACCATGGATCCCGGCAGCCAGTAAACCAGCGCCCAGAAACAATACGACCTGACTACCCATCGCCGGAAAACGTTCTGTCACTTGTTGTTTCAAAGCAACCGTTACGTTTTGACGAGGCATCAGTAACAGTGAAACGAGGGGTGCCATCAGCGCGATAATGCCGGTGATAGTGAGTGTTGGCCACCACCATTTCCCCACTAATACGGCAATACACAATAGGAGTGGTAAACGTAATGTCTGCAGGCGTAATGGATACCCCTCAAAATCAGCAATCCCTAAACGCCAGATATCCCACGTAGTGATGACCATCGCACCAAGCGCGGCTAATAACCCAAATGGTAAAATGCGGGAAAACTGCATGCCAGGTGCATAGGTCAACGCGACCGCCATGGCGATAAAAAAGGGCGACCAGAACGCCGCAGCACAATAAACCCGGTTAAGGATAATCACCTGTCGGCGATCTAATGTGCCGTTGACCGCCAGTCGGTCACCAACCACAAATAACACCGACATATTGATCACAGCCCCCAGCAAACTGACACCGAGTAATGAGCTGGCTAAACCGCGCCAGCCACGCCAATTAGGCTGCTGATTGTCTGATAATGCACTGGTGGCCAAATTCAGTGTACTGACGGCGGTAAATAGCGCCACCATATCCAGATTAGGTAAGAACAGTTCTTTGGCCGAAAAGCGAACCCCATTGAGCCAACAAAACAGCAATAACAACAGGCCGGCACCATACAAAATACTACACTGCCGTCTGGCTGCTTTATCCAGTCTGGGCCCCAATAATAAGGCCGCACTCCAGGCCAGAATGGCACTAGGCCAAGGAGAGAACCCAAGGAACAAATAACAAAGGTAAAGCCCCCACATACCGAACAACAGCACACCGGCAATCGGTTTAGACATGTTTCCTCCACTGATAAAAACGGGGCTTTCGCCCCGTTAAATATCTTGTTCCATACTCAGAGATGGTTTTAGCGTAGATGGATGTCCAACTATTTTCGCTGGTACGCCCACTACCGTGGTATGCGGAGGAACAGGAGACAGCACCACACTACCGGCACCAATTTTGGCGCCTTCACCGACTTCAATATTGCCCAGAATTTTGGCACCAGCACCAATCATCACCCCTTCGCGGATCTTAGGATGACGATCGCCGTGTTCTTTACCGGTTCCGCCCAATGTCACGTTCTGCAGAATAGAAACATCATTACCTACCACGGCGGTTTCCCCAACCACAATACCAGTCGCATGATCGAGCATAATACCGGAACCAATTTGCGCCGCAGGGTGGATATCGACACCATACACCACCGAAATCTGATGCTGCAGAAATAACGCCAGTGATTTACGCCCTTGTAGCCACAGCCAGTGGGCAATACGGTAGGCCTGCAAGGCCTGAAAACCTTTCAGATACAGCAACGGCGTAGACAGATAATTCACCGCCGGATCACGCTCAGTCACCGCACAGATATCACAGGCCACGGCATCCAGAATGGTGGGGTCAATACGTACCGCTTGTTCGATAACTTCACGCAGCACAATGGGAGGCATAGTTAGGCTACCCAATTTATTGGCCAGCTGAAAGCTGAGTGCCGCGCCCAAACTGTCATGATTAATAATGGTGGAATGAAAGAAACTGGCCAGCATTGGCTCTTCCGCTGCCATTTGCACCGCTTCGTCCCGAATCGTCTGCCAGGCTTTTTCTTTCTTAACGCATTTATTGCAGGCCATATTACTCCCTAACCGCATCGTTTCATGGCTTATGATTTATATGCTCTTTGGGCAGCACAGAAATAGGGTCCATATGAATCAAAATATCTGAAATCGGAAATTGTACTTTCAGTTGTGTTTCCACTAAGTCCGCCAATTCGTGTGCTTTCACTAGCGGCAGATCATCATCCAACTCCAGATGTAGCTGAATAAAACGCATGGGCCCAGAAATACGCGTCTTAAGATCATGGATCCCACGAACACCTTCAACCGCACAACATATGTCACTGATCTGATGACACTCTTCATCTGGCAATTGACGATCTAATAACGTCTGGATTGCATCATAACCAATTTGCAAGGCACTCCACAGAATATACCCGCCCAGTAAAATAGCAAAGATCGCATCTGCATTAGCAAATCCTTGCGAGGACAACACTAACGCCAGCAAAACCGCAGCATTCAGTAATAAATCCGAACGATAGTGCAGAGAATCCGCTTTAACAGCCTGACTACCCGTCAGTTTGATCACATAACTTTGAAAAGACACCAGCACTAACGTTAGCGCCAAAGAAGCAATGCTGATCCAGATCCCGACACCAATATGCTGTAACGGTTTTGGATCCACTAAGGCATCCAGACCATGCATTAATAACACGACAGCAGAGCCGGTGATAAAGGCCGCCTGCCCCAGACTCGCCAGCGATTCCGCCTTTCCATGTCCAAACTGATGATTATCGTCAGCAGGGATCAAGGCATACCGCACCGCCATCAGGCTGATCAATGAAGCACTGATATCCATCATTGAATCAGTTAACGATGCCAGCAAACTGGATGACCCGGTCATTAACCAAGCCGTCAATTTCCCTATGATTAGTAGACCAGCAGTCGTTGATGAAGCAATCCCGGCAAAAGTCACCCAGCGATAATAATGTCCCTGCTCTGTAGTCATCCAAATATAACCGATCTAAATATAAGGAAATATAGTATAGCTGACAGCCGGTAGGCCAAAAAGAAAAAAGGCCTAACCGGAGTTAAGCCTTTGATGTGTATGAGTCGACCAATACCTCAGACCGCTTTCACATGGGCAGATGAGTATTGAGTCATTCCATCAGCTGTTTTGCATTGCCACGGCAATCTCCGCCTTACGGCGTTTTTCCGCCGCCGCCATCATCCACCAACCGATGAATGTTGCGATAGAGACAACTAGTATGATCAGGGTCGCCAAGGCATTAATTTTCGGGCTCACACCCAAGCGCACGCTGGAAAATACCACCATCGGTAATGTGGTTGCATTCGGCCCTGAAACAAAACTGGTAATCACCAGATCATCAACTGACAGCGTAAAACCTAATAACCAACCAGCCGCAATCGCCGGAGCAATCGATGGCAACGTGATCAAAAAGAACACTTTAAACGGTGTTGCCCCCAAATCCTGCGCGGCTTCCTCAATGGAACGATCCAGTTCTTGTAAGCGAGAACGCACGATGACCGTCACGTACGCTGCAGTAAAAGTTACATGCGCGATCCAAATTGTCATGGCGCCACGTTGTGCTGGCCAGCCAAACATTTTTGACAGAGCAACAAACATCAGCAGCAAAGCCAGGCCCGTGATCACTTCTGGCATCACCATGGGTGCCGTCATCAAAAACGCAAAACTGGTTTGACCACGGAAATTACCAATACGAGTCAGCACAAACGCTGCCAGTGTACCAATAACCACCGCCATACTGGCACTCATGACACCGATCGATAAACTCAGCGTCACCCCGTTCATCATCAGTTTGTCAGCGAATAACTCGCCGTACCATTTAATGGAAAAACCAGACCACACCGTAACCAAGCGAGATTCATTGAATGAAAACACGATCAGTAACACGATCGGTAAATACAAAAAGGCAAATCCGGTTAATAAGATAAAGGTCCGGAATTTCGACTTCACTTGCGGGATCGGCGTCATGATGCACTCTCCTGCATTTCGCGACGTTGATAACGATAAAACCAGATGATCGGCACCATCAAGATCATCAGCATAACGACCGCCACTGCCGATGCTACAGGCCAGTCACGGTTGTTGAAGAACTCCTGCCATAACACACGACCAATCAGCAAAGAGTCCGGACCACCTAATAATTCGGGGATCACAAACTCACCGACCGCGGGAATAAACACCAGCATGGAACCGGCAATAATGCCGCTTTTGGTCAGTGGCAATGTGATGGACAGAAACGTCCGGTACGGACGAGCACCGAGATCTGACGCCGCTTCCACCAGTGAATAATCCATACGCATCAATGCGGTATAAATCGGCAAAATCATAAATGGCAGATAGGCATATACGATACCAACATACACGGCTGCATTGGTATGCAACAGTGTCAATGGCTCATCAACAATCCCTAACCACATCAGTAAGTTATTGATTAAACCATTATTTTTCAAAATACCGATCCAAGCATAAACGCGGATCAAAAATGAGGTCCAGCTCGGTAAAACGACCAGCATCAATAAAGCATTACGTACCGACGGTGAAGAGTGAACAATTGCCCATGCCATCGGATAACCAATCAGCAAACATAACAAGGTGGATATGCTTGCCACCTGGATCGATTGCAGATAGGAATCCAGATACATCTCATCATCCAATAGATAGAGATAGTTACCCAGATTAAAAACAAAGTTCAGTTTTTCCTCAGCATAAGAAACCAGATCGGTATACGGCGGGATCGCGATCTGCACTTCCGCAAAACTGATTTTCAAAATAATGACAAAGGGGATCAGGAAAAACAGCAGCATCCACAAATAAGGGATAGCAATAACTAAATGCCGGCCGCGTGGCAACCAGCCCAAGAAAGGTAACTGTCGCAACGTATCAAGACTCATATTGTCAGCACCACACAGGAATCAGGATCCCAACACAGATAGACTTCATCACCCCAAGTCGGCACACCGGTGCGGAAACGATTGACGTTGGGTAATGTCACTGTGACCAGTTTGCCGCTTTTCAAGCGGACATGATAAATAGAGATATCCCCCATATAGGCAATATTCTCAACAATACCGCGGTCATAGTTAGAGTGGTCGGATGGAATATCATCACGGAAATGAATTTTTTCCGGACGTAATGCCACAGTCAATGGCACACCTTCCGCTACCGAAGAACCATGATTGATCTGAATTGGGTGCATTAACGAGTCAGACTGAATAACCATATAGTCTGGGCCATCTTCAATCAACGTGCCTTCAAACACATTCACCGAACCGATAAATTCAGCACTCAGACGACAGTTAGGATGTTCATAGATCTCTTCCGGGCTACCAATCTGCACAAATTCACCCCGATCCATAATGGCAATACGGCCAGCCATCGTCATGGCTTCTTCTTGGTCGTGGGTCACCATAACGCAAGTTACGCCAACGCGTTCAATGATATCGACCACTTCCAACTGCATCTTTTCACGCAGCTTTTTATCCAGTGCCCCCATCGGCTCATCAAGCAGTAATAATTTCGGGCGTTTCGCCAAAGAACGGGCTAATGCCACACGTTGACGCTGACCACCGGATAACTGGTGTGGTTTGCGTTTGGCAAATTGCTGCATATGTACCAATTCCAGCATTTCATGCACACGCTGGTTAATTTCATCTTTTGGTAAGCCGTCTTGCTTCAAACCAAATGCAATATTTTGCTCGACCGTCATATGAGGAAAGAGCGCATAAGATTGAAACATCATATTGATAGGGCGTTTATACGGCGGCGTATTCGCCAGATCTTGCCCATCCAGAATAATTTGCCCTTTGGTTGGCGTTTCAAAACCAGCCAATAAACGTAACAATGTCGACTTACCGCAACCTGATGCCCCCAACAAGGCAAAAATTTCACCCTTATTAATAGTCAGACTGACGTTATCAACCGCAGGAATGCCGTCAAATAACTTACTGACATTACGGATTTCCAGTAGTGGTTGAGCTGATGGCTCGGTTGATGCTAAGGCTGGTTTATCGACCACAGCGATGTTCCTTATTTTTCCCAGAAACAATCAAGGGGCGCCTAAGACGCCCCTATCGTTATATATAAATAATTATTTGCCCGTTTTAACCTTGGTCCACTCGCGGGTAATTTCGCGGTTGATCTTGGCTGGTAAGACTTTCAGCGTAAACATCTTCGCTTTTAATTCTGCAGGCGGATAGATGTTTGGGTTATTACGTATTGATTCATCTACCATTGGTAATGACGCAGCATTACCACTGGCATAAGACACGTAGTTAGATACTTTTGCGATCACTTCTGGACGCATCAGGTAATTAATAAATGCATGCGCATTTTCCGGATGTTTGGCATCAGCCGGAATAGCTAGCATGTCATAGAATACTAACGCGCCTTCTTTCGGGATCACATAATCAACTGCAACACCGTTTTTAGCTTCTTCAGCACGTTTAGCAGCTTGCATCACGTCACCAGACCAACCAATCGCCACACAGATATCGCCATTCGCCAAGTCATTGATGTATTGAGATGAATGGAAATATGAAATGGATGGGCGTAATGAAGTCAGCAGTTTACCCGCTTCTTTGTAATCATCCGGATTTGTGCTGTTTGGATCTTTACCAATGTAATGCAGTACAGTCGCCATAATTTCTGTCGGCGCATTCAAGAAAGAAACACCGCACTTCTTCAGCTTAGACAAGTTTTCTGGTTTCAAAACGGCATCCCAACTATCCAGTTTGAAATCAGGCCCCATCACAGCAGCAACTTTTTTCGGATTAAAACCGATACCCGTTGTTCCACCTAGATATGGAATAGAATGCGCGTTATCGGGGTCTTTATCCGCCAACAACTTCATAGTGCCCACATCCATGTTCTTCAGATTAGGCAACTGCTTTTTGTCTAACTGTTGAAACACACCCGCCTGGATCTGACGAGCCAGAAAATCGGAACTAGGCACAACAATATCAAAGCCAGTATTACCCGCTAATAATTTAGCTTCCAGGACTTCGTTACTGTCAAACACATCGTATACAACCTTGATACCGGTCTCTTTCTCAAAATTAGCAACGGTATCTTCCGCGATATAATCGCTCCAGTTATACACATGCAAAACTTTTTCTTCCTGAGCTACTGCACTGCCCATGGTCACTGCAGCAGCGAAAGAAGCAGCCACTAATCCTTTAATGTATGACATCAAGCGTCTCCTGAATTTCAAGTAATGAACCAGTACACGAAAGTGATGCAGTCGCGCACATCTTTACCAGTTTCACGTGTGATATTCTCAGAATATGCCAATTAATGACATTTCTTCAGGGTAAACACGATTTCATTATATTTATAATAAATGTGATTGTATGCATAAAATCTAAGATCTTATTTAAGATCCTAAGCAAAAAGTCAACAGGAATGAAGAGCATAGCGATTACACTGAATCCTTGCTTTCGATCGTAATAACATCTCTGCTAACGGAAATTATCTGCTTTCAACTAAGGAGCCTTTCATGCGTCTATTTACAGCCTGTATTTTTACTTTTTTCTCATTACTGTCATATGCGCAAGATTCTGAACAAATAGGCGAAGTAAGTACCGAATTTAAATTATTAGGACCTAACCATAAAATCATTATCGAAGCCTTTGAAGATCCAAAAATCAGCGGCGTGACTTGTTATCTTTCTCGCCCTAAAACAGGAGGTATCTCCGGTGGTTTGGGTTTGGCGGAAGATAGAGCTTATGCATCTATTTCCTGCACGCGAGTTGGGCCTGTAAAAATTAACCAACAGTTTGCCCCGGGTGAAATCGTCTTCGATGTAAAAACATCACTGATCTTTAAAGAACAACGTGTAGTCCGTTTCTATGATAAAACACATAACACGCTGATTTACCTGACCTATAGTACCCGCGTTGTTGATGGATCTTACAAAAGCGGGATTTCAGTTGTCCCTATTGACACATTTAATACTGACTCATCAGCCAGTACCAAACCGCAATAACAGACACTCACCAATTACGCTCAACTAACAGCATACGGTGCTATTATTAACGAATAAAAACATCATACAGGTCTTGAGGGCACACCGATGTCAATGGAACTACTATTCAGTAAGATCAAACAGTTACCCGTAATTCCAAAATTGTTGCATGAATTAATGCAGGATTTTTCTAACGATAATGCACAAATTCAGGATATTGCCCATAAGATCGCGATGGATCAGGTGATCAGTGCCAAAGTATTAAAACTCGCAAATTCTGCTGCTTATCGGCGAGGCGCGGAAATTACCTCAATTGAACAAGCGGTCATTCGCTTGGGCTTTAATGCACTGCGTTCATTAGTAGTTGCGTCCGGCATCATGACCAGCTTCAAAACACCAGCAAACTTTAATACATCAAAGTTTTGGGTTGAAACCTTTCAAACAGCAACGATAGCAAAAGCACTCGCAAAAGAGTGTCATGCCGTAGATCCGGAAACAGCATTCACCTGCACTCTACTGCATAATATTGGTGAATTACTGATCCAATCGGCACTTCCTGATGAGGCTTCATTAATCAATCTAGCTATCAGCCAAGGCACCAGCCGTATCGATGCGCAACGAGAAATGCTCGGTTATGATTTTAGTCTGGTAGGAGCCGAGCTGGCTCGCCGTTGGAACCTATCTGAGCGTTTTGTCGCGGCAATATCTCAACAACTGGATCCTTTGTCTCATCATCCGGTTAGCCCCGAAGCAGTTTTGATCCGTCTTGCCATGTTTGTATCATTTGCTTGGAATGCCGGCGTACCCGCTCATGTCATTGTAACCCGCTTCCCTTCACCGCTGGCCGCTCATCTTGGTATCGAACCAGGTAACTTGGCCGAACGCCTCGAAGAGCTACATGATCAAGGAAATGCGTTAGCCAACATACTGACTCATTAACCTCATCGAATTACGCAGCAACCGTCAAATGCGTTGCTGCGTAGATCTGTAACTGAATCATTACCACCTGACAATTATAAGCTGTTAAGATTTCCGTATTATTCTCAACTTCTAGTAAACCTCATGAAATACCTCATATGTGCCAGCATGCTATTAGCTGGCTGTAGTAGCACAATGACCGCACAACAATGTGCCGAAACCAATTGGCATACACGTGGCGTAGCGGATGCATGGTCAGGAAAATATCTCAGTTATGCAGATGAATATGCAGCACAGTGTGCAGAATATGATACCCAACCTGATTTTAAGCAGTGGCGAAAAGGTTATTTGTCGGCATTACATCAACAATGCACCCAAGAGAAAGCGGTTGAATTAGTCGCTAATCAAAAAACCTATACCGGGCCTTGTCTGGCTGATGCTGAGTTCAATAAAACATTAAATATGGGTGCAGTAGAAGCGAAGCAAAAGCTGGAACTACATCGTATCGAAACCCGGCTCAAAGAAATTCAAGCCCTGAAGGGTTCCGCAAAAAACAAAAATCAGCAAGATTTGAACTGGGAAGAGTATCAATTACAACAGGAATTATTGGATATCAAAGGCACACTGCAGATCGCAGATCCAGAACCGTTGAATAAATTCTTATTTAAGAAAAAATGATGCAACAAGAGCGGGGAAACCCGCTTTTTTATGCTCGACATTGAAAGCATGAAATTATTGCATAAACAAAAAGCCCTGCAGTTACCTGCAGGGCTTCGTATTTAATGGTGCTGATACCCAGAGTCGAACTGGGGACCTCACCCTTACCAAGGGTGCGCTCTACCAACTGAGCCATATCAGCACTTTTTTCCGGCTGACTTTCGTCTAATTTAGGAGCCTGGCAGTGTCCTACTCTCACATGGCGAATGCCACACTACCATCGGCGCTACAACGTTTCACTTCTGTGTTCGGCATGGGTACAGGTGGTTCCATCGCGCTATTGCCGCCAGGCAT
>JAYSBB010000008.1:0-46177 GCA_041915645.1 Tolumonas sp.
ATCTTAGCGAACTGTTCTGCACCAAACATATCTTTGGTGGAAGCAGTTTCTGGTACATGCAGGGTGATCACATCAGACTGTGCCAACAATTCATCCATGGTAGCTACCTGAATAGCGTTACCCATAGACAGTTTGTTTTCGATGTCGTAGTAAAAAACTTTCAACCCAATGCTTTCTGCGATAACACTCAACTGGCTACCGATATGGCCGTAACCGACGATACCTAATTTTTTGCCGCGCGCTTCAACAGAGTTGGTTGCGCTCTTATCCCAGTCACCACGATGTGCGCCAGCGTTTTTATGCGGAATGCCACGCAGCAACAACAGAATTTCACCCAACACCAGTTCAGCTACGCTGCGAGTGTTAGAGAATGGGGCGTTGAATACAGGAATACCGCGTTTTTCTGCTGCAGCCAGATCAACTTGGTTGGTACCGATACAGAAGCAACCAATAGAAACCAATTTCTGTGCTGCATCAAGAACACGTTCAGTCAGGTGAGTACGAGAGCGGATACCAATGAAGTGTACGTCGCGGATTTTTTCGATCAGCGCTTCTTCTTCCAGTGAACCTTTCACATATTCCACATTGGTGTAACCAGCAGATTTGAAATTATCTACTGAGTTTGGATGCACACCTTCCAGCAGTAATACCTTGATCTTGTCCTTATCCAGAGAATATTTGGTCATGTCAGCGCTCCCTTTTACGCAACGTCATTGGATTGCGTAGTAAATTAACAAAAAAGGGGTGGCTGCGCCAAGGAAGAATGCCTTTGCGTAATACAAATTTTCTATAGGTGTAACTCGTATTACCTATATCCCCAAAACCATGCAAAACATGTACCTTAAACACATTCTGAGCTAACACGCTGGACTCTGCAGCTGGTTGGTCATATGGTTATCGACAAGAAGAGATGAGGATAGCTATGAATATTATTTTTGATATTGGCAACGTGTTGGTGAAATGGGATCCGGTAGAAATTGTGCGCTCAGTGATCACAAACCCAGGTGCGGTAAGAGTGGCAGAACATTTGTTTGCCCACCAGGACTGGCATGAAATAGACCGCGGTTCGCTGACCATTCCTGAAGTCATTCAGCGCGCCGTAGAGCGAACTGATATCGACGAAGATATTGTTGCTGCTATTTATCACGCTGTGCCTGCCTCACTAACTCCTATTCCTGAAAGCATCCTTTTGCTGAAACAGCTTAAACAAGCGGGACATGGCATTTATGCATTATCCAATATGGGGCACGATAATGCGGCATATTTAGCGGAAACTGCCTCATTCTGGGGTGATTTCGATGCGAAAGTGATCTCTGCGGAAGTTAAATTGATTAAACCTGATCCTGCTATATATGAATATTTGCTTAAGCAAAATGGTCTGACCAATTCTGATTGTATTTTCATCGATGATTCGCTGGTGAACATTAAAACCGCAGAAAATTTAGGGATAAAAAGTATTCATTTTCATTCGGCAGACCAAGTCAGAGATGAGTTGAGAAGCTATATATCATGGCCTGAATAGCTAGGTCTTAAGCGAAAAATGATCTAAATCATCTATCAGTATTAACGGCAATTTAATTGATTGCGAAATAGGTGACTCATCGACTGGAATAGGGGAGAATAACCTGTCAAGTTAGTCAGTCATTGGTCTTACCAATTTGTTGTGCTAAATCTGACAGTAACAAAACATCTTGTTGGGGAGTGTGAGGTTTAGTGCACTCTATTATGCGAGGCAAAATACAGATAAGCGTATTTATACTCTGTATTTGTAGGTATCTATAGTGGATATGTTTGTTCTGGTTGATTGGCATAAAAAATGATGCTTGGCGATGAGAGCTGTCGGAACTGCATTATGTAGTTTTGCAGGAATTTCAGGCTGCATCTAAAAGCTGAAACTTATGTCTCAGTGGCATGCACCAAATGAACATAAGTGGTTGAGCCAGTTTTTAGACGTTACCTTTAGCAGGCCATCGCTGAACGATAATGTGTCGTTCGCCCTGACCTTGAACCGCTTTGACGCTGCGCGTCTGAAAGCAATGCGAGGAAAGAATGGAAGCAACAATGAATCCAACCGTTCTGGTTGTTAACTGTGGTAGTTCATCTCTGAAGTTTGCCATTGTCGATCCAGTAACCGGTAATCAATATCTTACTGGTTTAGCGGAAGCGCTGGGTTTGCCAGAAGCGCAAATCAGCTGGCGTTTCGGCGAAGATGACAAGAAAAAAGCGGCTTTGCCAGCCGGTGCAAACCACACTGTGGCGTTAACTTATCTTGAAGAGCAAATCCTTGAAGGTAAACCAGAGCTGATTAAATCTTTTATTGCTGTTGGTCACCGTGTTGTTTCTGGTGGTGAACTGTTTACCCACCCAACCTTGATCACCGATGAAGTAGTAAAAGGCATCGAGCAATGCATTCCTCTGGCGCCATTGCACAACCCAGCTCACTTGCTCGGTATCGCTGCAGCTCGTCGTCTCTTCTCTGCTCTGCCTCACGTCGCTATTTTTGATACTGCTTTTCACCAGACTATGCCACCGAAAGCGTTCATGTATCCGCTCCCTAATGAGCTTTACAAAGAACACGCGATTCGTCGTTATGGCGCACACGGTACCAGCCACTACTACGTCACCACTGAAGCGGCAAAACTGTTGGGTAAACCAATGTCTGAAACCAACATCATTACTGCCCATTTGGGTAATGGTGGTTCAGTTAGTGCTATCAAAAATGGTAAATGTGTTGATACCAGTATGGGTCTGACTCCACTGGAAGGTATCGTAATGGGTACCCGCTGTGGTGACATCGATCCATCTATCGTGTTCTTCCTGATCGACACGCTGGGCTACACTGTAGAAGATGTTCGTGACACCTTGAACAAAAAATCAGGTCTGCTGGGTCTGTCTGGCAAAACCAGCGATTTCCGTGGTGTTATTGAAGGTGTTGAACAAGGTGATGAGCAGTGCAAACTGGCGTTTGATATTTTCTGCTATCGTCTGGCGAAATACATTGCTTCTTACTATGTTGCTGTCGGTAAGGTTGACGCGCTGATCTTCACGGGTGGTATCGGTGAAAACTCAATGCCGATG
This sequence comes from Tolumonas sp., assembly GCA_041915645.1. GTDB lineage: Bacteria > Pseudomonadota > Gammaproteobacteria > Enterobacterales > Aeromonadaceae > Tolumonas. The sequence continues at coordinate 3,079 of JAYSBB010000008.1, forward strand.
CGCAGCGCTGTGCTGAAATTACTGGAAGGCTTCGGTTTTGTTGAAGATGCGGCAGCGAATGCGGCGGCTCGTTTCGGTAACTCAGGCTTGATCACTGCGGCTGATAGCACTAAAGCGTTCGTTATTCCAACTAACGAAGAGCTGGTTATTGCCCAAGGTGCTGCTGAATTTGCTAAATAAATTTTAGTGTTCAGCAACAATAAAAACGGCCCGTTATGGGCCGTTTTGCTATTTAGCGTTTGTACGTTTTAACTCAGTTGTTGTGCAACTGTTTCTGTGGCAGCTGCACGACGTTGAGCAGGTGATTTACTCAGCAGATCTTTCCATTTCCGCATGGCTGATAGCAGGATGATGATGCCCAGAGCCAGCATGATAATAGAGATACAACCGTTGAAAATGTTGTAGCCTTTCGCTGCTGGATTGAAGTAAACGTTCTTGACCATCCAGTAACCGGCATATTGTACGGTCACAAACAGGTAGGATAACGGAATCAAACAGGTCAGTGCATAACGACGTTTAGTGGATAACCGCAGGATGATAGTAGTGCCGATGATTAAGCCTACAGATGCCATCAGCTGATTAGAAACCCCGAACAGTGCCCAGACTGAACCGATATCGCCAGACATCAGCAGATAACCCCACATTACACAAGCCAAAATGCTTGCGCCGATGGCACCTGGCATCCAATCAATGCGTTTTAATGGCGCATAAAATTCACCGAAGAAATCTTGAATCAAATAACGCGATACACGAGTGCCTGAATCAACGGCGGTCAGAATGAATACCGCTTCAAACATAACTACGAACTGGAAGAAATAAGAAGATAGTGAGCTGAACCAGCTGATTTTAGTGAAGATGTAAGACATACCAACAGCCAATGTTACGGCGCCACCAGTACGACCATACAGATCTAAGCCAATTTCTTTCGACAGTTGTGGCAAATCAACCACACTCATTCCCAAATTAGCAAAAGCCGCTGGTGATGAGTTGATCGCGAAATAATCAGCAGGATGTAACGCGGTAGCAGCAATCAGAGCCATCACACCAACAACACATTCAGCTAACATAGCACCAAAAGCAACTGGCAGGATATCACTCCATTTATCGACTAATTTAGGGGTTGTGCCTGAACCTATAAAGGCATGGAAACCAGAGATGGCGCCACACGCGATGGTGATAGAGATGAACGGCCATACTGGACCACCCAGAACCGGGCCACCGCCATGAATAAATTGAGTCAGTGCTGGAAATTGGATTTCAGGGTTGATAAACACCACACCGATAATCAACGCACCAAATACGCCAATCTTCATGAAGGAAGAGATGTAACCGCGAGGTGTTAACAGCAACCAAACAGGCAGTGCAGTTGCGAAGAATGCATAGATTGGTAACGCTAAGCTGATCGTGGTTTCGTGCAGCGTTAACCAGTCACCGAATACGGTGCCCTGAATATAAGGGCCGAAGAACACGCAGGCCAATACCGCGATAAAACCAACAATCGAGGAGTTTTTCAGATCACCGGTGGCTTTGTGATACAAGCCAACCAACATTGAAATCGGGATGGTCATGAAAACGGCGAACGTACCCCAAGCGTTACGTTCAAGGGCGTGAACCACCACCATCGATAAACCTGCCATAGTAATGGTGATGATGAACAACATCGCTAAACCAGTACACCAGCCAGCCACGGGGCCGAGTTCCGCTTTCGCGACTTCCGACAGTGATTTACCCTGATATTTCATGGAAGCAAACAGCACAACAGTGTCGTGTACCGCACCACCAATGACGCAACCAATCAATAACCAGAGGAAGCTCGGCAGATAGCCATATTGTGCCGCCAGCACAGGGCCAACCAGTGGGCCGGCTGCGGCAATCGCCGCAAAATGCTGACCAAAATTCACCCAACGATTCGTTGGAACGTAATTTTTGCCATCGGCTAACGCATGAGAGGGCGTTACCTGACTGTCATCGGCTTGCAGCACTTTGCGAACAAAGAAAATGCCGTAAAACCGATAGCAGATGGCAAGAATACACAGTGCGCTGATGACAAACGTAATCGCATGCGTCATGAGTGTTACTCCTGAGTGTAAGTTGATACTGCACCAGATCCTTTCTGGTGTGACAGATTCACCTTAGAACAGTGTTTTCAGGAATAACATTTCAAATCTGGTGAGTGGTTGTATGGCGCAATAAGCGGTCATTATCCGTGATAAAGCGGTTTTACGATTTAGGGAATATTCAGACTCTGCTTGAGTGGTTTCAGATATCGGCGGCTGACCGGAATACGCTGTTGGGCTCGGGTGATCACTTCCGCACTGCCATTTTCCAGCAATTGAATTTCGGCCACTTGGTCGGGGTTGATCATGTATTGTCGGTGACAACGTAGGAATGGTGTTTTTTCTTCCAGTGTGCGCATGGTCAGTTGCGTGACACCGGCTTGTTTGGCACTGAATACGTGTACGCCAGCTAAATCGCTGTGGATATATTCCACCTCAGTCAACGGCACTAAAAAAATACGGTTGTGGCCGCAACAGGGAATAGAACGTAATGGCGCTAACTCGGCTAATGGTTGATATGACGGTGGCGCTAACTCTTTGCGTAAACGACCTAATGTCTTTTCCAAACGAGCGGGTTCGATGGGTTTGAGCAAATAATCAAACGCATTTTCTTCGAATGCTTTCAGCGCAAATTCATCGTAAGCGGTAATAAAGACAATGGCTGGTAAGTGTTCAGGGTCTAGCATACTGACCATTTCCAACCCACTGATGCGGGGCATCTGAATATCTAAAAATACCACATCCGGGCGGAGTTTATGGATTGCCGGAATAGCTTCCAGTGCATTGCTACATTCGCCGATGATCTCCAGTTCAGTCTCATTTTTCCGCGTATAACTTTCCAGAATACTGCGCAGCTCTTCTCTGGCTGGTAATTCATCATCGACAATGATCACTCGCAACATGGTTTAACCTCAGTAAACGGCAAATTAATAATGACCTGAGTGACAATATCGGGCTGACACTGCACTTGTACACCGAACTGGTCGCCATAATGGGCCTTGATGCGGCGATCGACCAGATCCATGCCTAAGCCATTACTGTGTTCATTTTTATCGGGCGCAGCAGGGGCATTAAATAACCCTGCATCATCTTCTACCACTAATTGCCAGCCATCATTATTAGGCTGGCCGGAAATGGTCACTGTGCCACCATTTATCGTTTGGGAAATACCATGTTTTATCGCATTTTCCACAATGGGTTGCAGTGAGAAGGCCGGCAGTTTCTGATTTAGCAGTGAATCATCAACCTGAAACAAGACTTTCAGTCGATCAGGGAAGCGAGCCAATTCGATCTGTAAATAACTGTTTACGTGTTCTAATTCCTCTTTCAGCGTCACTTCCTCGGTACCTCGTCGTAGATTTTTCCGAAAGAATAACGACAAATGTTGGACAAGCTGCCGCGCATGTTCCGGATCTCGACGTATGACCGAACCCAGCGTGTTTAAGGCGTTAAACAGAAAATGCGGATTCACCTGTGCGTGGAGTAATTTGATTTCCGATTGCGCCAATAGCTCACTTTGGGCGGAATATTTTCCCGCCAGAATTTGAGTGGAAAGCAATCTTGCCATGCCTTCACCCAAAGTGCGGTTGAGAGAAGAGAAGAGTTTTCTTTTCGGCTCATAGAGTTTAATGGTGCCAATCACCCGATTGTCTTCACCGCGTAGTGGTATGACGAGTTTAGATCCCAGCTTGCAGTGCGGATCTAACGTGCAGTGATAGCGGATCAGATTGCCATCAGCATACACAACTTCATTATTGGCGATAGCGCGTAAGGTGTGAGACGAGGTGATGGCGGTGCCGGGAAGATGATGGTCTTCACCAATGCCAATAAAGGCGAGCAATTTTTCCCGATCGGTGAGAGCTACGGCACCGACATTGGTTTCTTCCAATAAGATCCGCGCAAGTTGCGCGCAATTTTCCTGATTAAAGCCTTTGTTTAATATTCCCATCGAACGCTCGGCTATTTTTAAAGCGCGGGCAGAGAAGGCGACCGAATATTTTTCATACATAGCGCGGCGGTCGAGCAGCATACGCATCAAGATTGCGGCCCCAAAGCTGTTCGCCAGCATCATCGGTAATGCAATGTTTTGTACCAGATGCCAGGCTTGATCAAACGGACGGGCTAACAGCAGGATGATACCCATTTGCATGAACTCTGCGACAACGGCGACTGAAAAAACAATCCAAGGGTTAAACAATTGATCTGGCCGTCGACGTTGCAGGAAATAGCGATGCACTAAACCGCCTAACAAACCTTCAGCGATGGTCGAAATCATGCATGCAAAAGAGGTAAAACCGCCAAGGCTGTAACGATGAACACCGCCAGTTAATCCGACTAGAAATCCGACTACAGGTCCGCCGACAATGCCTCCTAATACGGCACCGGTAGCACGGGTATTGGCGATCGAGTTATCGATTTTCAGACCAAAATAGGTGCCCATAATGCAAAAAGCAGAAAACGTTAAGTAGCAGAGAATTTTATTAGGCAGACTAATGGTAACTTGAGTGAGCGGCTGAAAAAGAGGCGTTTTACTTAACAGATAAACGATAACCACGTAGACACACATCTGCTGCAATAACGAAACGATAAGAGTGATTTGTTGAAGGCTCATAATGGTGAGAGGTTCATTTGGTGTGCCCCATTGTAGGGAGAGTTAAAGTCGTTAACTTTGTAGTAGCTCATTTTTTTACAATAAAGCGCTGGAACAGCAAGTTTTAAGGTAAAAAACTTGACCAAAACTCTGTACTTCATAGACTTATATATTGTGCCCGAATCGGGCTCAGGCCGATTAACCTGGAAGGATAAGAAGATGAATAAGATTCTGAAAATGGCAGCTGTAGCAACGTTTACTCTGACAGCTTTAAGCGTTCACGCTAAAGCAGCAGAACCGGCTGTTATTTATGATACAGCAGGTAAATTTGATAAATCGTTCAACGAAGCCGTTTTCCGTGGTGGTGTTGAAGAATATAAGAAAGCTAAAAAAATCACCGTTAAAGAATTTGAACCACAAAATGAAGCGCAACGTGAACAGGGTCTGCGCCGTTTAGCCAGTCGTGGTTATAGCCCGATCGTGGCGGTAGGTTTTAACTTCTCATCTTCTGTAGAAAAAGTTGCTGCTGAATTCCCAAAAATTCAATTCACTATTATTGACTCTGTTGTTGATAAACCAAACGTGCAATCAGTGGTATTTAAAGAACACGAAGGTTCTTTCCTGGTTGGCGCATTAGCCGCGCAAGCATCTAAAACTGGCAAAGTCGGTTTCGTTGGCGGTATGGATATTCCGCTGATCCGTAAGTTCGAATGTGGTTATGAGCAGGGCGTTAAATACATCAATCCGAAAGCTGAAGTATTCCAGAACATGACTGGTTCTACTCCTGCTGCGTTTGCTGACCCGGCGAAAGGTGCAGAACTGGCTAAAACCCAATTCTCTAAAGGTGCAGACGTTGTTTATGCTGCTGCTGGTGGCACTGGTCTGGGCGTTTATCAAGCCGCGAAAGATGCAGGTAAACTGGCAATCGGTGTTGACTCTAACCAAAACCACCTGCACCCAGGCACTATGCTGACTTCAATGGTGAAAAGTGTTGGTTTGGCGGCATTCCAGAGCTGGGATGAATCAGCTCAAGGTAAATGGACTGGCGGTGTGAAAGCACTGGGTCTGGCTGAAGGCGGTGTAGACTGGGCGCAAGATGAAAATAACGCCAAGCTGATCACGCCGGAAATGAAAACCAAAATGGACAGCATCAAGAAAGATATCATCGCGGGTAAAATCAAGATCCACGATTATATGGCTGATAACACCTGTAAATATTGATCCACTCTTTTTTAGCTAAACCGGAACCGGCCATCAGGGCCGGTTTCGTGTATTTATTAACCCGTGTTCTGGAAATCATACTGTGGCGCAATTAGACTCATATGCGTTAGAACTGAGCGGTGTTGATAAGCGATTTGGCGAAGTTCACGCCAATAAGCATATTGACCTGCAGGTTCGGAAAGGCTCGATCCATGGCATCGTTGGGGAAAACGGTGCAGGGAAATCGACATTAATGAGCATCATCTACGGTTTCTATCACGCCGATAGTGGCGAGATGAAAGTCAAAGGTGCTCCTTATAAGCCTGGGGGATCGCAGGATGCGATTGCCGCCGGTATCGGCATGGTGCATCAGCATTTTATGTTGGTGAACACCTTCACAGTATTAGAAAACATCATTCTCGGTGTAGAACAAGGTTTTACGCTGGCGCCAAGTTTGGCAGCGGCGAAAAAGAAACTAAAAGAGCTAGCTGCACAATACGGCTTGGACGTACCGCTGGATGCAGTGGTTGAAGATCTTCATGTCGGTCTGCAACAGCGTGTGGAAATCCTGAAAGCGCTCTATCGCGGTGCCGAAATTCTGATCCTGGATGAACCAACAGGCGTGTTGACCCCGCAGGAAGCCGAACATCTGTTTGCTATTCTGGCAAAACTGAAAGAACAGGGCACAACGGTTATTTTGATTACACACAAACTGCGTGAAATCATGGCAATCACCGATCAGGTTTCTGTCATGCGTCGTGGTGAAATGGTCGCGCATGTTGCGACGGTAAACACTTCTCGTGAAGATCTGGCCGAGTTAATGGTAGGGCGCAAAGTTCGTCTGACGGTCGATAAAGAAGACACTCAAGTGGGCGATGTACTACTGCAAGCTGACAAGCTACGTTATGTCGATGGCAGTGGTGTTGAACGAATCAAATCGGTTTCCTTCAATGTCCGCGCGGGTGAAGTCGTTGGTATTGCCGGCGTATCAGGAAATGGTCAGTCGGAATTGCTGGAACTACTCAGTGGCATTATCAAACCAGCCAGTGGTTCATTCTCTATTGGTTCCCATCAAATTGATGCCAATAACCCTGCTGATGCGGGTGAGATCCGTGACTATGGTTTGGGGCATGTACCAGAAGATCGGCACAAAATGGGCCTGATCAATAAGTTTTCCGCGCAAGAAGCCTTCATCATGGGTTATCACAATCATGCGATGTATAACCGCGGTCTCTTACAAGATAAAAACGCCATTCTGCGCGATTGTCAGGAAAAAATGGATAAGTGGGATGTGCGCCCAGCCAATCCGCAATTGAAAACCGCCAATTTTTCTGGCGGTAATCAGCAGAAATTGGTCATTGCCCGCGAAGTGGAAAAGAACCCCGATGTCTTGCTGATTGGTCAGCCAACGCGAGGGGTCGACATTGGTGCTATCGAATATATTCACAAACAAGTGATTGCCATGCGCGATGCGGGGAAAGCCGTGTTGTTGGTATCTGTAGAGTTGGATGAAATTCTTTCACTGTCAGATCGTATTCTGGTGATGTTTGATGGTGCTATTGTCGGCGAAGTCTCTGCGGCACAAGCCGATGAAAAGACACTGGGCTTAATGATGGCCAATATCATTCCTGATCATTTGCAGGCGCAACAAGGGGTTCAAGCATGAGTCAACAACGGATCCCGCTTTGGATCAACGTCGGCGTTATTCCGCTGGTCAACCTGCTAATGGCATTCGCTGTTTCAGGCTTATTATTTTATTACATCGATATTAATCCACTCGATGCAGTCAAAGTGATGTGGGAAGGCTCTTTCGGTAATGCTGAAGGCATCGGCTTTACCCTCTATTATGCGACCGGTTTTATCTTTACCGGATTAGCCGTAGCCGTTGCTTATCATGCCGGGTTATTCAATATCGGCGGTGAAGGGCAAGCTTATGTAGGCGGATTGGGCGTTGGTTTAGTCTGTTTGTGGTTCGGCGATAAATTACCGATGGTATTGTTATTACCATTAGCTGCGATTGCGGGCGGTTTGTTTGGCGCGGCATGGGCGTTTATACCTGCTTATCTGCAAGCCAAGCGTGGCAGCCATATCGTTATCACAACTATTATGTTTAATTTTATCGCTTCTTCACTGATGGCCTATCTGTTGGTGGATGTGCTAAAACCGGCCAGTACCATGGCGCCGGAAAGTGCCGTATTCGCTGAAGCCAGTTGGTTACCGAAGATCCATTCGGTATTGGGTCTGATTGGTATTGATATGCCTGAAAGCCCGGTGAATGTCAGCTTACTGTGGGCATTACTGTGTGCGGTATTTGTGTGGGTTTTCCTTTGGTACACGCGTTGGGGTTATCAGATCCGCTCTGTCGGTGCGAATGTACAGGCTGCGGGCTATGCCGGTATCTCTTATTCCAAAGTCACCATCATGGCGATGGCATTATCCGGAATGTTGGCCGGTTTTTTTGCGCTGAATGTTATTCAGGGCGAATTACACCAGATCAAACTGAACTATGTTGAAGGTTTTGGCTTTACGGGTATCGCGGTCGCGTTGATGGGACGTAATCATCCAATCGGCGTCATATTAGCCAGTGTGCTATTTGGTTTTCTCTATCAGGGCGGGGCAGAGCTCAGCTTTGAATATGGTGTTGACCGGAACATTGTTGTGGTGCTGCAAGGGTTGGTGATCTTGTTCTCCGGTGCATTGGAACACATGTTTAAACCGAAGTTGGAAACCTTATATCTGAAACTCACCAGCAAGCAGGAGGCCGCATAATGTACGAAACATTGATATTAATGCTGGACTCAACCATCCGTGTAGCTACTCCATTGATATTCGCGGCGTTAGCAGGTCTGTTCTGTGAACGTTCTGGTGTGGTGAACATCGGGTTGGAAGGGAATTTACTGGCTTCCGCCTTTGCTGGGGCGGCAACAGCTTCGGTGACCGGTTCGGCTTGGGAAGGTGTGGCGGCAGGGGTTTTGGTATCCATTGCCATGTCGCTGTTGCATGGTTTCGCCACTATAACTCACCGTGGTGATCAGGTCGTCAGTGGTATGGCGGTTAATATTCTGGCGGCAGGATTAACGGTAACGCTGGGTCGTTACTGGTTTGACCAAGGTGGTCAGACGCCGGCGTTAGATGGCGCGGCTCGTTTTGCACCATTGCATTTTCCGTTGGAAAAAGAACTGCATGATGTGCCGGTGATAGGCCAACTGTATTCGGAGTTACTGAGCGGGCACACTGTTCTCGAATATATCGCATTGTTGGCGGTGCCTGCCGCGTGGTGGATTTTATATCGCACCCGTTTTGGTTTGCGGTTACGTGCTGTTGGTGAAGCTCCGGCTGCGGTTGATACCGCAGGGATTTCTGTTATCCGGTTACGTTATAGCGCGATCCTGATCTGTGGTTTTCTGGCCGGTCTAGGTGGCGCTTATCTGTCGCTGGCTCAAACCGCCCAGTTTATTCCAAATATGAGTGCTGGTAAGGGCTACATGGCATTAGCTGCATTGGTGTTTGGAAAATGGCGTCCGTGGACGGCAATGAGTGCCTGTTTGTTGTTTGGTTTTCTGGATGCACTGGCAATTCGTCTGCAGGGTGTTGAAATTGCAGGCCATGCGATTCCTGTGCAAATCATCGAAGCCATGCCTTATCTGCTGACCGTATTCCTATTGGCAGGTTTTATAGGCAAAGCCGTAGCACCAAAAGCCTTAGGTACTGCGTATGTAAAAGAACGAGAATAAAATATTTCCGATATCTGTAAATAAAAAGAGCAGTCTTCGGACTGCTCTTTTTTTAGGGCTTGCAAAACTGGCTGATACTGGTATTTTGTCTTTGGAGCTAGTGCTAATTCGGAATTATGTCAATACATGATTAAAATTCAAGATGCGGTATTGGTGTAAAGATTAGTTTACAGTGTGGTGCTATCATGCAGAAAGATTCGCTGAATAATGTTCATATCCAATCAGAAAAAGTATTACTGACCCCTGAAGAACTGAAAGCCAAAGTGCCGGTTTCTGAAGATACATTGTCCTTTATCGCCGATGCACGTCGTCAGATCGCCGATATCGTACATCATCAAGATCACCGTTTGCTGGTTATCTGTGGTCCTTGTTCAATCCATGATATGGATGCTGCTAAAGACTATGCGACACGTCTGAAAGCGCTGCATGATAAATATTCTGACACTCTGTATATCGTGATGCGTGTTTATTTTGAAAAACCACGTACGACTGTTGGTTGGAAAGGATTTATTAACGATCCGAATATCGATGGTACCTTCGATATAGAACTGGGTCTGCAGAAAGCACGTGAACTGCTGAGCTGGTTGGGTGAGCTGCGTCTGCCGTTGGCTACGGAAGCATTAGACCCTATCAGCCCACAATATCTGGCCGATCTGTTCAGCTGGTCAGCAATTGGTGCACGTACCACCGAATCGCAAACTCACCGTGAAATGGCATCTGGTTTATCAATGCCGGTTGGCTTTAAAAACGGGACTGACGGTAATTTGGACACTGCTATCAATGCACTGAAAGCGGCCTCGTCTTCTCATACCTTCATGGGTATCAACCAGCAGGGTCAGGTAGCATTATTACAGACCCAAGGTAACCCAGATGGCCATGTGATTTTGCGTGGCGGTAAACAGCCAAATTATGATTCAGTTAATGTTGCTTTAGCAGAACAAGAGTTGGCAAAAGCTAAATTGCCGGCGAGTCTGGTGGTAGATTGCAGCCATGGTAATTCGAATAAAAACCATCGCTTACAGCCACTGGTTGCTGAAAACGTCATTCGTCAGATCCAGGATGGTAACAAATCGATTATCGGTATCATGCTGGAATCCAATATTGGTGAAGGTGCGCAATCCAGCGAACAGCCAAAATGTGATATGACCTACGGTGTATCGATTACTGATGCTTGTATCGACTGGCATGCTACTGAAAAATTGCTGGCCGGTTGCTTTGAAGAGCTGAAAGAGCCGTTGAAAGATCGACTCTGAACCTGAACACAATGCATAATGTACTCCGGCCCGATGGCCGGAGTTTTTTTAATGGAAGCACACGGATGAATGAAGAGCTGAATGCGTTGCGTGATCAAATCGATCATGTTGATAAGCAACTGGTTGATCTTCTGGCACAACGTCTGAAATTGGTTGCCGGAGTAGGGGAAGTTAAAAGCCGATACGGTATACCTGTTTATGCCCCCGATCGTGAAGCTGCTATGCTGGCTAGTCGCCGGGCAGAAGCTGAATCGGTTGGTATTCCCGCTGATCTGATTGAAGATGTTTTGCGTCGTGTCATGCGCGAATCATACAGCAGTGAAAACGATTCTGGTTTCAAATGTGTAAAACCAGATTTACGCCGTATTGTTGTGGTTGGTGGTAACGGTCAGTTGGGCCGGCTGTTTGTTCAGATGTTTCGTCTTTCCGGTTATCAGGTTGATGTGCTGGAAAAAAATGATTGGGAACGAGCCGATACCTTGTTGTCTGATGCCAGTTTGGTATTAGTGGCTGTACCAATCGACATCTCTTGTCAGATTATTGATCAACTGCGTAATTTGCCGGCTGATTGCCTGCTCGTCGATATTACCAGTATTAAACAAAAACCATTAGAGCACATGCTGGCTGTACATGCTGGTCCGGTGCTTGGTTTGCATCCGATGTTCGGCCCGGATATCACCAGTTTGGCGAAACAGGTTATTGTTTGTTGCGATGGACGGGGTGCCGAACAATATCAGTGGTTACTGGAACAGATGCAGATCTGGGGTGCTCGCCTACAAAACGTTACGGCGAAAGAGCACGACGATGCTATGAGCTTTATTCAGGCATTACGTCATTTCACTACTTATGCCTATGGTTATCATTTGTTTGAGGAAAAAGCTGATATCAAATGTCTGCTGGCGTTAAGTTCCCCGATCTATCGTTTGGAATTGGCCATGGTAGGGCGTCTGTTTGCACAAGATCCGGCATTGTATGCAGATATCATTCTTTCTTCTGAGCAAAATCTGGTGCTGATCCGTCGTTACCATCAACGGATGGGCGAAGCGATCCAGCGGTTGGAGAAGGGCGATCGACAAGCATTTATTTCTCATTTTGAGGAGGTCTCGACCTACTTCGGTGATTACGCGCAACAATTCCTGAAAGAGAGTAAACAATTGTTGGCGCAGGCAAGTGACCGTCGTCATCACGATTAACATACAGCATGATCCAAAAAGATAAGGCCAGCTATCTAGCTGGCCTTATCTTTAATGCAATTTATTCAGGAATCGCATCATTACACTGAAAATGGTTACATTTTAATATTATGTTCGCGGTAATAACGTGCTGCACCTGGGTGTAAGGGCACAGTTAAACCGATATGAGTCATGTTTTCAGGTTTTAACCCTTTAAGTGCCGGATGACTTCTCTCCAGTTGTTCCAGATTTTCCATCGCAGCTTTAACGACCTGATAGGCAGTTTCATCGTCAAGTTTATCGGTTGTTAGCAGAGTAGCTGTAACACCAATAGTTGCAGTGTCGGTGTCGTTATCACGGTATAAACCACCAGGAATCGTGGCAGCACTATACTCAGGATGAGCTTTCAATATGCTGGCAATTTGTTCTGGTGGGAGTGGCAACAACTTGGCATCACAACTATTTGTGGCTTCTCTGATAGCGCCGTTAGGATGTCCGGCGACATAAACAAACGCGTCAATTTGGTTGTCACACAATGCTTGAGCCCGTTCGTCAGCATGTAAACCAGAGATTTGCGAAAAATCCGTTTGTTTCCAGTTCAGCTGCTGCATGAGTAATTCCATCGTGGCTCGTTCACCCGAACCTGGATTTCCGATATCAATGCGTTTGCTGACCAGATCTGAAAGCTGAGAAATATGGCTATCTTCCCGAACGACTAAAGTGAATGCTTCGGAGTAAAGACTAAATAAAGCTCTTAACTGAGGCATTGGACCACTTTGCGCAAACTCGGTAGCCCCGGTGAAAGCATGTTGCTCAATGTCTGATTGAACAATAGCTAATGGTACTTCGTTATTACGAAGTTTTTGAATATTAGCAATAGAACCTTCACTGGTCGTCACCGAACAACGTAGCTGGTGTTGTTTCTGACTCTTATTCAGCAATCTGCAGATCGCTCCGCCGGCTGGATAGTAAACACCAGAAACACTTCCAGTTGAAATCGTAAGATTAACCGGAGCAGCAGCGAAAGCACTGCTGCTGATTCCTAATGTCAGACACATCCATGTCAGTGCGTTTGTCAAACGTACGCTAAAGAAACGCATGCAAGACATAGTTTTTCCTGTAGTTGTGTATAGTGTGCAAGGGAGGATTATCCCTGTTTTACTGCTGAACTACCAGCCGTGCCGTTTGAATCACTTTTACCATTCGATCCAACGCCTTTTGCAGCAGCTCGCGGCTGCAGCCAAAATTCAAGCGAACAAATCGTTTGTCGCCAAACTGAGCACCAGGGGATAAACCAACACCGCCTGCTTCAAAAGTAGCAATAGGATCATCAAGTTGCAGACCAGAAACATCTATCCATGCTAAATATGTCGCTTCCAGTTTAGCGATTTTGATCCCTGGTAATTGACCCAAAGTGCTGGCGACTAAGTCTCGATTTCCGCGCAAATAATCCAGTTGTGCTTGTAACCACGCTTCACCATGTTCATAAGCCGCTTCTGCAGCGACCAGACCGATCAAGTTATTATCGGCCATTAATCCACGCATGGCTTGTTGAAGTTTAAAGCGCAAACGGTTATCTGGAATGATCGCAAAAGAGCTGCATAAACCAGCAATATTGAATGTTTTGCTTGGCGCCATTAATACAGCACTACGAGCTGCAGCTTCAGGTGACAATGAAGCAAAAGGAATATGCTTCACATTTGGTTCCAGCAGTAAGTCGCAATGGATTTCATCTGAAATCACCACGAGGTCATTTCGAATAGCTATATCCGCAATTCGTGTTAATTCTTCGCGGGTAAATACCGTACCGCCAGGGTTATGCGGGTTGCAGAGCAGTAACACATCAGCCGTTTTAGCTTGTTGTTCAAATGTATCAAAATCAGGTAACCAGCGGTCATTAACCAACTGCATCGGCAACAGGCTGACTGGGCGATCGTTATATTCCGGCGCATGCAGAAACGGATAATAGACCGGATTGGGTGTGATAACATGCTGTTCAGGACGGCACCATGCTTTGATACCAAAGTTCAGACCAGGCACAACACCGGGCATGAACAGCAGCCATTCCGGTTCAATTTTCCAGCCATAGCGTTGCTGCATCCGTTCGATAATCAGTTCAATGAGGCGAGGGGACGGGCGACTATAGCCGAATACACCGTGAGCTATGCGCTGTTGCAAAGCATCAATGACACCTTGGGGCGCCATAAAGTCGGTATCGGCGACCCATAATGGAATAACATCTTGGTCTTTATATTTATTCCATTTCAGACTGTTTGTGCCGCGGCGATCAATTTGCTTATCGAAATCAAACATGCTGCATCCCTGTGATTGTTATCGAATTCTAAGAATGGTCACTCTAGGGGGAATCAATAAGTGGTGCAAGAGGAAATGAAAAGCGAATGAAACGGATATTACCTTCTTTTTTACAAAATGCAGTTGAACTGAGTTTTATGGGCGTGACTTTCCTTACTGGGTTAGCGATTGCATTTTTGGTTCCCGTTTTGAGTCTGTTTTTGAGTGATGAATTGCATGTACGTCCATTATTGGTTGGTGCATTTTTTACGACCAACGCGGTTATGGGGATCATCATCGGGCAATTATTAGCGAATTACTCTGACAAAATGCGCAGCCGTAAATCGTTGATTACAGTCTGTGGTATAGCGGGGGTTATTGGTAGTTTGCTCTATGCTTTTGATCGTCATTATGCCGTATTAGCCAGTCTGGGTATCGTGCTGATGAGTTTTTGTGGTTCGATCACACCGCAGCTGTATGCATTAGCGCGCGAATATACCGATGCTAAAAATAAACAAGCCGTAACCTTTAGCACCGTCATGCGCGCGCAGTTTTCATTAGCCTGGGTGATTGGTCCGCCGCTCGCATTTTTTATTGTTGCCCATTTTGATTTCACGCGGCTGTTTTGCGGTGTGGCTGTTTTGTATTTGTTGTGCGTCTGGGTTGTTGCACGTTACTTACCGGTAATACCAAGAAAACAAACGCCCACAGACCCGATGTCTGGCAGTATTTGGCAAAATTCGCGCTTATGTTTGTTGTTTCTGAGTTCATTCTTATTGTGGACATGTAACAGCATGTATTTGATTACTATGCCACTTTATATCGGGAAGGCATTACATTGGTCGCAGGGGCTGGCAGGGTGGCTGATGGGGTTAGCGGCAGGGTTGGAAATCCCAGTGATGCTGCTTGCCGGACGCTACAGTGCACGCCTTGGTAATCGCAAGTTATTGCTGATCTCTGCGGTATCAGCTGTCGCTTTTTATCTGCTTTTGTTGCTATCACAACAGCAATTATGGCTGTTTCTCGCGCAGATACTGAATGCACTGTTTATAGGCATTTTAGCGGGTATCGGCATGACTTGTTTTCAGGATCTGTTACCCGGCCATCCGGGACAAGCTTCGACGTTATTCAGTAACAGTATTCGTTGTGGTGGCATCGTTGCCGGTATGTTGGCAGGAACCATTACTGAATGGTTCCATTTTCAAGGTGTGTTCATCTGCGCGTTTATTCTGTCAATTTTTGCCATGCTGTCTGTATGGCGGATCAGCTCGTTGTAGACGGTAAAATCGATGGTGAACTGATTTCAATCGCGGTCGATTTTTTATTATTTTGCCAGTAAGCCGCCGTCAGTGGGTGTGACAACGCAGACACTCCAGCAAACAATTTGCGCTAGGGCCCAGACGTTCGGGAGCAGGAACAACCAAGTGCGTGAAAATTTTGCGTTCATTTCCTTCACGTAATGGCAGACGATGCAATTGCTGACGCTGGATAAACCCCTCGACGAGATGCAACGGCAACCAGGCAAATCCCATCCCCGCCAGCAGGATCTCTATGGCTTCGTGCATGCTGGTTACGGTCCAGCGTTGTTCGGCTTTCAGCCATCCCGTCATTTCTTTCGGGTTTTTTGCCGTATCCCGAATAACGATTTGCAGTTGTTGAGTTAATTCATCGGCACTAAGCATTCTGGCTTCTAATGCTAACGGATGCTGAGGATGGCAAACTGCGACAAACGTTACTTCTGCTAATGGCTCAGCCAGAAACCCCTTTGGAACATTGCCACAAATCACAATATCGGCTTTTTGCTCACGGATGAATTCTTCTGTGCCACTCAAAACAGTATCAAACATCTGTAAATGAGTGCCGCGCGATAGCGGATAGTAATTCTGTAAAGCGCGATTGAGTGGTCGCCGAGGATGAGCTATTTCTACAGCAAAGCGAATTTCCGCTTCCCAGCCTTGATGAATGTTGTGGGCCAGCAGCTCTAATTCCTGCATTTGCTGATTCATGAGTTTGGCCCGACGCAAAAACATATCGCCTGCATCGGTCAAATAGGCTTTACGTCCTCTGACTTCCAATAAAGCAACACCCAGCGTTTGCTGTAATTTGGCAATAGCATGATTCAGAGAAGACTGGCTTTTATTCAGTTTCTCTGCTGCCTGAGCATAACCACCCTGTTCGACTACTGCCTGAAAGATACGCCATTGCTCGAGTGTGCTTTTTGGACGAAACATTCCATCGTCTCCAATAATTATCGCTATTTCTAAGCCAATCATGCGGAAGTAGTGATTTTGTCTGCTGGTCTAACCGCGTAGAATGCAGCAGTTTTACATTTTCAGGAGAGCATGAATGGCATTTATTTATGATTATGGTTTATTTGCTGTAAAGAGTATCACACTTGTTCTGGTCATTGTCTTGGGTGTGATCGCTATCGTATCTGCAATTGCTCGACACAAGACGCGCCGCGGTGAATTAGATATTACAGACCTTTCCGCTGATCATCAGCAGAACAAAGTGCATTTGACCGAAGCATTACTCAATAAAGAACAACGTAAAGAGTATGCCAAGCAGCAGAAGAAAGAACTTAAAGCGAAGAAAAAAAATGCGCCGGATAGCAATAAACCTCGTCTGTTCCTGATCGATTTTAAAGGTGGAATGGATGCAAAGGAGGTGTCGTCACTGCGTGAAGAAATCACCGCTGTGTTAACCATGGCGAAAAGTGAAGATGAAGTGCTGGTTCGGGTGGAATCAGGTGGTGGTGTTGTACACGGTTATGGTTTAGGTGCTTCACAGCTACAACGCATTCGTGACCGCGGGTTATTTTTGACCGTAGCCATCGACAAAGTAGCTGCCAGTGGCGGTTATATGATGGCGTGTGTGGCACAAAAAATTATCGCGGCACCTTTTGCCATTGTTGGCTCTATTGGTGTTGTTGCGCAGATGCCAAACTTTAACCGCTTGTTGAAAAAACACGATGTAGATATCGAATTGCACACGGCAGGCCAGTTCAAACGGACCCTGACTATTTTTGGTGAGAACGACGACAAAGCCCGTGAGAAATTCCGTGAAGAGCTGGAAACCGTTCATCAGCAATTCAAACAGTTTGTCAGTGAACATCGCCCGCGCATGGATATCGATCAAATAGCGACCGGTGAACATTGGCTGGCAGCGGAAGCGAAAAAATTAGGTGTGGTTGATGAACTGCGGACCAGTGACGATTACTTGCTGTCTCAGTTCGAGCAAAAGCAGGTGATTAAAGTGACGTATCAAGCGAAAAAAGGTCTGGCGGATCGTTTTTCGAACGCAGCTTCATTAGCTGTCGAAAAAGCCGTTTATCGTATCATTGAGACCTGTAAGATTCCTTTTTAGTGTTCAAGAATGAGAATTTTGCCGTTTAAATGTAAATAAAAGTTGATTATCACTGAAGCTCCAACCATTTTATAAAAAGAAGAGACTTCGCCTGATTCAGGCGAAGCTATAAACATTGCTTAATTTTTGCGTGCTAATAAGGAAACCGTCGGTCATATGGGCAAAGCACTGGTCATTGTAGAGTCCCCGGCAAAAGCCAAAACTATCAACAAATATCTGGGTAAAGACTTCGTCGTCAAATCCAGTGTTGGTCATGTGCGCGATCTGCCAACAAGTGGCAGCGCATCAACTGCAGCTGATAAAAAGGAAGGCGCAAAAAAAGGCGTTCGTCTTGATGCCGCGGATAAAGCGAAAAAAGAGTACTCTTCGCTGGTGTCCCGCATGGGGATCGATCCGGAACATGGCTGGAAAGCACGTTACGAAATACTGCCCGGCAAAGAAAAAGTCGTCGCGGAACTTCGCACATTAGCGGCACAAGCTGACACCATCTATCTCGCAACCGACTTGGATAGAGAAGGGGAAGCGATTGCCTGGCATCTGCGTGAATTGATCGGTGGTGATGAGTCACGCTTTAAGCGCGTGGTGTTTAACGAAATTACCAAAACAGCGATCCAGGAAGCCTTCTCTCATCCTGGGCTGTTGAATATCGAACGTGTTAATGCGCAGCAGGCACGACGTTTCCTCGACCGCGTGGTGGGTTATATGGTTTCCCCATTACTGTGGAAGAAAATTGCACGTGGCCTTTCTGCGGGCCGGGTGCAATCGGTAGCATTGCGTTTAATTGTTGAAAAAGAGCGTGAAATTAAAGCCTTTGTGCCGGAAGAGTACTGGGATATTCATGCCGATACACAAACCCCTGCTCGCGAAGCTCTGCGTCTGCAGGTTACCTCGCAGCAGGGCAAATCGTTCGATCCAAAGAACGAACAGCAAGCCATGGCCGCTGTACAGGAATTAAAAAATGCTGCCTATACAGTGCGTGATCGCGAAGATAAACCGACCAGTAGTAAACCTTCTGCACCATTCATTACCTCCACCTTACAGCAAGCTGCCAGCACACGGCTAAGTTTTGGTGTGAAGAAGACCATGATGATGGCGCAGCGTTTGTACGAAGCAGGTCACATTACCTACATGCGTACTGACTCGACTAACCTAAGTCAGGAAGCGGTCGTTGCCGTTCGTGACTATATCGAACAGCAATTCGGTAAAAAATATTTACCGAAAGATCCGCTGACTTATGGTTCGAAAGCCAATGCACAAGAAGCACACGAAGCGATCCGTCCATCCAACGTTGAAGTGAAAGCCGACGCGTTAAAAGATATGGAAGCGGATGCGGTTCGTTTGTACGACCTGATCTGGCGCCAGTTTGTGGCCTGTCAGATGACACCCGCTCAATATGACACCAGCACCTTGACCGTTACTGCCGCTGATTTTGAGCTGAAAGCCAAAGGCCGTATTTTACGTTTCGCCGGTTGGACTAAAGCATTACCACCAATGGGCCGTAAAGGTGATGATATTGAGTTGCCTAATGTCTCGGCTGGCGATGTACTGCAACTGGTTAAACTCGATCCTAAACAACATTTTACCAAACCGCCTGCGCGTTTCACGGAAGCGGCGTTGGTTAAAGAGCTGGAAAAACGTGGCATCGGCCGTCCGTCAACCTACGCATCGATTATTTCCACGATCCAAGATCGTGGTTATGTGAAAGTCGAAGCTCGTCGTTTTTATGCTGAAAAAATGGGTGAAATCGTCACCGATCGGTTAGTGGAAAGTTTCACTGATCTGATGAGTTATGACTTCACGGCACAAATGGAAAGCTCGCTGGATAATATTGCCCAAGGCAATTTAGACTGGCATAAACAGCTGGATAGTTTCTATTCCGAATTTAAAGCCGATCTGCAAAAAGCCGAAGGCGATATCGGTGGAATGCGGAGCAATCAGGTTGTACTGACAGATATCGATTGCCCGACCTGTGGTCGCAAAATGGGTATCCGTACAGCATCAACCGGTGTGTTCCTGGGTTGTTCTGGTTATGCCTTACCGCCAAAAGAGCGCTGCAAACAAACCATCAATCTGGTGCCGGGAGATGAATTTATCGCCGCAGACTCCGAAGATGGTGAAGTCAATGCACTGCGCGCTATGCACCGTTGTAAAAAATGCGGTACAGCGATGGATTCTTATGTGCTGGATGGCACACGTAAAATTCATATTTGCGGTAATAACCCTGATTGCGATGGTTATGAGATCGAAGTCGGTCAGTTCCGTCTGAAAGGCTATGAAGGCCCGGTGGTGGAATGTGATCGTTGTGGTTCAGACATGCAGCTGAAAACCGGCCGTTTTGGTAAGTTTATGGCCTGTACAAACGCGGAATGTAAGAACACGCGTAAGATCCTGAAAAATGGCGATGTGGCACCGCCGAAAGAAGATCCGGTGTTCCTGCCTGAGCTGAAGTGCAGTAAATCCGATGCGCATTTTGTGTTACGTGATGGGGCGGCAGGTCTGTTTATGGCAGCCAGCACATTCCCTAAATCACGTGAAACACGAGCGCCGTTGGTTGCCGAATTACTTCGCTTTAAAGATCGTTTGGCTCCAAAACATCAGTATCTGGCGGAAGCACCAGTGGCTGATCCAGATGGTAATCCAACTATTGTGCGTTTCAGCCGTAAAACGAAAGAGCAATATGTTGCTTCGGAAGTAGACGGTAAAGCGACCGGTTGGGCAGCCTACTATGTTGGTGGCCGCTGGCAAGCTGCAACAGGGAAAACGAAGTAAAAAAGTAACCCACCGTTATACCCAAAGTAGTTGGAATTGCAGCAAGGCGACAAGTGAACGAATCCCCATGAGCATAGATAAGCTATGTGATTGGGGGGAGCGAACGCCGTCAACGACGCGGCAACTTCAAATACGAAGGGTATAAGAGTGAAGTGCAGAAATATCAGACAGTCAGTATCCACTGACGTAAAAAGTGTTTTGCCTTCACTCTGCCTCTGCGTATAATGCGCGCCGTTGCCAAGGCAACATCTCATTGAAGCGGGAATAGCTCAGTTGGTAGAGCATAACCTTGCCAAGGTTAGGGTCGCGAGTTCGAGTCTCGTTTCCCGCTCCAATTTAAGGCGTGTTAACAAAGCGGTTATGTAGCGGATTGCAAATCCGTCTAGCCCGGTTCGACTCCGGGACGCGCCTCCAATAACCTCTTAATATCCGTTGAAACACCTTCCTGTAAACCTGATTGCTTCAACCAAACTGTTTAGCCAGCTGATAAAGAATTCTCGCTGTTGCGCCCCAGATAAACCAGCCATCAACCGTTAATCCAATGATTTTATGTGCCGTACCATTTCGTGTGGTGATCAGTGGTTGATAAGTATTGAGATCCAGTAATGTTTCCAGCGGCAATTCAAATACGGCAGACACTTCATCTTTGGCGGGTGTGATCTTAAATGGTGGTTGTATTAAGGCGAGATAGGGGTGGATCTGATACCCCGTGAAGGTGTGCCCAGAGGATAATTGCCCCAGCACTTTGATCTGTTTTTCGGTGATACCAAGTTCTTCTTCCATTTCGCGTATGGCGGTCATCTGCAAAGTGCTATCTGAGTTGTCTTTTCTGCCACCTGGAAAACAAACCTGCCCTGGGTGATGGCGCAGCTGCCAGCTTCGTTGCGTGAACAATACTGTCCAGCCATCAGAACGCAGAATAATTGGTATTAACACCGCTGCATCGTGTGTTCCCGGATGAATATCAACCGGTGTCAACGGCGCATTTTGTAACAAGAAACGATTCAGAAAGTGCTCAGTTCGGCTCATGCTATGACTGTTCCAGAATCGGCAATATCTTCGCTAATTTATCAAAGGTTTCCTGATATTCAGCGTTTGCATCAGAATCAGCAACAATACCGCCACCAGCCCAGACATAAAGTTGTTGTTGCCATGCAATCAGGGTGCGAATGGTGATACTGGAATCCATGCGCCCATGTCGGCTGATATAAAACATGCTGCCACAATAGGCAGAGCGGCGGTGTGGTTCTAGCTCTTCAATAATTTCCATCGCCCGGACTTTGGGGGCTCCTGTGATCGAACCACCGGGAAAACAGGCTTCGAGTAATTCAACTGCGCTGTATTGCTCGGCTAATGAACTTGTCACGGTTGAAACCAGATGGTGTACGGCCTTGAATGATTCAACATCAAACAGCTTAGGTACACGCACTGTGCCAGGTTTAGACACTCGTCCAATATCGTTACGCAATAGGTCAACAATCATCAGATTTTCCGCCCGATCTTTTGGCGAATTTTGTAATTCAGTGATACTGGCCTGATCGGCTTGTGGATCAATAAAACGAGGGCGCGTTCCTTTAATCGGTTTGGTTTCAATTTCGCGGTTATTGAGTGCCAGAAAGCGTTCTGGCGATAAGCTAAGAATTGCCGCTTCTGGCAGACGCATAAATGCAGAAAATGGTGCCTGATTCACTTGTGCTAACTGGCAATAGGCTTGCCATTCATCACCTGAATAATGAGCGTGAAAACGCTGGGTTAGATTAATCTGATAACAATCACCAGCGCGCAGATAGCGTTGAATTACGTTAAATCGCTCAGTATAGGCCGCTTGAGAAAGGTTAGACTGCCAGTCTGATATGAGGTTGAATGGTTTTGAATTGGCGGCCACTTGTTGTTGCCACCAAGCCCACCGTGTTTCCATCTGTTCTTCAGAGCCGCAAACTAAGAAATGCATCTGTTGGGTCTGATGGTCAACGACCCATGCCCAGTCATAAATACCGACCGCCAGTTCAGGTAAATTGATATCACGTTCAGCTTGTACTGGGATTTTTTCAATACGACGGCCTAAGTCATATCCCAATAGGCCGATAGCACCGCCGATAAATGGTAATTCTCCGTGATAGCTAACATCTGCCCCAAAATGACGACGTTGAATTTCTTTCAATAATTGTAACGGCGCGGCTTTGGAATATTCAGTCTGCTCACCTTCCGTGATTGTGGTGATATCGCCCGTTGTTTGTAGTGTGGTTATCGGGTCAGCCGAAAAAATATCAAACCGGCTATCAATATGGTCAGGGCTGGCAGATTCTAATAACACCGCCCATGGCAGATGAGCAACCTTGGCGAACATCTGTTGTGTGGTAGATTGAATTGGAAATGTTTTAAGCTGAAATAGTGATGACATGCGATAGAAAACACGATGTTACATGGCAGGGTTGATTGGCAAAGCGTATCATAAGAGCGCTTTTGTAACGAATAAATCTAATCATTTGTAGCTGGTGTCTGATGTGAGAAAACATCTTGTCTGTTGGAAAAAGAGCTCACACCAGCTTGAAGTTAAATCTGAATGCTAAACTGGTACACAGAGCACTAAAACAAAGAGAATAACAATGTCGAGTCCACTGGTTTATTTGGTAGAAGACAGTGAAATGCTGTCCATGCTTTATCAGGATTATTTACGTGCAGAACCCTATCAGATCACAGCGTTTCGTCTTGGTCAGGATGGGTTGGATGCGTTGAAAGAACAACCACCGCAAGTGCTGTTGCTCGATCTGGAATTACCCGACATGGATGGCATGGCGCTGCTGCGCTACGTAAGCGAGCAAGGGCTACCGACCAGCGTGGTGGTGATCACGGCACATGGTTCCGTTGATATTGCTGTGGAAGCCATGCGGCACAGCGCATTTGATTTTTTGACCAAACCATTTGATGGTAAACGTTTGTGCACGACGGTGCGCAATGCCGCTAAACATCAGCAATTAGCCTCGTTAGTGGATACTTACCGAGCCAATTATGACCACTCAGGTTTTGGTGGTTTTATCGGTAGTTCCCTGTCGATGCAAGCCGTTTACCGCATACTGGAAAGTGCCGCACCGAGTAAAGCAACCGTTTTTATTACTGGGGAAAGTGGCACCGGCAAAGAAGTTTGCGCAGAAACATTACACAAAATCAGCCCCCGTAAAGATCAACCTCTGGTCGTTTTAAATTGTGCGGCGATTCCCCGCGATTTGATTGAAAGTGAGATTTTCGGTCATGTTAAGGGCGCTTTTACTGGCGCACAAAGTGATCGGGAAGGCGCGGCATCTCGTGCGAATGGCGGCACATTGTTCCTTGATGAAATCTGCGAGATGGAATTGGATTTACAATCCAAATTATTACGCTTTATTCAAACAGGCACCTTCCAGCGAGTTGGTGGCAGTAAACTGGAAAGCGTAGATGTGCGCTTTGTTTGTGCGACAAATCGTGACCCGATTGCTGAAGTGCAGGCTGGGCGTTTCCGCGAAGATCTCTACTACCGTTTACATGTTATACCGGTAGCGTTACCACCGTTGCGGGAACGGGGTGAGGATGTACTGGCGATCGCCCGAAATTTCCTGCGGCAATTTGCGTCTGAAGAAAATAAACATTTTTCTGATTTCAGTCCTGAGTCCGCACAGATGATGTTGAATTACGAATGGCCTGGTAACGTGCGGCAATTGCAGAATGTGATCCGTAATGTGGTTGTTTTGCATGATGGCGACCGAGTGTTACCGACTATGTTTCCGCCGCCACTGAACTCTGTGCCGGTAACTGTGATTCCACAAAAAACAGCCATAGTTGCGCCACTTGTGGTTGTGAACAGTATGGAAACAATCCGCCCTATGTGGTTGGTAGAAAAAGAAACCATTGAAAATGCAATTGCAGCATGTGATGGCAATATTCCTCAGGCAGCAACTTTACTTGAGTTGAGCCCATCGACTATCTATCGCAAACGACTGGCATGGCAATCGACGTGAAACTCATAGCGTATTTTGATGGTGATGAGGTCGGTGTATGAAAAGTGTGCTGGTGTCAGAAGGGGTGTCTCAGTTACAACTTGAATTGCAGTTAATGAATGATGATCCTGAGATCAAATTCATTATGATGCTGCTGGCGTCGCAGACAGACATTGCGCATGATGAGATCAACAATCTCTTGGTGATTAACCCAAAACCTATCATCGGCGGCATTTTCCCTTATGTTCTATATGGTAAGTCGTTGCTGACTGCCGGGGTTGTATTAATTGGGTTTGCTTGTTCATTCAGCATGGCGGTTATTCCGGCGTTAAGTAAAACAGTTGAGATAGAAACTGAATTACAAAAACAACTTCCCTGGCAAAACATGGAGCGAGGAACGCTGTTTACCTTTGTGCATGGTATGAGTTCAGGCGTTCAGCGATTAGTTGATGGCTTATTTAATCAATATGGCCTTGAGATTAACTACATCGGTGGTGGTTGTGGCACCTTGCAAAAATTGGATCTGCCTTGTGTATTAACGCCACAAGGTATTTTGCAAGACGCGGCACTGCTATTAATGGCCGACATCACCAGTGGTATTGGTGTCGCACATGGCTGGCAATCTATTTCACGTGCATTTAAGGTCACGGAAGTAGAGGGCAATGAAATCATCTCGATTGACTGGCGTCCGGCTGCCGATGTGTATCGTAATGTGGTCGAAGATCATTCGGGCCTGCGTTTTTGCGAAATTCCATTTTCAGAAATTGCCCGTGCATATCCTTTTGGTATTGCCAAACTTGCCGATGAGTTGGTGATCCGTGACCCAATCGCACTTAAAGGTCAGCGTATCGTTTGTGTCGGTGAAGTGCGGCGTGGCTCGTATGTGCATGTGATGCATGGCAAACCAGATTATGTTTCGGCTGCGGCAGGGCGGGCTCGTCAGCGAGCGATGGAAAATCTGAAAGGGCGTACACCACAGCTGATGTTGTTTATGGATTGTATTTCGCGCGTTTTATTTCTGGGGGAATTATTTGCGCGGGAAATCACACATGTGTCGATGAATGATGTTCCTCTTGCCGGGGCCCTGACGTTGGGGGAGATAGCCAATAGTGGCTATGATTACCTGGAACTTTATAACAAAACCTCTGTAGTAGGATTGCTGGCCAGTGATACGTCAGGGATTAATTGAACAAGAAGTATTACATGAAATCGCCATGTCGATTGGTGAAAGCATTGAGCTGGAAAAAATGCTGGCAGAATGCATCCCAGTCTTTTTGCGAGGGCTAGGCTGTGCGTCAGCGGTTGTTTTGTTGCGTGATGAACAAGACGATTTTTATACACCAACCTATATCTTGCCACGCGCGGCAGTTCGAAATCATTATTTGCATCAGGCGATTAACCGCTCTTTAGAATGTCTGACTAATCACGATGTTTTACCCACCCCACTTTGTTATTTTGAGTCAGCCGGGCTGTTTTATTATGCCTGGCCGATCCAGGATTATGGCGCGCTATTGCTAGGACGAAGCTCGCCGCTTCGTGAAGCTTTGTTTCGTGAAATTGTTCCGTTGGTTAATAAACTGGCGTTAGCCTTGAATAGTTGTCGCCAATATCAGCGCTTAAAACTGGCACAACAGAGCATGATCCAAGCAAGAGATGATGCTCAGGCGGCTAATAAAGCTAAAAGCCACTTTTTGGCTACCATGAGTCACGAAATCCGCACGCCACTGAACGCAGTTATCAACCTCTCTGAGTTACTGCTTGAGACGCATTTAGATGAGCGTCAACGTAAATTGACGCAGGGGGTTTGTGAAGGTGGCCGGTCATTATTGCAACTAGTTAATGATGTATTGGATTTTTCCCGTATCGAAGCAGGTCGATTGGAATTAGTCGCCACATCATTCAAGCTACATGATTTATTGGATGGATTAGCCGCTTTGTTTGAAAAAGAAGCGCTGATGAAAAAACTGCATTTTGGTTTGAGTATCGGGGATAACATTCCGGAGGTTGTTTCTGCCGATCCATCACGGCTGCGTCAAATACTGCAAAATCTGTTGGCCAATGCGATTAAATTCACCGAAACCGGCAGTGTGAACATTTCTGTGCGCATGTTACCTGAAGATCAGCATAACTTAGATTCTGTGCCGATGATGGTGTTTCATATCAGTGATACGGGCATTGGTATTTCCCGACAAGATCAACTCCGATTGTTTCAAGAGTTCTCACAAGTAGATACTAATCTGGATCGTCGTTTTGGTGGTTCTGGACTTGGGTTGGCTATCACGGCCCGATTGGTCATGCTGATGGGGGGCAAAATCGGCTGTCATTCGGTTGCCGGTGTGGGTAGTACGTTCTGGTTTACGTTACCGGTGAAAACCAGCGGTGTTGTACATGAAAAAAGTTCGGCCGGTGAGATGGAATTATTACCTATCACCGCATTGTTAGTAGAGGATAGTCTGACAAACCAAATGGTCGCAACTGCGATGCTGGAAAAAGTTGGCTGCCAGATCACTGTTGCAAATAATGGCTATGAGGCGATTGAACAGGTACAAAAAGCGGCGTTTGATGTAGTGCTGATGGATGTGTCCATGCCTGGTATGGATGGTCTGGAAGCTTCACGCCGCATCCGGGCTTTAGGCGGGCATTATCAAACATTACCGATATTAGCGATGACAGCTCATGCCTTTGCGCATGATCGTGAAGCGTGCTTAGAGGCGGGAATGAATGATTATTTGAGCAAACCACTGCAGCGGGAGCAGCTTTATGCCATGTTAAAGCGCTGGGCATTGCATAAAGAGAGTGTAGTTGAAAACAGCGAAGAACCAGTACTTGCGCCTGTCACTATGGTTGGAACTACTAAACCAATACTTGATGAAACCATTATTCAAACATTGATCAGTGATACCAGCCCTGATTTATTTAAACAGCTGGTCGCGATTTTCCTGCAAGAGAGTAAAGCGCATTTTGATGCTTTGCCAGAGTTGCTCAAGCAAGGTGATATTGCTGCTTGTGCGAAACATGCCCATGCCGTGAAAAGTACCGCTGGTGCACTTGGTGCGGTTGCGTTACAGGATATGTGTGGTCAGTTAGAAGTGGCCTGCCGTGAATCAAAACCAAACATAGTTGCGCTATTGCAGGCAACGACAAATGTGGCTGAGGCCTCATGGCAGGCGCTGTACAGCAGATTAAACTAATTACAGCCGGTTGAACTAAATCAGCCGGCTATCAGTTTTTATTCTACTTCGTTATCAGTATCTCTTTCGACATACGCAACTTCAGTAGGCGCTTTCTTACGTACAGGTGCAAAGCCGTCGATGTCACCCACATTTTGCGTCGCATTACGTGCAGGTCGGTTTTTAGACTCTTTACGAACAGGCCCTTTCGCAGCATTTTTATTGAAAGGAGGTTTGCCTTGAGCTGCAGCAGCTTTTGCTTCTGCCAGCGGATGAGCGCCTTTACCGGAGAATTTAGTCTTTTTCGGAGCCAGAACACCTTTGAATTTACCTTCCAAACCGGGGATTGTCGTGAAAGTAACTTCGCGGCGTTGTAATGCTAATAAGCCTTGGAATGATGACCAATCTTTGGGGCTGATCAATGACACTGCATTACCTTGATTACCCGCACGGCCTGTTCGCCCAATGCGGTGAATATACTCTTCAGGTAATTTTGGCATATCAAAATTCACCACCAGTGATACGTGCGACAAATCTAACCCGCGCGCTGCTACATCAGTGGTAAATAACACTTTGGCGTGACCACGAGAGAATTGATCGATCACTTGGTTACGTTGCGCCTGTTTCATATCGCCGGATAACGCCAATGCAGGAATATTCCATTCGCTGTATTGCTTCGCCAAACGTTCAGTATCTTCACGCGTAGCCAAAAAGACGATCGCTTGCTGATAGTCAGGTTGTGATAGCAGATGTTTTAGCAAAGCCTGTTTGTGATCGAGATGGTCACATAAATGGAAGACTTCATTGATATCGGCATGAACTGCATGCATTTCACCAATGGAAATCGTCTGTGGCGCTTTCAGAATATACCCTGACAACATTTCCACCGATTGATGATTCAAGGTTGCCGAGAACAGCCAAGTTTGACGCAAACGGTGCGATGCGGCAGAGTGGATTGCTTTTAACGCGTCAGCAAAACCCAGATCGAGCATACGATCTGCTTCGTCGAGCACCAAAATTTCTACGCCATCAAACAAGAAACTACGCGCTTTTAAATGGTTAAGCAGGCGGCCTGGTGTCGCGACCAAAATTTCCGGCGTTTTGCGCAGAGATTTGATCTGTTCGTTAAAGTTTTCACCGCCCAGCACTAAGCTGCAATGTACTTGCGTTCCTGCTACCAGAAAACGCAGCTGGGCATACACCTGTTTTGCCAGTTCACGTGTTGGTGCCAGAATCAGCGCCCGTGGGCCACGAGTAGACAGCGCTCTGGAGGTCAACAGTCGATGCATCAACGGGATCAGATAGGCCAGTGTTTTACCGGAACCTGTCTTGGAAGCCACAGCCAGATCGCGCCCGATTAGCGCGTAAGGGATAGTCTGAGCCTGCACTTCGGTCATCTCGGTGTAGTCGAGATGCGCCATGGCCTCTTTTAAGCGTTTATGCATAGTCAGTTCAGCAAAGCGCAATGTAAATCTCCTGATTGAATGGGCTGATATCTTTTCAGTCATTATACCCTGTGCAAGACGCATGGGCGAACAAAGTCACAATATGATTGACGCGAAGGTGCAATCTAACTAGATTAATTCGCCACAAACGGGCAAACCGGAATTGCCTGTACATAGAAATTGCACAGAGGTCATGATGTATCAGACAGACGATGTAAGGATCAAAGAAATTAAAGAATTATTACCGCCAATCGCATTGTTGGAGCGGTATCCTGCCACTGAAACTGCTACTCAAACGGCATTTGAAAGTCGTCAGGCTATTCATAATATTCTCAATGATCAGGACGAACGTCTGCTGGTAGTGATCGGCCCATGTTCTATTCATGATCCTGAAGTGGCGATTGAATATGGCAAGCGCCTGCTGGCAATGCGTGAAGAGCTGAAAGATCAGCTGGAAATCGTCATGCGTGTGTATTTTGAAAAACCACGTACCACGGTCGGCTGGAAAGGTCTGATCAACGACCCGTACTTGGATAACACCTATAAGATCAACGATGGTTTGCGCATCGGCCGTAAACTGCTGTTGGATCTGAACAACATGGGTATGCCAACTGCCACTGAATTCCTGGATATGATCACGCCGCAATATATGGCCGATCTGATGAGCTGGGGCGCAATTGGCGCGCGTACTACCGAATCTCAGGTTCACCGTGAACTGGCTTCAGGTCTGTCTTGCCCGGTTGGTTTCAAAAATGGCACTGACGGCACGACTAAAGTGGCGATCGATGCGATCAGCGCCGCAGGTGCTTCCCATAATTTCTTATCCGTTACCAAATTTGGTCATTCCGCGATTGTGACCACGGAAGGCAATAAAGACTGTCATATCATTCTGCGTGGCGGCAAAGAGCCAAACTACAGCGCTAAACATGTCGCAGCTGTAGTGAAAGATCTGGAAAAATCAGGTCTGCCAACCAAAATGATGATCGATTTCAGCCATGCCAACAGCTCTAAGCAATTCAAAAAGCAGATGGAAGTTTGTACCGATGTCTGTGGTCAGATCGCTGGCGGTAATCACCACATCATGGGTGTGATGGTTGAAAGTCACATGGTCGAAGGCCGTCAGGATCTGGTGGAAGGTCAGGAATTGATCTGTGGTCAGAGTATCACTGATGCCTGTATCGGTTGGGATGATACTGCTGTGCTGTTACGTCAGTTAGCAGCCGCAGTGAAAGCACGTCGCGGTTAATATTTCCGCTTGATGCTAAAAGAAAGCCCGCTAATTAAGCGGGCTTTTTGTTTGTCTGTATTTAGTTTTCTACATTAAATGTTCAACAGTGAGTTCGCTTAGACTGGATAAGCGAATATCAGCAATTGAAAAATGCGGGTTGTTGGCCTGGAAGGCTTCCGGTATCACAATGGTTTTCATAGTAGCTGCTTTGGCCGCCAGTAGCCCATTAAAACTATCTTCGATGGCGATACACTCTTTAGGGTGAAAACCCATTTGTACGGCTGTTTGTAAATAAACCGCCGGGTGTGGTTTACCGTATTCTTCAAATTCAGCGGAATGGCAGATAGAAAAATAGTGACCGATTTCCAGACGCGCTAAAACGGCATTAACCAATGCCATAGGGGAGGAGGTTGCTAAGCCAATGGCTAATCCTTGATCCGCAATGATTTTCAATACATCCAAAACGCCTTCTTTCGCGACCCCTGACAGCATGACATGGCTTGCTACTCGGCCGACAATAGTGCTGGCGGTTTCTTCAATACCCGGGCCTTCCCAGCGGTGTTTGGCATACCAATGTGCAACAAGGGCGTCGATACGCAGGCCCATGGTTTGTTCGCATTCCTCAACAGTAATTTCTACGCCTAATTCTTTTAGCACATCAATTTGTGCTTGTTGCCAAAAGGGCTCGGAGTCGATCAATACACCATCCATATCGAAAATAACGGCTTTTTTCTGCATTTCATGTTCTCTGAAAAATAAGGAAAAATTCTTTTTGAACGGTAGGTGGATTGATTCTCACTGTAAAGATGAAACCGCTTTCAATGTGGCGAATGGCGATATAAGTCGCATTTACCATTCGCCATTTTGATTACGCAGGGTGCTGTTGCAGCGTTTTGCGTAAGGTTTTTCTTAGTCGCAGAGCCAGCATACTGGCTGCGGTTGTCAGGCCTAAAATAATGCCTAACCAGAAGCCTTGCGGCCCCATGCGTGGTGTGACCCAATCAGTCAAACCAAGAATAGTGCCAACTGGAATACCAATCATCCAATAAGAAATCAGGGTAATCAAAAAGATGACACGAGTGTCTTTCAAACCGCGTAATGCGCCGGAAGAAATCGCTTGGACGGTATCTGAAAATTGGTAAATAGCGGCAAAAATAATCAAGTGAGCAGCTAATGTGATGACTGTTGGGTCATCGGTGTATTGTGTTGCAATCCAAGTCCGTAACAAGATTGTCGAAGTGGCCGTCATCACTGTGATCGATAATCCAACCAACAGGCCGCAGATGACGGCAACTTTAGCCTGTTTGGGTTGTAACTCGCCCAATGAATGACCGACGCGGATCGTGACGGCATAACCTAAAGAGAGCGGTAGCATAAAAATCAGTGACGAGTAATTCAACGCCACTTGATGACTGGCAACAATTTCAGGGCCCAATGGCGCCAGAAGCAGTGCGACTACAGTAAACAAGGTTACTTCACAAAATAAGGCTAAGGCGATAGGGGCACCGAGTTTGAAAATACGCCGGATGCTGTCCCACTGCCAACCAATATAATGCTGGAACAGGCGACATTGCTGATAAGACGGTGATTTCAGTACATATACTGTCATAGTGATGGCCATAAACCACATCGCGCCAGCAGAGGCGAAACCACAGCCCACACCGCCTAATTCAGGGAATCCCCAAACGCCATAGATCAGCAAATAATTTAGCGGGATATTCAGCAACAGCCCGGCAAAACCAATGCACATACCTGGAACTGTATGCGATAAGCCTTCGGCGTAATTTCGTAACACCTGATAAAAAAGATAAGCCGGAAGCCCTAATAACATTGCATGCAGATAGTTGGTGGTTTTCTGTGCCATAACGACAGAAACATCCATCCAGTGAAGAAGCATTGGGCTGAAATACAGCAGGAGTCCGGCAGGAATAAATACCAGCAGTGTTAACCATAAACCTTGGGCGACAGTTACAGGGATCTGATCTTGTTTTTGGGCACCATTAAGTTGCGCGACGATCGGTGTCAGCGCCATGATGATACCTTGGCTGGTCAGTACGATCGGTAACCAGAAGCTACTGGCAACGGAAATGGCGGCCAGATCAATCGCACTGTAGCGACCCGCCATAATGGTATCTACCAGCGTCATTGCTGTTTGTGCGACCTGTGCCAGAAGAATAGGCAACGCCAGCCGAACAAGACGGCGGATTTCCTGCTGATATTGAATCACGGTATGACCTTTATACTATTTGAGAAAAAACGCCTGATGTTCAGGCGTCTTCAGAGTAATCGCTGATAAGTAAATTGGCAGCAGCAAAAGCAGCGTTATTTCGGATGTCTTCAGGCAAATCAGGATTACTGGCGATTTTATCCAATGTAATTAAAACAACACGGATTGCATCAGGCATATAGCCTTGATCACCACTTCCGATTTGACTGTAAACCTCCCTGATTTTGTCGCAATAGGCGAGGTGTTTCATCGGTTGTTCTCGGTTAATTATAAACGCCGACACTATAGCTATAAGCCATCCAACCTGCCAGTTTATCCCTGTTAGATGGCTAAAATTAGCGCAATATGATGGTGCACCCGCGTTTCCAGCGCAGGATCCTGATGTAATTGCACTAATAGTGGATATAACGCATAGATAACCTGCCGAGTCTCATAGCCTTGTGGTAGCGGCCATGTTTCTGTGTATCCCTGCATAAAGTCATCATAGTTTGGACAAAATGTCGTTAACCACGCGAGATCTAATTCCCGATCACCACAATAACAAGCATTATCGGGTAGAAAGAGCCCGTTACTGGTCACCAATATATTATCCGGCAACAATTGCCCATGAAGTAAGCAAGGTTCTGGGTGATGGTGATGCAGCAAGCGATGTATCACACTGGTGATATCGGAAATATTGAAGAGGTGTTTGCCTTTTTCCTGATGTAGCTGCAACTGCCAGCCTATACGTTGCTCAGAATAAAAAGAGGCCCAGTTTTTTTGCCAGCGATTAGGCTGAATTTGCTGATAAATGAAGGTGTCTTCTTCCCAGCCATACATGCCTTGCTGACTTTCGTGGTGCATTTTCGCAAAGCGTTTACCAAGCGCATGCCATTCGTTTGGCAATGGCGGGCTTTCTTCGACATCAAAGGTTTCAAAGACCACAAAACACTGATCAGCAGTAGAACCAAATAAAATGATTTTTGGTGATATCAGCCAGTCTGCCATCAAAGACAAATTGCGTGTCACCATGTCGAATTTAGTCGCCATGGACTTAGGTGTAATGCGCACTATGTAGGATATACCAAGTTTTTGATCACTGATTTGATAGTAATTTGAATCTTGGGTGTGCAGCAGTAATTGCCGTTTATCAATAGTAAACGGTGCATCCATACAATCTGTGATCTGTTTTGTTATGGATTGCCACATACAAACCTCCGACCTCAGTTGACACGCTATCCAAAGTATAGAGCAGGTTATTGAAATACGGATGTATCTTTGGTCACAGTTGTTGTCTTTGCATTTTTATCTATATATTTCTGGTGGATGACTTAAATAAACGGCCAAAATGCACCAAAATAAATAACAGTGAAGTAATTTAAGGAGAAAAGCATGTCTGCTGCTGATGGAACCATGGAATTCGAGGATATGCTGATCAAGCTGGCCACTGAAAATGGTTCGGACTTATATCTGGCAACCGGCGCTGTGCCCAGTATCAAATTTAATGGTGTGTTGACACCGATCCAGGAACGTCCGATGGAGTTAGGCCAGGTTGCCGAAATTGCCAACCGGATCATGGATGAAGAACAGCGCATTATTTTCGATAAAGAACTGGAAATGAACTTAGCGCTATCGTTATCCAAAGTAGGGCGTTTCCGTGTCAATATCTTCCGCCAACGTAATGAAATTTCCATTGTTGCCCGTAATATCAAACTAGATATTCCGACGTTTGAAGAGTTGAAATTGCCGCCAGTTTTACTCGATGTCATCATGGAAAAACGCGGATTAGTGTTGTTTGTTGGTGCAACTGGTTCTGGTAAGTCCACGACATTGGCAGCATTGATCGACCATCGGAACACTAATACCAGCGGGCATATCATTACGATTGAAGACCCTATCGAATATGTTCATCCGCACAAAAAGAGCATCATCAACCAACGTGAAGTCGGGGTAGACACCCGCAGTTTCCATGCAGCGCTGAAAAACACCTTGCGTCAGGCGCCAGATGTTATTTTGATCGGGGAAATTCGTGACCGCGAAACCATGGAACATGCATTAGCGTTCGCGGAGACCGGCCATTTAGCTATTTCAACCTTGCATGCGAATAATGCAAATCAGGCGCTGGATCGTATTATTAATTTCTTTCCAGAAGAACGTCGCCCGCAATTAATGAACGATTTAGGGAATAACCTGAAGGCTTTCGTTTCACAGCGATTAGTTAAAACCAAAGATGGAAAACGACGTGCCGCCATTGAGGTGTTGCTGGGTACCGCAACGATTCAGGATATGATCCGCCGTGGTGATTTCGGCAATATTAAAGAAATCATGGAAAAATCAGTTAACCTGGGCATGAAAACATTCGACCAATGTTTATTTGAACTGTTCTGCGAAGGTGCGATTGATGAAGAAGAAGCGCTTCGGAATGCAGACTCGGTTAACAACTTAAAACTGAAAATTAAACTCCATACTGAAAATGGTGCACTCAAAATGTCCGGCCAAGTGTTAAGCTGGGAGTTGGACCCAATCAAGCATGATGAACCAGATCCTTTCTTCTAATTGATTTCCGTTTTTTGTAATGACAAGCCGGCTTTTGCCGGTTTGTTTTATTGGTACTTGAGGTTGTTATGTCTTTAGAGTGGCTGGCATTGGTGTCGGCTTTTTTGTGGGCTTGCGCTAGTCTATTGTCGGTCACCCCGGCTCGTCATTTAGGTACTTTTGCTTTTAGCCGCTGGCGTATGGCTTGTGTTAGTTTGATGTTGGGCTTAATGAGTCTGATTAGCGGTGGTTTTCATACCCTGTCATTGTCACAAATTGGCATGATGGCCACGTCAGGGTTAATCGGTATCTTCGTCGGCGACACCTGTTTATATGCGTGCATGAATCGGGTTGGGCCGCGTCGGGCAAGTTTGTTATTCGCAACACATGCTGCATTTTCCGCATTATTTGGGATCTGGTTATTTAAAGAGCATCTCTCTTTGCAAGGTTGGGCGGGCGCTGTATTAGTGTTAGCTGGTGTCATGGTTGCTGTTGCATTCAGTGGTAATAAGCCACAAAAACTAGAATATAGCCATGGTGCTTTGTGGTTGAGTCTGGCATTAGGGTTAATGGCTGCATTGTGTCAATCGCTGGGAACTATTATCGCGAAACCGGTTATGTCTGCAGGGGCAGATCCGATTGCCGCATCGTGTGTGCGTATGTTGGTAGCATTTGGTGCACATTCAGGGTTACGTCTAGCGCAGGTACCTTTCAGTCGAGCTGTATCGCCGATCACATGGCGTGTATTAGGCATCATTTGCCTGAACGGATTATTGGCAATGGTGTTAGGGATGACCATCTTTCTGTTCGCATTACGTCATGGCAACGTAACATTGGTGGCGATCATGTCATCAACGTCGCCAGTCATGCTTTTACCTATTCTTTGGTTTTTTACTCGACAGCGCCCCAGCCTGGGGGCATGGCTTGGCGCTATATTAGTTGTTTGCGGAACGGCACTGGTATTAGCCCGATAAGGTTAAAACAGGCTAATCTCTTTTGCTGTCAGCGCGCGGAAGTCACCTTCTGGCAGGTTAGCATCTAAAGCTAATGCGCCAATCTGTTCCCGATGTAGCCGCTCAACATGGTTTCCTACTGCGGCAAACATCCGTTTGACTTGGTGATACTTACCTTCATGAATGGTAAGTAATACTTCACGAGGTGTGACAATTTCCAACTGTGCCGGGTGTGTTGGTTGTGTCTCACTGCGTAAAAGAATTCCCTCTGCGAACTGTTTACGCGTTTCATCAGAGATTGCCTCTGCCAACCAGACACGGTAAATCTTTTCACACTGTTTTCGTGGCGAGGTAACGCGATGTGACCACTGTCCGTCATTAGTGACTAATACCAGCCCCGTAGTATCAACATCAAGTCGCCCAGCAGCATGCAATTCATCGGCACGTGGCAAATCGAATAGTTGGGTAATGCTGGGATGATTAGCATCGGCATTGGCACATACATAACCTTGCGGCTTATGCAGCATAAAGTAGTAAAGATTTTCTCCTGGTGTTTGCAGGCTATCATCATCGAACAGAATAACATCCTGCTCATTAACATGCAGAGAACCACTTTTTACTATTGTACCATTAACTGTGATACGACCTGCTCGTAAAAGCAGCGATGCTTGAGAGCGAGAAATACCAAGGCATTGATGAAGGTGTTTATCTAAGCGCATTATTTTTTAGTTCTGTGAAACTATTAGGTTATTGTGCTCTAGTGTATTGCTTTTATGGCGGTAAAGGTATTTTAATGTAAATAGTAAATAGGTTACTGCTTTATTCAGGATCGTGAATGTCGGTTTTACCATTATCTACCGAAAATTATCAGAACGTAGCTATCCGCGACATCAAGTTGGGCATGTTCGTTATTGCTGTTACAAAGCAAAAAGGTGATATTCATTTTAAACCGGGAATGGTCTCCAGTGAAGCTACATGCCGCTCATTACAATCCATGGGTGTGCTAGAGGTCAAAATTGATCTTTCTCGTAGTAAACACCAGCAAGAAACTCTCCTTGATAATCCTGAATCAAACCTTGCGCCTGAAGAGCAAGAACAAGAAATTCTGACTACTACCGAAAAAACAGAGTCGCGTAAACGCGCACAAAAACTTTATGCAGAAGCAAAAGTTTTGCAGACCAAGTTACTGAATGCATTAAAGAACGGTGAAGTTGTTGATATTGCGCCAATAGAAGCGATGGCTGATGAGATGGTCGATTCCATTTTTAAAAATCCAGATGCCATGGTTTTTCTATCTCGGATCAGAGAAAAAGACACCTATTTAATGGAGCATTCCTTAAACGTAGGAATGTTGTTGGCGAATTTTGGTCGTTTTCTGAAACTATCTCGCCAAACAATTAAAGAGTTATTGGTCGGTGGCTTGTTACATGACACCGGCAAGATCATGGTGCCCGATGAAATTTTACATAAGCCGGGTCGATTAACCGTTGATGAATTTGCCATCATGAAAAAGCACGTCGAATTCAGCGTGCAATTTTTGGATAAGTCAGAAGGTATTAGTAAGATCGTCCGTACTGTAGCGGCTAATCATCATGAACGACTCGATGGTTTGGGTTACCCTCGAGGGTTAAAAGGCTTAGAACTGTGCCTGATTTCGCGCATAAGTACGATCGTCGATGTATTTGATGCATTGACTGCTGATCGTTGTTACAAAAAAGGCATGCAGGCAACGCAGGCATTCCGGATTTTGTTACAAGGTAGTGGAACGCAATTTGACGAAACACTAGTGAAAAAATTCATCAAATGTATGGGGATACATCCAACGGGCAGTTTGGTGAAACTTAAAACAGGCAAACTCGCCTTAGTTGTCGAAAGTAATGAAAGTGCGCCGTTACAGCCGGTGGTAAAAATTATCTACAGTACAACCGGTAAGCATTATCTGGATGTCAGAGTCATCGATTTAGCAAAAACACCCACCGAAGAGATTGAAAGTGCCGTTGACCCTAAAGAATATGGCATCGATATTCAGAAATTTTATTAGTCGAATCGCTGGATAATTCTTTATCGAATAAACCCTAAAGCTGCTTCATCACGAAGCGGCTTTTTTGTACCGAGTAGACTCTGGGTTGATTTATTCCAGAATAAAAAAAAGCCAGCTAATTAGCTGGCTTTTAAATTTGGTTGCGGGAGCAGGATTTGAACCTACGACCTTCGGGTTATGAGCCCGACGAGCTACCGAGCTGCTCCATCCCGCGTCAGTGGGGCGCATATTAGTGAGCTGACTCACATTTGGCAAGGGATATTTTCAGCTTATTTTACTGTTGCTCAATAAGTTATCGATTCGCTGATAAATGCAACAATAAGTATCTTCCCGTCAATTCATATCTGTTTTAGCAATTCACAGCTATAATGCGCGTTTATTTGTACCGATGAATTAGAGACGAATGGCTGACTTTTTTGCAACATGCCCGAAAGGGTTAGAATCTATACTGGCTGCTGAACTTTCAGGGCTTGGCGCATCCGATATTAAAGAAACAGTCGCGGGTGTCGCATTTAGTGGTGAGCTGGAAGTGGCTTACCGGGCATGTTTGTGGAGTCGCTATGCTTCCCGTATCGCACTGGAATTAACTTCTTTTTATGCCGATACCGATCTGGATCTTTATCTCGGCTGTTTTAACGTGCAATGGGAAAATCATTTCTCCGTAGAACAATCGTTCGCCGTCGATTTCTCCGGGTCATCCAAAGCTATCAATAATACCCAATACGGCGCGTTAAAAGTTAAAGACGCCATCGTTGACCGCTTCACTAAACGCAGTGGTGTTCGTCCCTCAGTCGACAAAAAAATCCCTGACGCTCGTGTGTTAGTGCACTGGAAAAAAGATACCGTTACCGTTTCTCTCGACTTATCTGGCCCGGCATTACATCAGCGTGGCTACCGTGATGAGACTGGCGAAGCACCGCTAAAAGAGAATTTAGCGGCTGCCGTCTTAGCACGTAGTGGCTGGCAAAATGAACCGTTGCTCGATCCGATGTGTGGTTCTGGCACGCTGTTGATCGAAGCGGCCATGCAGGCTTGTGATATGGCGCCAGGTTTGTTACGCCGTCGTTTTGGCTTTGAAAGCTGGTTAAAACATCAACCAGAAATTTGGCAGCCAATTATGGCCGAAGCTTCAGTTCGCGCAAAGCGTGGGCATAAAGCGGCGCTGTTGCAAGCCGATCGTTTTGTCGGGTTTGATATCGATAACCGTGTATTACAGCGTGCTAAAGCGAATGCGAATCGCGCGGGCGTGGGTGATCTGATCCGTTTTGAAGCTGCCGATGCGATGCAATTACATAATCCATGGCCGGGTAGTAAGGGTTTTCTTATTAGTAACCCGCCATATGGTGAACGTCTGGGTGAATTTCCAGAACTGTTAAAGCTGTATCAAAACGTTGGTAATGCACTCCGTACCGAATTCCAAGGCTGGCGGGTAACCATATTGTCGGCATCGCCAGAGTTGCTGAGTTGCTTACGCCTGCGGGCAGAAAAACAATACCGTTTATTCAACGGGGCATTGGAATGTCAGCTGCGTAATTATCAGATCGCCGATAACTCCGTCGCATCCCAGAAAATGGTGGCGGAAGATTTTGCTAACCGTCTTCGTAAAAATATCAAAACGCTGGATAAATGGGCTCAGCAAGAAGGCATCGATGCGTACCGTATCTATGATGCTGATTTACCGGATTATAACGTCGCGATCGACCGTTACACGAATCACCTGATTATTCAGGAATATGCGCCGCCGAAAACCATTCCGGAGCATGTTGCACGTCAACGTATTCTCGATTTGATGCAGGCAGCTATTGAAGTCACCGGCGTGCCGGGTAAAAACGTGATCCTGAAAGTGCGGGAACGCCAAAAAGGTGAATCGCAGTATCAAAAACTGAATGCCGAAGGGCAGTTGCTCGAAGTAAAAGAGTATAACGCGAAGTTTTTGGTCAACCTGCGTGATTATCTGGATACCGGTCTGTTCTTAGATCACCGTTATACCCGACGTATGTTAGGGCAACTGGCAAAAGGCAAAGACTTCCTCAATCTGTTCTCTTATACCGGTACTGCCACCGTGCATGCGGCACTCGGCGGCGCAAGAACCACTACGACTGTGGATATGTCCCGGACTTATCTGAACTGGGCGCGCGATAACATGCGCCACAACGGCTTAACCAGCTGGCAGCATAAGTTTGAACAAGCCGATTGCTTAGATTGGTTGCGCCATTGCGAGCAGACATTTGATCTGATCTTCATCGACCCACCAACTTTCTCGAACTCTAAACGTATGGATGATACGTTTGATGTCCAGCGCGATCATATTGATGTCATGGCGATGTTGAAGAAAATTTTGAATCCTGATGGCTTGATCGTTTTCTCGAACAACAAGCGTCATTTCAAAATGGATTTTAATGGTCTCGCTGAACTGGGCTTAGTCGCGGAAAACATTAGCGCAAAAACCTTACCCAAAGATTTCGCGCGAAATCCACACATCCATAACAGCTGGTTGATCCGTCATGTGCCACAGGCTGACGTATCGCAGGAGCAAGCTTAATCATCATGGCTATTTATTCTATTCAGCAAGGTTATCTCTCATACAGTGCTGCGCCGTTATTAGACCATGTGGAATTGCACATTGAGTCTGGTGAACGGCTGTGTCTGGTTGGTCGAAATGGTGCAGGCAAATCCACCTTGATGAAGGTGATCAGTGGTGAAGTATTACTGGATGATGGTTCCATCACACATTTGCAAGACCTGAAAATTGCCCGTCTGGAGCAAGATCCTCCACAAACGGAATCAGCCACTGTATATGACTATGTTGCCGATGGTGTGGCAGAGCTGGGCAAGATCTTGGCGGATTACCATCATCAACTCACGCTCTTGGCTGATCATCATGACGATGACCGCGTAATGCGCCGTCTGAGCGAATTGCAAGAACAACTCGACCAGCAACAAGGTTGGCAGTTTGATACCCGCATCAATCAGATCTTAAGTCTGCTGTCGCTGACCGCGGATACCTCACTGTCTGATTTATCCGGTGGTTGGTTGCGTAAAGTTGCACTAGCCCGCGCGCTGGTTAATGAGCCTGATCTACTGCTGTTGGATGAGCCAACCAACCATTTAGATATTGACTCTATCGCCTGGCTGGAAGATTTTTTACGCCAATACAAAGGCGCTATTGTCTTTATCAGTCACGATCGTGAATTTATCCAACGCATGGCCACCCGTATCGTCGATCTGGACCGTGGTGTATTAACGTCATGGCCTGGCAATTACGATGCTTATCTGACCGGTAAAGAAGAATGGTTGCGAGTTGAAGAGCTGAAAAATGCGCAGTTTGATAAAAAGCTGGCGCAGGAAGAAGTCTGGATCCGACAAGGCGTAAAAGCACGCCGTACCCGCAATGAAGGTCGCGTTCGGGCATTAAAAGCATTACGGA
This sequence comes from Tolumonas sp., assembly GCA_041915645.1. Lineage (GTDB taxonomy): Bacteria > Pseudomonadota > Gammaproteobacteria > Enterobacterales > Aeromonadaceae > Tolumonas. Next base: position 44,488 of record JAYSBB010000008.1, read on the forward strand.
TGGAACGTGGTGAACGCCGTGAAAAAGTAGGTACTTCTAAAATCCAGCTGGATGAAGCGGTCCGTTCCGGAAAAATTATTTTTGAAGGTGAGCGAGTCAATTACAGTATTGAAGGAAAATCACTGATCCGTAATTTTGATTTCCGTGTCATGCGCGGCGATAAAATCGCGCTGATTGGCCCTAACGGTTGTGGCAAAACCACACTGATTAAATTGTTGTTGGGCGATCTACAGCCGGATAGCGGCTCCTTATATTGCGGTACCAAATTAGAAGTTGCGTATTTTGATCAATATCGTCAACAGCTTGATCCAGAAAAAACAGTGATGGATAACGTGGCTGATGGTCGCCAAGAAGTCGATTTTGCCGGTCGTCGCCGTCATATTTTAGGTTATTTGCAAGATTTCCTGTTCGAACCGAAACGTGCGATGACGCCTGTTAAAGCACTTTCGGGTGGCGAGAAAAATCGCTTGTTGTTGGCGAAGCTTTTCCTGAAACCGTGTAACCTGCTGATCTTGGATGAACCAACCAACGATCTGGATATTGAAACACTGGAGTTATTAGAAGAGTTACTGGCGGAATATCAAGGGACATTATTGTTAGTCAGCCATGATCGACGCTTTATCGATAACACTGTAACGCATAGCTGGTTGTTTGAAGGCGATGGTCGTATTACGCCTTATGTCGGTGGCTTTGCCGATGTGGTAGCAACTCGTCAGCTACAGTCTGCCAAAACTATGGCGGCTGCCGCAGCGACAAAAAACGCCCCGGTTGCTCGTGAAAAAGAAGAAAAACCTGTAATACCGAAAAAAACTCGTAAACTTTCGTATAAGTTGCAGTCAGAGCTGGACGGATTACCACTTCAACTGGAACAATTAGAAGCGAAAATTGACTCAATACAATCTCAGATCAATCAACCTGACTTTTTCAGTTTGCCAGTAGAGCGCACCAAAGAAATATTAGATGCCTTACAACAAGCTGAATTGAATTTGGAACAGGCTTTCGCCCGCTGGGAAGAGCTGGAAGCGATGAAGAACGAGGAATAGTGTCTAATGAAAATGACAAAAATTGCAGCCATATTGCCATTATTGATGGCAGGTGCTGTATCTGCTGCAGCTCAGGATCCGTTTTATTCAATCTCCGAGGTTGTTTCTGCTGCAAACATAGGAAGTGCTAACTATGGCCCATGGGCATTAAGCATTTCTGGTGATGGGGCCGAAATTTCCAGCTTAGCGGTAAAAAGCGATTGGTATCATTATTTTCATATGTCGCCAAGCGGAATGGATCTGGCGCATCGTTTTAATTATGAAAATGGCTGTACTGCTCTTCTCTCCAGTACTACTTGTAAAAGCTATTTAGAAACATCTAATTGGGCTGCAACTTGGTTCGCTGATCTAAGCTCAAACGTAGATCAAACCTTTAATGTTGCTACATCTGTCACAACACTTGCGTCAACTATAACACCTGAATCTACTGGGATCGTAACCAAATATGGTTCTGACGCTACTGCGGTTACGTCTGTAGGTTATATGAGCCTTGCTTCACATAGCCGTGAAGCGGTCGCTACACTGCCATCTGCCACCGCGAATCTGAATTCCGTGGGCGGCATTCATTATGCGTTTGCATCAGCGTATGACATTGTTCCGGTTGGCTCAAATTATCTGGTGGTTGGCACTGCTGGAGCAAAAAAAGC
>JAYSBB010000009.1:0-41570 GCA_041915645.1 Tolumonas sp.
GGGCTCGGTTATCCGGTCAGTGGCTGGAGCCGACACGCCCGAAATATCCATAATGTCCGTTGTGTGCATGGTTGTGATGCACTCGGTTCATTGCTGCAAGAAACCGATGTTTTATTCAGCATTTTGCCGTCAACCGATGAAACCTGGCATCTACTCGATGCCAAGCATTTGGCGTTATTGCCAAAAGATTCAGCTTTGATCAACGCCGGACGCGGTACATTGCTGGATGAAGAGGCGCTGCTTAGTCTGCTCAATCAACAGCATCTGCGCTTTGTTATGCTGGATGTCTTTGCAACCGAACCATTACCGGCAACACACCCGTTCTGGCAACATCCGGCGGTGATTATCACTCCGCATGTCGCAGCTGACACAATTCCAGAAGAAGCCGTGGCACAAATTGCGACGAACATACAGGCGTTAGCTAACGGGCATCCGGTACAAGGTATCGTTGATCGTCAGCGCGGATATTGACCTCATTAGTAACTACTATAGTGAGTGTGGCGGAAATACATTATATTTCGCCACATATCCGCAACCAGATATCCACCGATGAACTTACCGGAGACATAACGATGGAAAATCAATGGGCAATCTGCCACGTTGACAGCTCATTTGACGCTTCATTACTGGGGAATAAAGGCAGCCAATGGCATTGGTTTCATAGCCGCGATGATTTAATCGAATATTTATTAGGCGACTATATTTATCTGCTGGCCGATACCGGTGAATTAGACGAAGAACAGGCGGAAAGTGCGCGTGACCGTTTTGAGCTCCTGATCGAACAAAGTCACAGCGATGAGATTTTAGTTGAACAACTCAATGATCTGACGGAAAGCCTGCGGCGTATCATCTGGTGCGGTACGGTGGCACAGTTAGCTGAATTGGATGACGAATTTGCCAATGCCCTGCGCGCCTATTTCTGGGATGACTACGGTGACAATGAAGATGATCCGGAAGCGGCTGTCCCGGAAGAATTATGGCCGGAGTTTACAGATATTATCGATGAATTTTTGATTGAAGGTGAATATTGCTGATTGCCGATAAACGTTTTTCTTATTATGTGATCGGCTATCTCGCAGCAATTTCTTCTTATAATTAAACAACTTTACTCATCTTTTATATGACGCGGCTGAAGAGTAACATCTGATATAACAAATTTAAGATTATTATTAAGTTATTGCATCAGATGTTTCATTAAGGATCTTATCCATGAAACTCAACCTTCATCTGCGTCTTTCTTTGATTGTTGCCTTGTTCGTTTCCGGTGTAACCGTTATCGCGTCTTACAGTTTTTACAATTTCACCTACAACCGGGAACAAACCCGTAGCCTGCAAGCCATTACCCAGCTCTCTGCCACTGTCTATAAAACAGCTGAAATTGCCGCTTATGCAAGCAACAAGGTCATTGCAGAAGATGTCCTCGATGGCTTATTACGCAATAAATTGATCTACAGTGTCACCATTAATACCGATCAATTCTCTCTGCATCAAGGCCGAAATGATGGCGCATCTCTGGCGCCTATGACTCAAATATTGTATTCACCGTTTGGGGGCAATGACAAAATCGGTGAATTAATTATCACCCCCAGCCGCGATATTATTGATGAACAAGCCAAAGCGATCGCCTTAGAAATTACCGTATTAATGGCCTTGCTGATTATCGTGACACTACTTTGTATGATGGCCGTGATTTGGTTATTTATCACCAACCCCGTCAGTAAACTGGCCAGCGAGCTTTATCTGATCCGCCCCGGTGATGATAAACGGCTGACTATTCCCGTGTTATTGCAAGAAACCGAGTTGGAAACCCTGTCGAAAACAGTGAACCAGTTGCTGGATAAAGTGCAACAGCAGATCGCAGAAGAACGAAAACTTCGTGATCGGGTTGAACTGATCGCGAATAATTTCAGAATGGTTTTTGATTTATCGACTAACGCACTGATTGTTACTGATAAGTCGATGAATCTACTGACCTATAATCCCTCATTTCAAGATCTGGTTTTATCAGCAACGGGTAACCGGCATCTACCGCATACGGCGGAATGGGTCAGTTTGTTGGTAAAAAACCCTGACGAATTTATGGAACAAATTACGCAGTTGCTGGAAGAGAAATCGGACAACTGTTTTGATGTGAAATTACTGTCACATGAAAATGGGCGCCGCCGTTGGGTCAGTATTAACGCCAAAGAGGCAGTCAATGATTACGGCGAAAGCATCATTCTGATTTTCATCAATGACATTACCCGGCAACACGAAGCCTTAAATGCCTCCGTCCACGATGCCAGCCATGATCACCTCACGCATCTGAAAAACCGCCGCGTGGCTGAACAACAAATCGATCAGATGATCCATACTGCATCTCGTATCCACCAGCCTCTTGCATTGATCGTGCTTGATCTCGATGGCTTTAAAAAAGTAAATGACACTGAGGGTCATGATGCCGGTGATAAGGTGCTCATTGAAGTGGCCAATCGCTTAAGCAGCCTGACACGAAAAAGTGATATTGTCGCCCGTTGGGGTGGCGATGAATTTCTGATCGCGTTGAATGATGCCTCACAGGAAACCGCAGTACGATTAGCGCAACGATTTTTACAGCGGATCAGTCAACCTATTGATATTGGCAAAGATAAAACCGCAAATGTAGGTGCCAGTATCGGTATTGTTATTTGCCCTGACAACGCCGCAAGTTTCAATGCCGCCTTTGAGTGTGCTGATGTCGCTATGTATCAGGTAAAGCAAGCCGGTAAAAATGGCATTCGGGTTTATAACCCTCAAACCACAACACTATAACCGCAACACCACCTTAACACCTTGCAAAGAGGCGCCTGAGCTCACATAACCAATCGCATGGCGATCTTGGCGCACTGTGTTAATAAGTTCAGCTTCAGTTAGGATCTCTTTAGGTGGTTTAGCGCGCCCAGTAAATAAAATCTGTGCCCAATAGGCGTTAATATATGCCGCCGACTTCCCTGTTAAACGCTGATAAAACGTTTCATATACAGAGCCATCTTTATCTTGATCCAGCGGATGTGCAGCCGAGCCATCTCGAAAGCTCAGATAACGCCCCAGATATAAACCCGTCACTTCTGATTTATCCATGGCATCAACCTGATTATGTTGATTAACAATGACCCAGACCTCAGCATAAGTCAGCGCAGGGCTCACCCAGACAATGCTCAGCAGTAAAATCATCAGGATCTGTTTCATCAAAATACAAAGTCCAGATTGAGAGTGAACACATCCTCAGTAGATGAATTACTACCATCGATATGCCACCAAAGATGATTACCATCCGGTGAAATAAATTTCCGATCCCATTGCGTTTTTAATGTCAGATGTGAGTTGAGATCCCATCGCACACCGATTGCGATGCCTTTTTGATCGAACCGGCTATTCAAAAATGCCAGTGATGTGGTGGTTAGATAATTCAACTGATTGTCGTATTGCGCGTAATAACTGACATCAGCGGGTAACTGATAATCGGCGGATATTGTGTGTATCCGAGAATACACAACATAAGGGGTAAATTTACCGATATGACGCCCGAGGCTTAAATAACCAGCGATAGTATCCGAGGTTATTTCATTCGACGAATCCAGCCGGCTAATTTCCGACTGCATCGTCCATTGGCTATCGTTATAACTCATGCCTAATGAATAGAACCATAACTGCGAGCCATCTGTATTTAACGCGTCACTGACTGATGCAGCCACCGGCAGTACAACGGAATACGCGTCCAGCGATTGTCTTAATAAGCTGGCCCACTGATTCTGATTGCTTACTGAACTGAGACTACCGCGAAATTGCCAAGCTTCATCTTCATATTCCAGCGTTAAGGCCCAGGCCTGGCCAAAATCTGCGTCAAAATTATAACCCGGATATGACATTTGCATCCCTGTTCGGCCACCACTTAAGGTTGCACGTAACATATCCGCATCATCAAACTGTTTGGTGTAACTGACTTCTACGCCGTCGTTATAATTGGTCTGTAGCTGACCATAAAACTCCATCGGAGGATGGGTCCACAAATAACCATACCCTACGTTGCGGGTATCAGTGAGCATATAAACTCGAGGGGAGAGACGACCAAACCGCAACGCCCATTCAGTGGTCGGCATATACGTTATTGATGCAAGTTGTAAACTGTCGCTAAAACTATTCTCTACCCGCTTTTCCTGTACCAGTTGTAAAGCGGAACTCCAGTGCGTATTCCAGTTTGCATTCATCTGCACACCAAGCAACGAACGGGAAGCCAGATTCCAATCACCGCTAGTGACATTATCCGTCGAGATGTTTTGCCGAAAACCCAGTGAATCAGCGCTAGTTTTAGTTACGCCCAGCGTACCGAAACCATTGACTGAAAAGGTATCGGATAATTCCACTGCACAGACATCAACAGAACATAACGCCACATAAAAATACGACAGCAGAGGAATATATCTTTTCATCAGTAGCTCATTTCGCGTGAAAAACGCTATCAAGGTGCACCATTCCTTCAGTAAAAAGGATAATGAAGAGCCAGTTACGTATTTATTTGAGTATATACAGGAAGGAAAGTGACGCCATTTTTCTGGCGGAATACGTGATATCACGCGCTAAACCCGGACAAAGGTATGTCCGGGAATTTTAGTTATGCACGAAGAGAAATTAACGAATAGCGCCGGTAGTCAGGTTAACAACCCCGCTTTTTTGTACCGGAATATTCGGCAAAAAAGCGCCGACATCAACCGACGCTTTTACTGCGTATGGCACTTCCTGTTGCAGTGGGTTACTCAGCAACGTATTAGCCAAAGACAAACCATTTACCAGATCAGCCACTGCTTCTACTTCAACATCCTGCTCGCCATGCGCCGGGATTGTCGGTTGATTTTGACTATTACCTGACACCACCGGCTGACCAGACAACGCCACCGTGTAATTAACGCCATGGATAGGCAATGGCAGTGAGTTCGGGTTCTGTACATGTAAACCGATCAGAAAACGCAGATTCAACCCCTGCCCCGGCATGACGCGAACAGAGTTAACCGCCACGGTCGGAGCTTCCAGTTTCGGCTGTAACGCAGCACAACCGGCAAGAGATAATGCAGCCCCGGCCAACATATAACGGCACCACTTCAACATACAACGACTCCTGTATTTACAACGTTTATTTAGGTTTACGTATTACGCCAGTGCTTTCGCAACCAGTGTTTTTTCTTCATCCGTCAATGGCAAGCTGAGTGCTGCCTGATGACCGGCTTCAGACATTTTGCGCCAGGTCTTTTGCAAAATATCAATTAATTTAGCCTCATCATGCGCTTTCGAAAATTCAGAAAAATAAAATTGCAGGAAGACCAAACAAATAACATCCTCCAACGCCTGACTTTCTTCATCACTTTTCAATTTTTCTTTTTTCAGCAAGGCGGCAACCCGTTCGCACATGGCAGTGTCATAACCCTGTGCCAGCATGATCTCGCCCGCTCGGCTTGCATGACGCAGTTTTAAATCACTGCGCCACTGTAAATAGCCTTTTCGATCGAACGAATAAAGCTCCCGCGGTAACGTCCAGCGTTCAATATGCTGGCTATGCGCGGCCAATTGTAAGGCTTCTGACGCCTGAGGACAGAAACGTTGCAGCATCTGGCTCATCCGACGGGCGTATAATACTTCATAGGCCACCGCCACCCCGTTCTCGTCTAACTCCTGACGAGGGTCATGTGAATTCGCTTCATCAAATGCCGCAAGAGTGCGGGTAAAACGCAGTTCGGGACTAATTTCAGCAGACATAATTAACATCTCATCCAGCAGTGACAGTAAAACAAATAGTAACGCATCTTGTTCGCTTCACCTATGCCTGCAATCTGACTTCAATCTTTCAATTCCTCACGTTTACTGGTTTTTTTCGCTGGCATGAAGGTAGTTTTATGGCATAGTGTTGCGCCATTATTGGTTGTGACTCATATCCAAGGAAAACCACGGGATGAAACGTAAGATCCTGCTGACTGATTGCCCTGATGCACAGGGTCTGATCGCAAAAATCACTTATATCTGCTACAAACATCAATTGAACATCATCAAGAACGATGAGTTTGTTGATCACACGCAAGGGCGCTTTTTCATGCGCACCGAGCTGGAAGGTCGTTTCAATGATGAAACGCTGCTCGGTGATCTGGATGACACGTTGCCACAAGGCGCTAAACATCGTTTAGTTCCTGCCGGCAAAAAACGTGTCGTCATCATGGTTACGAAAGAAGCGCATTGTCTGGGCGATATTCTGATCAAATGCTACGAAGGTGCGTTGAATCTGGATGTAGCTGCGGTTATCGGTAACTACGATGTACTGGCTGATTTAACCAGCAAATTTAATATTCCGTTCCATCATGTCAGCCACGAAGGCTTAAGCCGTGAAGAGCACGAAGCCAAGATGCGCGCCATTATTGATGAATATGCGCCGGAATATGTTGTGCTGGCAAAATACATGCGCGTACTGACCCCAGATTTCGTGGCGTCATACCCTTATCGCATCATCAATATTCACCACTCATTCCTGCCTGCGTTTATCGGCGCACGCCCTTATCAGCAGGCCTTTGACCGCGGCGTGAAAATCATTGGTGCCACCGCCCATTTCGTGACCAACGATCTGGATGAAGGCCCGATCATTGAGCAAGGCGTGATCCGCGTTGATCACAACTTCTCCGCTGAAGACATGGCCAAAGCCGGTCGTGATGGCGAACGTTCTGTTTTGAATCAAGCATTAACCGCCGTCTCTGAAGAACGTGTTTTTGTTTACGGCAATAAAACCGTCGTATTCAAATAACTTTCTTTTTCAAATAAGTCGTTTTCCAGGCAATAAAAAGGCGGAGTTCAACTCCGCCTTTTTATTGCTGCCAGCGTTAATACGGTACCGCAATACCATTGGCCGACAACTTGCCATTCACCATCCGCAATTTCGTTGAAATACGGCCAGCCGATTCCGACTCAAGATAACCATCCGACAACAGATCCGGCAATGCTTCGGCAACGGGTGCAAATTGCTGCGTCAACGCTGGTGTCGCCTCTACCGATAGATCACCCTGCAACAACGAACGCATCGACTCCACACCATGTACCTGCGCCACATCAAAAGGCCGCGTGGTCAATTGCCCATGCATGCGAAACGGCTCACGGTTCAGCTTTAAATCAAAAGGATCTAGTTTAAATTGCACACCCGCGCGGGTAATTAAATTAAGTCCGGTTTTCCATTTCGCCAGATTGGTCGCATCCAACCCCGAATTCATCAGCAATGCCTCAAACCCCTGCCGATTCACACCACCCAGTGCCAACCCCGCAGTTAAGTCACTGAGCTGATAATCATTTTGTTGGCTGCGATAAGAAAGATGATGAATATTGGAATGACTGTTTACATCCACCACACTGAGTAAACCATCCCGGTTTTCTCTGACGCCCGTCTGCCAGTGCCACTGCGACAACTGCAATTGGCGCTCCAGTTGCCGTAAATCTAGCTGGTCTAACATCAAATCAGCAGACGGTATCAGCCACAGTGAATCATTTTCTAGCAACTGAGCACTAAATGATAATTTACTTAAATTACCCCGCGCTTCTGTCCGCTCATTCCGCCATTGCATGCCTTGCCATAAACACGATAGATGAAGCTGTTTAGGATCGGGGATCTCAACTTCCGCGCTTAATGGCGCCACCAGCCACGTCAAATCATCACGTAACCAATTCCACTGCGCCATCTCGAGGCGGGCAAGCATATTCCCGGTCAGCCCGTTGACCCGCCAATGAAGTTGATGAGGAATATTGGGCATGTTAGGTAAATCAGCAAACATACCTCGTTGCATATTGATATGCGCGGAGCCTGTCGTAAATCCAGGGAAGATCTGTTGCTGTAATTCAATATACAGCTCTATAGGCCCTAATTCCTGCAAGCCGCGGCGTAACTGGTTGTCACCTCTGAGTGTTGGTGAAGCAACCAGTAATTGTGCGGGTTCGGCGATCATTAGGTGTAATTCAGCTTTACGGCTAAAAAGGCTTTTTTCCTGATCAAACCAGCTGGTTGCAATACCAGGTGTCTGACTGGCTTGAACTAACCATTGAGATAACAGGCGATCGCTCTGATAGCCTGTGAACCAAGTCATAACCAGCAGCACCGATAAGCTGCAGGCCACAAACCAAAATACAATTTTTTGGTATTTACGCATCAAACATCCTTTATGCGGCGCCGGATAACTCTCATCCGGCAGCAACATAAAGGAGGGATATGACAAGGCTATGACATTGACAGTATCAGCCGTTGATTACTCATGCTGCGTGTTGAATTCGTTAAGCGGTACCACTTTTCCATTCGCTGTCACCTCACCACTGCGTAACAACAGATTACTCGTCAAACCTTTGTTGTCTGACTTAATAAAGCCCTGCTGTTGTAACGCGCTGACTTGATGTTGCCACTCAGCGGGTAACCCTAATACCGCTTTCGGTTCTGCGGATAGCGTGAAATCACCTTGCACCATGTATTTGAATGGGTGCGGCGTGTCAGTAGCACTAGCTCGCATCAACTGTTCCACTTCAAATGGCAATGTTTCCAGTTTGCCACTCGCAGTGACCATGGCTTTATTCAATTTCACATGTGAAGGAGAAAGTTCCAGACGGACACTTTTGGTGGTGATTTTATTCAGACTTTTCATCATCTGCATAAAATCCGGTTTTTCAGCATCCGCCAATTGTGCCAGTTCTTCAAATCCCTGTTTATTTAAACCGGTCAGATTAAGCCCCAATGACAAATCTTCCAGGCTGAACTGATCTTGTGCTGTATTTATCGCCAATTTTGATAATGAAACATGATGTTTAACATTCAGCATAACCCCAGTTTCCGAGGGCGATTCATCCATCATGGCATCAAATTGAAACTTACCTAATTCCCCTTTGGCATCCGGAGCAGAAAAATGTGCCCCTTCCAGCACCATGTGGCCTTCCGGGGAGATCCAGGTGCCCACAAAGCGGCGGAACAACGTACTGCCATCTAGCGGCATAATATCCATTTCACCTAATGAGGCTGGTTTGTTGTTAACTTTGATGCCCTGCCAGCCGTAGTGAAACTCCAGCGTATCTCTAAGATCACCGGTTAGCATCAGTTCTGCCGCACCCACTTTCACCATCAGATCCGGATGTTCAATCATCCAGTGATCCATGCTCAGGCGCATATCCAGCCCTTGGTTATACGCAGAAAATTTCCATGTTAATGTGATTGGTAACGAAGCCGGAACCGCTTGCTGTTTTACCAGCTCAGCCATACTGCCACGCGACATATCTAATGTCGCAGCGCCTTTGACAATCAAAGGCAGCACGGTATTCGAGACATTCACAAACAATTCAACCGGTTTTTGTGGCTCGGCTGGCAGAGGCTCTGTCATCGCATCTTGTGCAGCGCGTAATGATTCAGGGTCATTGCTATCTACCGCACCGGCATTTTGATTTTGTCGCATATGCTGGTTAATAACGACCAAATGCAGAACGCCATCACGGGAAAACGGCATGCTCGATTCGGGGTACCAACTCGCCCGCATCACACCACTACGATTAATGGCATCAACACTCGACAAAATATGTTCATCTAACGATTTTGTGGTGTACCAACTGGCCGCCGCAACGGCGGCACATCCCGCTACAACAAGCCCTAATAAGGTATATTTAGTCGCGTTCGAACTCATAAAACTATCCCTCTTCTTATCATTTTTTCCATAAATTAAGCATTCTGTTTGCTTACCATGAAAATATCACAGCAGTGGGCTGAACAAATAAAATACATTTTCCAGCATTCGTTGTATCCAGGGGCGATCACACCAATCAGCTAACGACATTTGTTTTGCTTCGTGCAGATAACCTTGTTGCAGCTCTCTCAGCATAGTCGCAAATGAGTAATCATCCACCAAGAGTGTGACTTCAAAATTAAGCCATAAACTACGCTTATCCAGATTTAAGGTACCAATCAACGCAATCTCATCGTCCACCAACACACTTTTAGTATGCAGTAAGCCTTTGCAACAGCGATGAATTTCAACACCTGATGTCAGTAATTCTTCCAAAAAAGCATTACAGGCGAAATTAACCATACGGGAATCGTTACGTTCAGGAATAATTAGTTGTACTGATACACCGCGATCAGCAGCCGATTGCAGCGCCGCCACCAGTGGATCATCCGGCACAAAATACGGCGTCGTCAAAACTAGACTACGTTCAGCCTGATAAATCGCCTGTAACAAGATCTGCTGAACACAATCACCACCGGTAAATGGCCCGGAAGGCACCAGCTGGACATGATGTTCTTGTTCAGCCCAAGATTCTGGTTCATGCTGGCGCGAATCCAGCAAACGTTCGCCAGTTTCCATTTCCCAATCACGCACAAACAGCGACCACATGACCGGCACCACCGGCCCCTGTACCCGCACCATGACATCAATCCACTGGCCGACCCCCATATTTTGTTTAAACAGCTGCGGGTCAATTAGATTCATGGAGCCGGTGTAAGCAACCCGATCATCGACAATCATCAGTTTACGGTGCATTCGCAGGTCTTGCCGGTGAAATGGCATTCGCCATGCTTTTGCTGGTAATACCTCCACCAGTAAAATACCGGCACTGCGTAACCGAGCTGACCACTCGGTATCAAAAAAATCGGCACTGCCCACAGAATCAAGCAACACCCGGCAATCGACACCCCGTTTTGCTGCTTGCATCAATGCCTCAGCGATATCGTCAACTCGTCCACCCGCTTGCCAGATGTAAAATTCGAGATAACAAAATATTTTCGCCTGTTGTATATCCGTTATCAGACTGTCCAGAATAGTTTCCGGCTCTGATAATAAAGCCAGATGATTGCCGCCCAATAACGGCATGCCAAGCCGAGACTGGATCAAGGCTACCAGTGGATTAGCTTTAACTGATGGCTTTACTGGCTGATGCGGAAACCCGGCGACCAGTTGTTGCAACCAGGCAACATAGGGTCGATACATGGCCTGAGCCAGTTGCGCCCGACGTCGTCCTAAGCGGACTTCCCCCAGAATCAAATAGGCGGAAACACCCAACACTGGGATCGCCAAAATCAATGCCAGCCACGCCAGTGAAACGCCGATCGGGCGCCGTTTCATGATCACACGAACCACAATACCGACAACCAGTAAGGTATAAAAACCAAAGACCAAAAAACCAAACAAGTTGTACAACACATCCAGCAACGTCATTTGTGGTCGCATTTATTCATCCTTCTTTTCCGGCTCTGGCATGATACGTAACGAATGCTATGATGAGCCCGCGTTCAGGCTATTTGATAAGGCGGTATCATGTTGCACGCTCTTCTTTTAACTCTATCTCTCAGTGGCCAAACTGCAGGGCCAATTGACATTACAGAACAAGAATTAACTCAATATGTGAACCAAAAAGCCAAATACCAACAACAATATGGTTTACCGGGTCTGTTTGATGTAGATGTTAATATCGATTCGATGCAGGTTCGCCTTGGACGACAAAAAGCCAATATGGCACAAGTATTAAGCAATGGACGCTTTACGCTCACCCTACCAGGACAACCGTCAGTCGATGGTACAATCAGCGCTGATTTTGAAGCAAAACCTCGCTATTATTTAAAAACCGGTGCGATCTATCTGGATAACTTTACATTAACCCGTTATCAAATAAAGCCGGCAGAGGTGCAGCAACAATTTGCTCCGCTTGTTGGTTATCTGGTTCAGGGTTTACAAAGTCGTTTGCAACAACAACCAGCGTATGTGCTTAATAGCAAAGATAAAGAACAGCGCTGGCTGAAACAGCATGTCACACGATTTGAGTTGTTACCGGGAAAACTGAGACTCCATACGGATAAAACAGGATCAACGGAATGAGTTCACCACGACACTCGTCACCTTGTTTTGTATTGTTCTGGCTGGTGCTGTCAGCATTATTGTTAGTTGGCTGCCAAAGTCAGATTTCAGAATCGCCGCACTACGCATCCGGGTTAAGTGATCCGGCGTATGCCCGCTCTGCGTTATATGAACAATATCAAGAGTGGCAAGGCGTTCCTTACCGAACAGGCGGTGAAAGTCGTCGTGGTGTCGATTGTTCTGCGTTTATGCAACTCACGTTTCGCGAGCAATTTGCCATGCAACTGCCCCGCGATACGGATAGTCAGGCTCATGTCGGACGCGCTGTCTCCAGCCATCAATTACGCCCCGGCGATTTGGTGTTTTTTAATATCGGCCGTAGCACCCGTCATGTTGGCGTGATGGTCGATAAAAACAAGTTTCTGCATGCTTCGAGCAGTAAAGGCGTAATGATCTCCGATCTGAATCAACCATACTGGCAGCGTTATTACTGGCAGGCCCGCCGTTTGTCTCAATAATCAAATAGGCATATACCCAAAGTAATTGGAGTTGCAGCAAGGCGACAAGTGAGCGAATCCCCATGAGCATAGAGATGCTACGTGATTGGGGTGAGTGAACGCCGTCAACGACGCTGCAGCTTCAAGTACGAAGGGTATAACTCAGATAAAAAAAAGCCGCTTCATCAGCGGCTCTCTTGTTTCGTCTGTCTAATGAATGGCGATTAACCAATAAACACACGCGCGTTACGGAACATACGTAACCATGGGCTGTTCTCTGCCCAATCGTCTGGGTGCCATGAATTCGCCACCGTACGCATCACACGTTCTGGGTGCGGCATCATGATGGTCACACGACCATCGGCAGTAGTCAGACCGGTGATACCGGCTGGTGAACCGTTCGGATTCAGCGGGTAACGTTCCGTTGCCACACCATAATGGTCAACGAATTTCACCGCGACTGTGCCACTGTTTTGCAGCGCAGCCAGATGGTCCGCGTCGCGCAGCTCAACACGACCTTCGCCATGTGACACTGCGATTGGCATACGCGAACCAGCCATGCCCTGGAAGAAGATCGACGGTGATGGTTGAACTTCCACCAAGCTGAAACGCGCTTCAAAACGCTCAGATTCGTTACGCACAAAACGTGGCCACAGGTCAGCACCTGGGATCAAGTCATGCAAGTTAGACATCATCTGACAACCGTTACAGATCCCCAACGCAAAGGTATCATTGCGATGGAAGAAGCTCTGGAACGCGTCACGTGCACGGCTGTTAAACAGCACTGACTTCGCCCAACCTTCACCAGCACCCAATACGTCACCGTAAGAGAAACCACCGCAAGCCGCTAAGCCTTGGAATTCCGCCAGATCAAGACGACCTTCCAGAATGTCACTCATGTGTACGTCGATGGCGCTGAAACCAGCGCGATCAAACGCGGCAGCCATTTCGCTTTGCGAGTTCACACCCTGTTCACGCAAGATCGCAACTTTCGGTGCTGCACGTTTAGCAATGAATGGCGCTGCCACATCCTGATTCAGATCGAAGCTCAGTTTCACGTTCAGACCTGGATCATTAACATCCAGTTTGGCCTGATGTTCACTGTCAGCACAAGCAGGGTTATCACGCATCCGTTGCATCAGATGAGTGGTTTCCGCCCAAATTTTGCGGAAGTGAACACGCGGTTCAGACAACACTACCTGATCGTTACGGGTAAAGCAGAGCGTGTCTTTCTGGTTCAGCGTGCCAATTACGAAAGTATTCGCGGCCAAACCATGACCAGCCAACACAGTCAGCACCTGTTCTTTATCGGCACGAGCAACTTGGATCACCGCACCCAACTCTTCGCTGAACAGCACAGACAGGTCATCAGCTGCTAACTGATCGAGTTGCACGCTGATACCGGTTTTGCCAGCGAATGCCATTTCGGCCAGTGTAACGAACAAGCCACCATCGGAACGGTCGTGGTAAGCCAACAATTTGCGCTCAGCAACCAGTGCCTGCATGGCATTGAAGAAGCCTTTCAGCTGTGCAGGGCAATCAACATCCGGTGCTTTTTCACCCAGTTGCTTGTAAACCTGAGCCAGACAAGAAGCCCCCAGACGGTTTTTACCACCGCCCAAGTCGATTAAGATCAGGTCCGTTTCGCCTTTATCGGTACGTAGCTCTGGTGTTACGGTATTACGAACATCTTCCACACGAGCAAACGCTGTAATGATCAGCGACAGCGGTGCAATCACCTCTTTCTGCTCATCATCTTGCTGCCAGCGGGTTTTCATCGACATTGAGTCTTTACCTACTGGAATGGTCAGCTCCAGCTCAGGGCATAACTCTTCGCCGACCGCTTTCACTGCCGCATACAGACCCGCATCTTCACCCGGGTGACCGGCTGCCGCCATCCAGTTCGCTGACAACTTAACGCGTTTCAGATCGCCAATTTGCGTGGCCGCGATGTTAGTCAATGACTCAGCCACTGACATCCGAGCTGAAGCAGCATGGTCAAGCAGTGCAATCGGTGAACGTTCGCCCATCGACATCGCCTCACCCGCATAAGTGTCGTAAGAGGCAGCCGTGACGCCACAATCCGCAACCGGGATCTGCCAAGGGCCAACCATCTGATCGCGCGCTACCAAACCTGTTACGGTACGGTCGCCGATGGTGATCAAGAAGGTTTTTTCCGCAACAGTTGGCAGACGCATGATGCGCTCCGCCGCATCTTTCACGGTCACACCGCTCAGATCTAACGGTTTGCCTTTTGCTGACAGTGTGCTCACGTCACGATGCATTTTCGGGGCTTTGCCCAGCAATACATCCAGTGGCATATCAATCGGTTTATTATCGAAATGACTGTCATTCAGTGTCAGGTGTTGTGCTTCGGTCGCTTCACCGATCACCGCATACTGTGCGCGCTCACGACGGCACAGCTCTTCAAACAGTGGCAGTTGATCAGCCGCTACAGCCAGTACATAACGTTCTTGCGACTCGTTACACCAGATCTCCAGCGGCGTCATGCCCGGTTCATCGTTCGGAATCGCACGCAGTGAGAAATTACCGCCACGGCCACCATCGTTCACCAGTTCCGGCATCGCATTAGACAGACCACCCGCACCCACATCGTGAATAAACAGGATCGGGTTGTGTTCACCCATCTGCCAGCAACGGTCGATCACTTCCTGACAACGGCGTTCCATTTCTGGGTTTTCACGTTGTACCGAAGCAAAATCCAGATCTTCTGCAGATTGGCCGGAAGTCATCGAAGACGCAGCGCCACCGCCCAAACCGATGTTCATGGCCGGGCCACCCAGCACGATCAGCTTCGCGCCAACAGGGATTTCGCCTTTCTGCACGTGTTCGCCACGAATGTTACCTAAGCCACCCGCCAGCATGATTGGCTTGTGATAACCACGGATCTCGTCACCGTTGTGGCTTGGCACTTTTTCTTCATAGGTACGGAAGTAACCCAGAATGTTCGGACGGCCAAATTCGTTGTTAAATGCCGCACTGCCGAGTGGGCCATCAATCATGATGTCCAGCGCACTAACAATACGGTTTGGTTTGCCGAAGTTAGTTTCCCATGGCTGATGATGACCAGGGATCTGCAGGTTAGACACGGTGAAACCACTTAAACCGGCTTTAGGTTTAGAACCACGACCGGTTGCGCCTTCATCACGAATCTCACCACCAGATCCAGTCGCAGCGCCTGGGAACGGAGAAATCGCCGTCGGATGGTTATGGGTTTCAACTTTCATCAGGATGTGGATCGGTTCCTGATGATATTGATATTCGCCAGTTTCCGGGCTTGGGAAGAAGCGACCCGCTTCACTACCCACCATCACCGCGGCGTTATCTTTATACGCAGACAACACATAATCACTATGTTTTTCATTGGTGTTTTTGATCATCTTAAACAGCGACTTCGCCTGTTTCTGACCATCAATTGTCCAATCAGCATTAAAAATCTTATGACGGCAGTGCTCAGAGTTAGCCTGCGCGAACATATACAGTTCGATATCGTTTGGATTACGACCTAATTTTTGGAAGCTTTCCAACAGATAGTCAATTTCATCATCGGCCAACGCCAAACCCAGTTGAACGTTGGCATTCACCAAAGCGTCACGACCACCGGTCAACACATCAACCGCCGTCAGCACATGCGGTTCATGATGGGCAAACAGCGCTGCCGCATCATCCAGCTTCGCGAACACGCTTTCCATCATGCGATCATGTAGCAATGCCACAATGGTCTGCTGTTGTTCAGCCGTCAACGCGTCGGCTGTGATGTAATACGCAATACCACGTTCCAGACGGTTGATTTGCTTCAGACTACAGTTGTGCGCGATGTTTGTTGCTTTCGATGACCAAGGAGAGATAGTGCCAGGGCGAGGAGTAACCAGAACTAACAAGCCTGTCGGCGTATGTTCAGCAATGGTCGGACCATACCGTAACAATTTTTCCAATATTACCCGTTCCGCCTCTGAGAGGGGGGCCGAGACATCGGCAAAGTGCATATATTCAGCATAGACATCATGCACAGGTAAGGATTTTTCAGCAAATGCATCCTTCAATTTGCTGATACGAAACTCGGATAGCGCAGGCGCACCTCGTAAGATTTCCATGTTGCCAGTTCTCTCACTAAGTAATAGAGGGGGGAAATTGCAGTGTGCGTATTATAGGAAGGCGGGAGGGGTACTGTCGACCGAAAAGCTGCGATCTGTCACGGAACAGCACGATTAAATGCAGGTTTAGTATGTAAAGCATGTAACAACGTGAGCTTTTCCCTTTTCTTTCTCGTATTGGATGTGATATCACTTATCTGATAACAACAAGACAACAAGAAAGAGGGGGAATCCCTATGCAAGCAAGAAGAAAAATTCGTTTACGTAAAACACCGACTTTGCGTACCGGCGTTCGACGTTTGGTGGCCCGAGTTGCTCGACACCGCAAAAATTTGCATCGTCATCGTTCATTTTTTCTGATCTCGGAACAACTCTGAATTAGTGTGTGCCGTTTGTAGCTAAACAGACGGCACAATAAACGCTAACACCTCATCACCCAAATCACGCTTTAACCGGTAACACCACCCCAGTCGGATCTTGCAACAACGCCACGAGCTGTTCTTCATTCCAAACCGGCACACCAAGCTGTTGCGCCTTATCCAGTTTAGAGCCAGCAGCTTCACCGGCAATCACTAAATCTGTTTTGGCCGAAACGGAACCGGCGACCTTAGCACCTAACGCCTGTAATGCTTGTTTGGCAGCATCACGGTTCAATTGTGACAACGTACCAGTTAACACCAGGGTTTTGCCATTCAGTGGTAGTGCTTCCACCGCCACTTTTTCGACTGGTTGCCAGCTAACTCCCGCCCCGCCGGCACTGACCGGAGCCACTAATCGCTGGATCACCTCTAAATTATGTTCCTGACGGAAAAAGTAATAGAGATGTTTTGCCATCACTTCCCCCACATCCGCGACTTTCAATAACGACTCGATGGTCGCCTCTTGCAAAGCCGGCAGATCGGAAAAATGCTGCGCCAACGTTTGTGCCGTCGTTTCACCAATTTCCCGAATACCTAAGGCAAACAGAAAACGAGCGAAGGTCGTTTGACGAGCGGTTTGTAATGCAAGTAAGAGCTTATCGGCCGATTTTTCGCCCATACGCTCTAACCCCAGTAGTTGTGCTTTCGTCAGCGCAAAGAGATCTGCCGGATTATGTACCAGCTCATGATCCACTAACTGTTCAATCAACTTGTCGCCCAGTCCATCGACATCCATGGCTCGACGCGAGACAAAATGTTTCAGCGCTTCTTTACGTTGCGCAGCACAATATAAACCACCCGAGCAACGCGCCACCGCTTCTCCGGGCAGACGTTCAACTTGTGAATTACACACCGGACATTGCGCTGGAAAATGAATATCCCGACATTCGGCTTCGTTGCGGCGCTCCAATACCACGCCCACAATCTGCGGTATCACATCACCAGCTCGACGCACGATAACCCAGTCCCCGATCTTGACCGCGAGACGTTCAATTTCATCGGCATTGTGTAATGTTGCATTGGAAACCGTCACCCCGCCGACCTGCACGGGTTCTAAACGCGCAACGGGCGTGATCGCACCGGTACGCCCAACCTGAAACTCAACATCGTTGAGCCGCGTTAGCTCTTCTTGGGCCGGAAATTTATGCGCCACAGCCCAACGCGGTGCCCGTGAGACAAATCCCAGCGTCTGCTGTTGCGCAATCGCATCAACTTTAAACACCACACCATCGATCTCAAATGGCAACGCATCACGCTTTGCTAAAATAGCATCGTGGTATGCCTGACAACCTTCCACACCAGTGACCTGACGGATCTCATCACAAACCGGTAAACCAAACTGTTTCAGATATTGCATGCGTTCATAATGCGAAGCCGGTAATTCTGTTAACTCATCAACGACACCAATACCATACGCATAAAAAGCCAACGGGCGCTGCGCAGTAATAGCGGGATCAAGCTGACGCAAACTACCTGCAGCCGCATTACGCGGATTAGCAAAAACCTTGTCGCCACGCGCCAATGCCAGTTCATTCCACCGCTCAAAACCGGCTTTCGGCATGAACACTTCACCACGCACTTCCAGTCGGGCCGGGATCTGTTCACCACTCAAACGTAACGGGATAACCCGAATGGTACGCACGTTTTGTGTAATATCCTCACCCGTGACACCATCACCGCGGGTCGCCGCGCGCACGAGTTCGCCCTGCTCATACAAAATACTGACGGCCAGACCATCCAGCTTGGGTTCACAACAAAACGTGATCGCGTCATTACGAAATAATCGTTCCTGTACTCGGCGGCCAAACGCGGCCAAGTCTTCCGCATTAAAAACATTATCCAGCGATAACATTGGTTGTTCATGCTGCACCGAGCCAAATGTCGTTAATGCGGCACCACCTACACGCTGTGTCGGCGAATTCGCATCCAGCCATTGCGGATTCGCCAGTTCAAGCTCCCGCAATTCGCGCATCAAACGATCATATTCTGCATCAGGCACAGAAGGCGCATCATGCAAATAATATTCGGTGTTGTAACGCTCAAGTAATTGTTGCAGCGCATGCATACGTGACTGGATTTCGTTCATGATATTCGTTCAGGTCCACAGACAAAAAATGCGGCCGAAGCCGCACTTAAGATTAATCAATTGTAGCACTTACTGATGATCGTAAGCTTTTAGCTCATCGCGACATTGCGTCAAATAATACTCACTCAATGGCTGACGTGCTGCATCAAATAACAGACCGTCAACTTCACTGGCTAATTTATCTGCCGCTTTCAGCATTAAATCAAAGTGTGCCAAACCTCGACCGGTAGCCGGTAACTGCATAAACAGCGAAACCCCTGGCGTCATCAGTCGATCCATTTTACTTGGATCAAAAGTGCCTGGTTTGATCATGTTGATCAGACTAAATAACACTTCACCCTGACCATCCATTTCCAGATGACGGTGGTAGATATCCATCTCACCAAAACGGAAACCGAGAATACGCAATGCGTGTTTTAAATCACGGCCATAAATATATGAACCGTCTCGAGCCGCAATATTGATCACGTAGACATCTTTCCAGATCCCTTTACGCGGCTCAACCTGTGGTTCAATTCGGGTTTCTTCTTGTACAGGTTGTACAGGCGGTACTTTAGCGTCATCTTCATCACCGGCAGAAAACTGCGGAACAGAAGAGATAACCGGTTCAGCATCGCGCCCAAGCGCACTATTCCGTGGAGTGACAACCCGAACCTGACCAATACCATCGGCATCAAAGCCATCCACATCCCGACTTTCAGGGCCGCGTTTACTTGGAACAGGCTTTGGCGGTGAATTCTTTAATTGTGCCCGTTTATTTCGTTGATTTGTCCATAAGCCATGGATGACCAGCGCCGCAATCGCCAGTGCTCCAACTATAACCAGTACTATTCGCAAATCCTGCATCGTCGTTGCTCTATTCTATTTAATTGGTTATCAATCTTCCCTTTACCGATGTGGAACCTGTGCGATCGCAATTTCCCGCTCGCAGCCATTTGCTCAACACATTGGTAAGAAACCATGTCAATCGCCCCTGATATACACACTATTCAAGACAGATTGAGCTGCTTTCTTTGATTGATCCAATCACACATTCACATAAATAAACGATAAGTGATTGTTCCTGATTCACATTATCCGTTTTGCCGGGCAGGCTGACAACGCTTATTCACAGAAAATAGCGTATTTAAATAAAATCTCCCTTCGCCGACCCTACCAAAATAACAGTCTATCTGTAATAGTCGCAATCAGTATCGTTACTGGGAAAATAATAATGGTAAACATTCAACCGCTTAGTGCTTTTGGTTACCTGCTTCAGGGATTACACCTGATGACGCAACCCGGCATCCGACGTTATGTCTGGGTTCCATTGTTAATCAATATATTACTATTCTCTACCGGCTTTTATTTACTCTTTCATCGCTTTGATATTGCTATGCATGCACTGACTGCATGGTTACCCAGTTGGTTGGAGTGGCTGACCTTTTTACTTTGGCCATTAGCTGTGATCGCTATTTTATTTGCATTCAGTTTTTTGTTTGGCATGGTGACCAATTGGATAGCCGCACCGTTTAACGGCATGTTAGCCGCTCGGGTGGAACAATATTTGGCCTCCGATACACATCGAGTAGATGAGCGCCCACTCTGGCAGGAGATCCATCATGCTTTCCGTCGCGAATGGCAAAAGCTTAAATATTGGTTACCGCGCACATTACTCTGCGCTATTTTGTTTTTCGTGCCGGTTGCCGGGCAATTTTTAGCGCCATGGATATGGTTATTATTTTCCGCCTGGATGATGGCGATTCAATATTGTGATTATCCCTACGACAATCACAAAATCACTTTTCCTGACATGCGAAACCAGCTTGCCCGAAACCGCTGGCGACACCTCTCTTTCGGCGGCCTGATCATGTTATTAGGCTCGATCCCTTTGCTGAACTTATTCCTGATGCCGATGGCTATTTGCGCCAGCACTGCCATGTGGGTTGACGATCAGAAAAAATAATCCATTCCAAACAGCAATAAAAAACGGGGACATGATAGTCCCCATTTTTTATTACATTTCAGCTAATTACGTATGATCAACTAAGCTATCAATCACTGCACTATTCGCCATTTTAGCATCATCATCAAACTGATAAATGTCATCACGGAATTGCAACTGACCCTGTTTGTCGACCCAACTACGCCAATAGACGGTATAAACCGGAACCGGATCGGTCATTGCCAACCACTTTGTGGTGTCTTCTTTCAGCATTTGATCCAGTTTATCGACATTCCATTTTGAGCCTTTTAACAACAATTTCGCAAAATTATCCGCCTCTTCGACCCGCACACAACCAGAACTGAGCGCTCTCAAATCACGCTTAAAATAGCCTGGAGACGAAGTGGAATGCAGGTAGATTGCATCGTTGTTAGGCAAATAGAATTTATAACGACCCAGTGCATTATGATCACCCGGTTTTTGCCGTAAGCGATAAGGGAAGTTCTCTTCCGTACCATCCCAAACCATGGCCGTTGGATCCACTTTCATGCCCTGTGAATCCACCACTTCAAACTGGCCTTTATCGAGGAAATGTTTGTCTTTAACCAGTTTTGGTACTAAATCCTGCTGCAAAATACGCGCAGGTACATGCCAAGCCGGATTCACAACAATGCTTGAAATTTCACTGGATAATATAGGTGTCTGGCGTTTCACCTGACCCACAATAACGCGGCTGGAGAAAATCTCTTGCTGACCATCCAATACCCGGAGTCGATATTCAGGAATATTCACCAACACGTGACGTTGTGATGAAATCTGTTGCGGCAAATCACTGCGCAAAATACTGCGCGCCAAAATGACAGCACGAACTTTGGGCGGCAGGCGCAACCACGTCAGTGTACGACGGCCAATCACACCATCACCATCAAGGCCATGCCGTTGCTGAAAACGCTGCATTGCCTGCACCGTTAAATCATCATAGGTGGTGAGTTTGAGCTGTTCAGCCGTTAATTGCCCGTTTGGCAGATCGCCACTGCGCAGTAAAACATCTCGAATTAACGGTAAAGCATCATTCGATTCACCCGGTTTCACTTTTAAATCAGGTAAGTTTGGCCAAGGTGCTTTTCTTGATTCATCCAATAAGGACAACAGTACACGTCGGGAAGATAAATAATTTTCTGTCTGTGGACGTAACTTATTCATGACCCGATCTACATCTGGTCGCTGTAATAACGCGATATATTCGTTACGATCTGCTGCAGATAATACCGGATTAAAATTCTTGAAATGAAAACGCTCACGGGAATCGCCATCCAGCTCATGCCACTGATGGCGGAACTGATGTAGCAGACTATAGATCTGGTAATAAGTTTCCGGATTTTTAGCCAATTCGGGTTGTTTGGTCAGCTGTAACCAACTCTTTGCAAATGCAGGATGAATCCCCGCCATGGCAACTTCCATCAGTTGCTGAGTCAATTCGCTCCGAACTGCCACGGACGGTAATGGCAATGAAGTGCCTGTCTCCACGCCTGATTTTGGCGCTGGTGCCCGTAGTTCAGTTGTTACTGCAAAACTACCACTGTTCCATGCCAACAACAAAATTGCTGCCGTTGACATAAATTTGCCACGCATTATTTCCTCCTTATCCCTGTTCACATCGGTGAAATAACAGGGGTAAGCTATAATCTTATCCTTCTGATTATGCTAATTATGCCTAAAAGAAAATAGCATGCGCAGATTATTTTAATCGGTCTGGAGCTGACAGGCACAAATAGCAGGCTATATCTTGTTATTACATATGGTTATAACAAAACGGCATTTCCTATCCTGATTTTTAGGATTAACCTACTTTCAATAAAGACCTACTCGCAGGAGCGAACATGAGCAAAATCTTTGAAGATAACTCACTGACCATCGGAAACACTCCCCTGGTTCGCCTGAACCGCGTCAGTAAAGGCAATGTATTAGCGAAAGTCGAAAGCCGCAACCCAAGTTTCAGCGTTAAATGCCGCATTGGCGCCAATCTGATTTGGGACGCAGAAAAAAAAGGCATCCTGAAAGCAGGCAAAGAAATTATTGAACCAACCAGCGGTAATACAGGTATCGCTTTGGCATTTGTCGCAGCCTCACGTGGTTATGGCATCACCCTGACTATGCCGGCTACCATGAGTCTGGAACGCCGCAAATTGCTGAAAGCGTTGGGCGCTAACTTAGTGCTGACCGAAGGCCCACTGGGCATGAAAGGTGCCATCGCTAAAGCCGAAGAACTGGTTAATTCAGATCCAGATAAATATGTGCTGCTGCAACAATTTGAAAACCCAGCCAACCCGGAAATCCACGAAAAAACCACTGGTCCAGAAATCTGGAATGATACCGATGGTCAGGTTGATGTAGTTGTGGCTGGCGTAGGTACTGGCGGTACCATCACTGGTATCTCCCGTTACATCAAGAAAACACAAGGTAAACAGATCATCTCTGTTGCTGTAGAGCCAGCAGAATCACCAGTGATCAGCCAGAAACTGGCCGGTGAAGAACTGAAACCGGGCCCACATAAAATTCAGGGTATCGGTGCTGGTTTCATTCCAGGCAACCTGGATCTGTCACTGCTGGACCGCGTAGAAAAAGTCGCCAGCGATGATGCGATTGCCATGGCACGTCGCCTGATGGAAGAAGAAGGTATTCTGGCTGGTATCAGCTCAGGTGCCGCTGTCGTAGCAGCAAATCGTCTGGCAGAATTACCAGAGTTTGAAGGCAAGACAATTGTTGTCATTCTGCCAAGTTCTGGTGAACGTTATCTGTCTAGCGTGTTATTCCAAGGTATTTTCACCGAACAAGAGCTGCAGTCGTAAAAACGCACGCTTACGTATTACATTGAAAGCACGCTTCGGCGTGCTTTTTCATTGTGGTGTACATCACTTTTACCTATTCCCGCCAATTTATGCTGCAGTCGCCTCAAAACATTGACTCTTTGGTTAACGAGGCAGCAGTGCCAATACTACAAGCTATTATTTTATCAATAACAACTCGGTAACATTATGCAAAAAGTAACGTTTTAATATGCAAAATCGTTTATCTCCGCAGCAGGTCGATGGTATCCTTAGCTGGCTCAACAATATGGATTTATTTAATTTGGGGTGAACAAATGTACGAGAAGTCTGTACTAATTACTGCTGAAAACGGTCTGCACACACGTCCTGCTGCGCAATTCGTTAAAGAAGCTAAAGAATTTCAAAGCGAAGTAACTGTAATCAGCGGCGGTAAATCTGCTAGCGCGAAGAGCTTGTTCAAACTGCAAACTCTGGGTCTGGTTAAAGGTACCACTATCACTATCCGTGCTGAAGGTAGCGATGAGAAGAAAGCGGTAGATAAACTGGTTGCCCTGATGGATACACTGGAATAATCCGGTTTTCTCCATTAGCACTTTTTATCCCTGTTAACACAACAACATAGGTACGGCTATGATCTCTGGTATCCTGGCATCGCCTGGCGTTGCATTTGCCAAGGCCCTGGTGCTGAAAGAACAACACATTGTTATCAATCAGACTCCAATTTCTTCTTCTCAGGTTGATAGCGAAGTTGCTCGCTTTTACGAAGCTCGCACCAAGTCTGCACAACAATTGGAAGCCATCAAAGAAATGGCTGGTAAGACTTTCGGTGAAGAGAAAGAGGCTATTTTCGAAGGCCATATCATGCTGCTCGAGGACGAAGAACTCGAACAGGATATTCTTACCCTGATCCGCGATGAACTGTTCAGTTCTGATCGTGCAATCCACCAAGCCATTGAGCAATACGCTTCTATGATGGCAGAACTGGATGACCCATACCTGCGCGAACGCGCCACCGATTTCCGTGATATCGGCAATCGTCTGGTTAAAAACGTACTGGGTATGGAAATTGTTAACCTGAGCACTATCGATGAAGAAGTGATCCTGGTTGCTAACGATCTGACTCCATCAGAAACCGCTCAGATCAACCTGAACTACGTGCGTGGTTTCGTAACTGATATCGGCGGCCGTACCTCTCATACCTCTATCATGGCCCGTTCTTTGGAACTGCCAGCGATTGTAGGTACTAACGACGTTACTAAACGTGTACAGAGCGGTGATTTCCTGATCCTGGATGCTATCCACAATCAGGTACATATCAACCCGACTGACGAAGTTATCAGCAAAACTAAAGCTGCTCAGGCTAAATTCCTGGCAGAAAAAGCAGAGCTGGCTAAACTGCGTGAATTACCTGCAACCACCACTGATGGTCACCAGGTAGAAGTCTGCTCTAACATCGGCACCCTGAAAGATATGGATGGTGCACACCGTAATGGTGCTGAAGGTGTTGGTCTGTACCGTACCGAATTCCTCTTCATGGATCGTGATTCTCTGCCATCTGAGCAGGAACAGTTCCAGGCTTATAAAGAAGTGGCTGAGTCCATGCCTGATAAGCCAATCATTGTTCGTACCATGGACATCGGTGGCGACAAAGAACTGCCTTACATGAAGTTCCCGAAAGAGATGAACCCGTTCCTGGGCTGGCGTGCTGTGCGTATCTTCTTTGATCGCAAAGACATCATGCACACTCAGTTACGCGCGATTCTGCGTGCTTCCGTTTTCGGCAAGCTGCGTATCATGTTCCCAATGATCATCTCTGTAGAAGAGTTCCGGGCACTGAAAGTTGAACTGGCAGAGCTGAAAGAAGAGCTGCGCAGTGAAGGTATTGCTTTCGATGAAAACATCGAAGTCGGTATCATGATCGAGACGCCAGCTGCTGCAGTAATGGCTCGTCATCTGGCGAAAGAAGCTGACTTCTTCAGTATCGGTACCAACGATTTGACTCAGTACACACTGGCGGTTGACCGTGGTAACGAGATGATTTCTCGCCTGTACAACCCACTGTCTCCAGCAGTATTGAATCTGATCAAACAGGTTATCGATGCATCACACGCTGAAGGCAAATGGACCGGTATGTGTGGTGAGTTAGCGGGTGATGAACGCGCTACCGTGCTGCTGCTGGGTATGGGTCTGGATGAGTACTCAATGAGTGCGATGTCTATCCCACGTGTGAAACAACTGGTTCGTAGCACCAGCTATGCTGTTGCGAAAGATCTGGCTGACCGTGCATTGGCATCAGCTACAGCTGCTGAGGTTGAAGCGATTGTAGATGAGTACTTTGTGAAGAACAGAGCAGTCTGATAGAATCGTATTGATCAACATAATTATTCAGGAGCTAAACCATGGGCTTTTTTGATTTTTTGAAGAAGATGGTCTCTTCTGACAACGGTGCAACGGATACTGCCGGTATCGAAATTTTTGCTCCATTGTCTGGTGAGATTGTACCGATTGAAGACGTACCAGACGTGGTTTTCGCTGAGAAAATCGTCGGTGATGGTATTGCTATCAAGCCAACAGGCAACAAAATGGTTGCTCCTTGTGACGGCGTGATCGGTAAAATCTTCGAAACGAATCATGCATTCTCTCTGGAATCAGATTCAGGTATCGAACTGTTTGTTCACTTCGGTATCGATACTGTTGAACTGAAAGGCCAAGGCTTTACCCGCATCGCGCAGGAAGGCCAGCAGGTTAAGAAAGGCGACACCATTATTGAGTTCGACCTGGCATTCCTGCAGAGCAATGCAAAATCAACACTGACTCCAGTTGTTATTTCTAACATGGATGACGTGAAGTCAATGACCAAACTGTCTGGTCCTGTGACTCTGGGTGAAAGCCCAGTACTGCGCATCAAGAAATAATAACCTGTTAGGTTATTAAAAAAAGCCGGCTGCAAAGTCGGCTTTTTTATTATCTCAATTACCACTGATTTTTCTACCCTGGCATTTTTCACTTCCGTAAATCGTAGCCATAAAAAAACCCTCCGAAGAGGGTCTTTGTACTGCAGTGCAGTAAACCAAATGATTTACGCCAACAGAAACTCACGCAGCTTGGCAAAATCAGCCGGCATAAATGCCGACAGCAGTGGCAGATCGGCACGATCAGCCAACTCTTTTGGCAATGGCAATGTGATATTCAGGATCTCTTCCACGCTTTCTTTGAACTTAGCTGGATGAGCAGTACACAGGAAGATGCCGGTTTCATCAGCAGCTAATTGTGATTGCAGCACATCCCACGCGATCACACCGTGTGGTTCACATAGATAACCTG
Source organism: Tolumonas sp. (assembly GCA_041915645.1). Lineage (GTDB taxonomy): Bacteria > Pseudomonadota > Gammaproteobacteria > Enterobacterales > Aeromonadaceae > Tolumonas. The sequence continues at coordinate 27,049 of JAYSBB010000009.1, forward strand.
CCGCATGCAGTTTTTTCAAGCTGGCACGAGTTTCTTCATCAGAACGCGCCGCGTAACCCAGCTCTTTCAGATCCCAACCATTAACTTTAAACAGCTCTTCAACGCGCGGCCAGTTGTTCGGGCGGCTGACATCCATTGCATTTGACAGGGTTGGCACGGTTTCTTTAGGAGACCAAGTACCTTCCGCTAAATAACGCGGTACGGTATCGTTCGCATTGGTCGCCACGATAAAACGTTTTACTGGCAGACCTAATGCTTTCGCAATCAGACCAGCCGTCAGGTTACCGAAGTTGCCAGACGGAACGGCAATGACCGCTTGTTCGCGCTGAGCTTTAGGCAGTTGCGCAATCGCTTCAAAGTAATAGCAGATCTGTGCCACCAGACGGCTGATGTTGATAGAGTTGGCTGAATTCAGACCAATCGCTTTTTTCAGCTCTTCATCATCAAACGCATTTTTTACCATCGCCTGACAATCATCGAACGTGCCTTCGATCGCGATAGTGCGAATGTTACCACCCAGCGTGCAGAACAGTTTTTCCTGCAGCGGACTGATTTTGCCGTTTGGATACAGGATCACGACTTCAATATTTGGCAGACCGTAGAAGGCGTGTGCTACCGCCGCACCGGTATCGCCAGAAGTGGCAGTCAGAATAGTGATTTTTTCACCGTTACTGAAGGCAGTCAGGCACTGCGCCATGAAACGACCACCAAAATCTTTGAATGCCAATGTCGGGCCGTGGAATAGCTCCAGCGCATAAGTGTTATCAGCCACTTTTGCCAGTGGTGCCGGGAAAGAGAACGCCGTCGCTACCATCTGTTCCAGTTTTTCTTGTGACAGCTCATCACCGATCAAGTGTTTCAGAATAGTCACTGAACGTTCTACCAGTGGTTTCTCCAGCAATGCATTCACATCGGCTAACGGAGCAATCTGTTCTGGGAAAAACAGACCCTGACCACGGCCCAAGCCTTGTTTCACGGCTTGCGCAAAGCTGACCTGTTCTGAATGATCTTTGATGTTGTAAAGCTTCATAGTCCTTGTCCTGTAATTTGTGTTCCCTGACGATCAATCTTGCAGACATGGCAGAAACCATCTTCATTCTGGATGAAGTTAGCTTCCAGCCACTCTTTCATACGTAATGCCTGTTGCTTATCAGTCATCGCAACGAAGACAGTTGGGCCAGAACCGGAGATACCGGTCGCCAGTGCACCCGACATGGCAGCATGTTGGCGCACTTCGTTAAATTTAGGAATTAATGCCTGACGATAGGGCTCAGCAATCACGTCTTTCAGCATCGCTGAAGCCAATTTTTCCTGACCGGTGTGGCTGGCATGCACGAATGCAGCCAAACGACGGCCGTAAGTCAGGCAATCGCTACGGCGGTATTGTGCCGGCAGAATAGCACGCGCTTCTGCAGTAGAAATGCTGATCCCTGGATAACAAGAAACCCAATACCAGTTATCAAACGTTGGCACCGACTGACTGATGACACCTTCTTCTTCGATCATCAATTGCAGGCCGCCCAGATAACACGGTGCGACGTTATCATAATGGATGGAACCGGAGATTTGACCTTCCAGCTCGCCCATCAGTAATAAGGCTTCAGTCTGATCCAGCGCATAATCATGGAAGGCATTTAATGCCGCCAGTGCAGCAACAATACTGGAGGCACTTGAACCTAAACCGGAGCCGATTGGCAGATTTTTTTCCAGCACCATGCGTAGTGGTTTTATGCTTAAGCCACGTTTTTTCAGTGCGGCGGCATAACCCAGATAGCAATCGTAAACGATGTTTTTTTCTGCTTCTGCCGGTAATTTATGTGAAAAACGACCCTGACAGCTCAACGCAAATGGCGCATCGTGATCGGAAACTTCAACACGATCGCCTAACAGAGCACCATCAATAGGTGCCAGCGCGGCACCTAATACGTCAAAACCAACACTGACATTACCAATCGAGGCCGGAGCGTATGCTACTACGGTCATGAATTATACCTCTTGCTTCCAGTTCAGGGTGCGCAGCAGATCTGCAAAGACCCCTGCTGCTGTTACTTCAGTGCCCGCACCGTAACCGCGCAAGACCAAAGGGATCGGTTGATAGTAGGTAGAGAAGAACGCCAATGCGTTTTCACCATCTTTTACTTTGAATAACGGATCGTTTTCGTCCACTTCTTTAATAGCCACTTTGCACTGACCATTTTCGATACTGCCGACGTAACGCAATACTTTACCTTCTGCTTTAGCAGCGGCAACACGTTCACGAAACCATGCATCGGCTTCTGGCAGACGCTTGATGAACTCATCGGTAGAACCAGAAGCGTCAAATCCTGGTGGCAGTGCTTGTTCCACCACCACATCGCTCAGCTCGAGCGGCATACCCGCTTCACGCGCCAGAATTAACAGCTTACGCGCCACGTCCATACCACTTAAGTCATCACGCGGATCGGGTTCAGTGAAACCATTACCTTTGGCGGTCAAAGTGGCTTCCGAGAAGCTGCTGCCTTCATCCAGTTTACCGAAGATAAACGACAGTGAGCCGGACAGGATACCGTTAAAGGCCTGTAGTCTATCACCAGCTTTGATCAGATTCTGCAGGTTTTCGATAACCGGCAGACCCGCACCGACGTTGGTTTCGTACAGGAACTTACGACGCGTAGCCTGAGCAGTACGACGTAGTTCGCGGTAGTACTGAATAGAACTGGTGTTGGCTTTTTTGTTTGGTGTAACGACGTGGAAACCCGCAGCCAGGAAATCGGCATACTGACCGGAAATAGTTTCATCCGAAGTACAATCGACAATGACCGGATTGATCAAATGGCTGTCATCCACCAGCTGTTTGATAGCCTGCAGATTGAAACGATCGGTCGCCACTTCCAGCGCCGCTTGCCAGTTAGCCAGATCCAGACCGTCTTTTGATAATACCATTTTACGGGAGTTCGCCAGACCAACTACACGCAGACCGATGCCCTGTTTGCTCAATACCGCTTGTTGACGACGGATCTGTTGCAGAAGCGCACCACCTACACCACCGAGCCCTACCAGAATGATGTCGATAAATTGTTGGGTACCGAACAGGTTCTGGTGACACGCTTTGATCGCTTCAGTAACTTTTTTGTTACCAACCACCGCAGAGATAGAACGCTCACTGGAACCTTGCGAAATGGCCACGATGTTGATGGAAGCCTGCGCCAGTGAAGTAAAGAAACGCGCTGCGATACCTTTCATGGTACGCATGCCATCCCCTACCAGTGATAGGATCGCCAGATCATGACGGATCTCGATCTCTTCCAGCAACTTAGCCTGTAATTCCAGCTCGAATTCCTGGTTCAGCACTTTCAGTGCTTTTTCAGCATCATAGGTGTGGATACAGAAACTAATGCTGTATTCAGAAGAAGCTTGCGTGATCAACACCACTGAGACGCCGGCACGGGAAACTGCAGTAAACATGCGACCAGCCATGCCAACCATGCCTTTCATGCCCGGGCCGCTGACGTTGATCATCGAGATACCCGACAGATCGGAGATCCCTTTCACCGGATATTGATCGTCGCCGTGATCGGCGCTGATTAAAGTGCCTTCACCTTGTGGGTTAAAGGTGTTTTTGATAAGACATGGAATGTGGAAACGGGCAATCGGGGCGATGGTACGTGGGTGCAGTACTTTAGCGCCAAAGTAAGAGAGCTCCATCGCTTCTTTATAGGACATGCGTTTCAGCAATACAGCGTCCGGCACCAGACGAGGATCGCAGCTGTAAACACCATCTACGTCTGTCCAGATCTCGCAGCAATCGGCGTTCACACAAGCCGCCAACACGGCTGCTGAGTAGTCAGAACCATTACGGCCCAACAATACCAGTTCGCCTTTTGCGTTACCGCCAGTGAAACCCGCCATCAAGTAGACATGGCCTTGATTGACCGGCTTTTCGGCAAAACGGGCACGAGAAACATCGATATCGACGTGAGATTCTAAGAAGCTCCCTTCCGCCAGTAACATTTCGACTGGATTGATCAGGGTGACTTTTTCACCGCGTGCCAGCAGAAGTTGTTCCATACACGCGATAGATAACGCTTCACCACGGCTTAGAATCAGGGCTTGAACGCTGTCCGGACACTGGTTCAACAACTGGATGCCCTGCATTTTACTGCGAATCGTACCCAGCTCTTGCTGCAGACGTTGCATCAGCACTTCGTCAGCGAAATTGGCATAACGTGTTTTCAGCCCGGTGATCAGACGCGTGAAAATGCCTTCAATATCGGCGAGTGTTGCACTGGCATCTTCACCTTTGCTGGTCTGCGCAACCAGCGCCACCAGCAGGTTAGTCACTTTGGCGGGTGCCGATAACACCAATGCCACCTGAACCTGTTGCTGATTATTCACAACGATGTCGGAAACCCGGAGGAATCGTTCCGCATCTGCCAGTGAAGAACCACCAAACTTAAGTACACGCATATACATCTCCCTGTAACGAAAAAGCCCGTACCTGGTTAGGGGACGGGCTTCGATAATTGTTTGTGTTATTTATGCGTTAGCCCGCGCCAGTACCACCAATTGTGGTGCCGGTAATGGTAATAATTGTGCGGGTAGCAATAGTAGATAGCATAATTAGACTTCGCATAAATAGTGATATACCAATACCGGATCAGGTACATTTCTGTCAACAAAATTTTGTAACAATTCGCGATTTCAGACCATTCATGGCAATTAACAAACGCACTCTGTGAGCCAGGCTGGCAGGTATTGTTAATAACATTGAAAAAACAGATCTACTGTCATATGAATGCAGCGAATATGTTAAAATTAACACAATTTCATTTAACGCAGAGAATTTCCATGCAAATACCACAGATATTGATTGTTGAGGATGAACTCGTCACACGAAATACGCTGAAAAGTATCTTTGAAGCGGAAGGCTATCATGTTCTGGAAGCCAATAATGGTGACGAAATGCACCATACATTAGCCAATCAGCGAGTTGATCTGGTAATCATGGATATCAATTTGCCTGGAAAAAATGGCTTGCTGCTGGCGCGTGAAATTCGGGAAAAAGGTGAAATGGGGCTGATTTTCCTGACTGGCCGCGATAACGATGTCGATCGTATCTTAGGGCTGGAAATTGGTGCAGATGACTATTTGACCAAACCATTTAACCCGCGCGAACTGACGATCCGTGCCCGTAACCTGCTGGGACGCACCCGCCGTGGTGATCCGGTTGAAGAGCCAATTGCCGGTAATGTGTCTGCCTATCGCTTCAATGGCTGGACGCTGGATATCAACAGCCGTTCATTGATCAATCCGTCTGCCGTGGCTTATCGCCTGCCACGTTCTGAATTCCGTGCGTTGCTGCATTTTTGTGAAAATCCGGGCCAGATCCAAACTCGTGCCGATCTGTTGCTGAAAATGACCGGTCGCGAGCTGAAACCACATGACCGTACTGTGGACGTGACGATTCGCCGGATCCGCAAACATTTTGAAGATTATCCAGATACACCGGAATTGATCACCACCATTCACGGTGAAGGCTATCGTTTCTGTGCTGACTTAGAACAAGAAACAAACGCTTAGTTAATTTTTGTAAAGCAAACCGCTAAAAAGGCCAACCTGTGTTGGCCTTTTTGTTTTCTGCACGATAAATTGAGAAAGATTACGGGATATAACCATCAGTTTCCGAGCTGATTGCCCTGTATCGTGGTTTACATAAGAGCAAAATAATAAATAGGAGCCAGAATGAAGAAGTACTGGTATCTGGCCTACTGTCACCCGAAAGAAGAAGAACGGGCCAAATTACATCTGCAAAATCAGGGTATCTACAGTTATTACCCGCTGGTGCTCACGCGCAAAATTTTACGCGGTAAGATGATCGAGAAAACAGAGCCTATGTTCCCGCGTTATCTGTTTATCAATGTGGATATTGACGAGTTTTCACCGATGAAAATTCGCTCAACCCGAGGTATTAGCCGCGTGATTGGGCATGGTGAAAAGTGGAGCAAAGTACCTTCTGAGTTGATCTATCAACTGATGAGCAATGAAGACAGTGATGAATTACGTGATGTGGTAAGCCGGTTACCGAAACACGGCCAGCAAGTACTCATTGAGGACGGGCCCTTCAAAGGTCTGCAGGCGATTTATCAAGAACCGGATGGCGAACTGCGTGCCATTCTGTTGCTGTCGATATTGAATCAGGATGTCAGTGAAAGTTTTGATAACAAAAGTTTTCGCTGCATGGCCAGTTAAACAATAAAGTCTGATACAGCACTGGCTAAAAAGTCAGTGCTGTAGCCTAAACCCAGCCATTTAATAGCCGATACTCTTCCAGCACATAGGTGTCGGTCATACCGCTGATAAAATCGAGTAACAAACGTACCCGGTAATACCATTCCTGTTCTGCGGGTCGTTGAAAAAAGGAATCTGGCGTATCGGTGGCTTTTTGGTAAGCCAATACATGCCGACGAGAAAGCCGATGACAAAGTCGCAACGCATGTTGATAACGGTGATGCCCTTCCCCGCTTAATAATTGACGGAATATTGGTGCTGGCAACGTCAGCAGTTCACTGTAGGTGAGCAACACCCCCCGCATAGCGGCATAACCGGACAATTCGAGACTTTCCACTTCCCGTTGACCAAAGATCGATTGCCGTGCCAGACGTTTCAGTGCATTTAGCACATGAATTGCCGGATGATCACATTCCAATAAATGCCCGACGAAATGTCCGGCCAGAATATCTTTTTTATGTAGCAGATAAGACTCAGCCGCCAACTGTACCCAATCATTGGTCAGCAGATAACGAAAATGCGGGAAAAACCCCTGTTCGTCTTGTAATGCTGCTTCGAGCAACGGTTTCAAATAGTGGCGTGTTTCATCATCAACCTGCTCGGTCAGAAATTTAATGACCGCATCTAAGGTCAGCAAATGACGATCAACGGCATCATCAACATCCGCGATGCTATAGGAAATGTCATCGGCGGCTTCCATGATAAAGACCAGCGGATGACGTACCCCGGCAGGTAGTTGCAGTACATCACGAATGCGTTCAATCAGTTGTCGTTCACTGATAAATACACCAACCTTACCTTCGGTCGCCATCACTAATTCATCAATCACGCGCGGGTATTTAATGATGCAGGCCAGCTGACTTAAGGTCAGATTGAGCCGTTGCAGGGAGTGGACCAGGCGCAAACTTTGCGCATTCCCATCAAAACTACACAGATCCGGCGCCAGCACTTTTTGCCATTGTTCGCTGGCGGGGGCAGATATCGCAGAGGCGAATAAACTATCCAGCTCGTCATGTAACCATTCGCGCAATACCGCTTCACCAAAATGACCAAACGGCGGGTTGCCGACATCGTGCAATAAACAAGACATCTCAATGAGATTGGTGACCGCCTGTTCGACCCAATCAGTACGATGCATTTGGCGAATAGCAAAAATGATCTGCCGGCCCGCTTGTTGCACTTCTAATGAATGCGTCAGCCGGCTGCGGACCGAGGCTTTAACATCGAGCGGAAAAACCTGGGTTTTTTGCTGCAAACGCCGCACCGGTGCACTTTGCACGATCCGGGTTCGATCCAACTCGGTAGCCACCAGCAAAGATTGTGGCTCGACCGGATAATAACGTTCAGGCTGGAGCAAGTTCGGATAATGCAGCATAAACCGTTTCCTTCATGTTGGCGGTTATTCCTGATGTTCCTGTACCGGAGAACGTTGCTGCTGCAGCCAGTGACGCAGCCGTTCCAAATCACCCTGATATTCAGCACTGATGCTTTCCACCCAATCGTGGATATTCTCCTGCCAGGCCGGTAGATCGGGCGATTGAGCTTGTTGGGCCAGCTGATAGATCCGTTTCAGACCAATCGCACCGGCCGCACTTTTGATTTTATGTGCTTCTTCCACTATGCCTTGTTTGTCGCGCGCCGTCAGTGCACTGTTCAGAATATCGAGATACTCCGGCATTGACGCTTCAAACAAATCGATCGCTGACGCCATCACATCACACCCGACAACACCGGTGAAATCCTGCAGGAAATTAATATCCAGCAAATGTTTTTCCTGTGAGTCAGTCAGCACTGACTCTACCGGCAGAGAGCAAACAATAAAAAGCTCGTTCAAGGTTTTGCGCAGATTATCCAATGACAGCGGTTTACCAATCACCGATTGCATGCCGTGCTGCTGATATTGCTGCTGGTTATTAATCAGATTCGCAGTTAGGGCAACCAGAGGCGGTAACTGTTCAGGATAACGACGGCGTAATTCGTCAGCGACATCAAACCCCGTCATATCCGGCAGCTGAATATCAAGCAGCACCAAATCGTAACGACCTGGTTGGAATTTTTCTAATGCTTCCGAGCCGGTCATGGCGGCATCCACCTGATGACCGAGTTTATTCAGCATCGCAGTGGCAACAGTGACGTTCAGCGCAATGTCTTCCACCAGCAAAATACGCAAGTCAGCAATGGCTGTGGCTTGTGTCACCTCGGTTTCATCTACGCTGTCATCGATCACGGCAACGTCCAGTTCAATGGTGAAACAGGAACCATGCCCCAACTCACTATCGACCTGAATAGTACCGTCCATCGCCTCAATCAACTGCTGTGTAATGGCCAGCCCAATGCCGGTGCCGACAGCGCGTTTCGTGCCCGGTACCTGATAATACATGGCGAAAATATTTTGCTGCTCGTGTGCCGGAATACCGATACCGGTATCTTCTATATCAAAGCGCAGGTGTACTTTGTTATCTTCCGTCGGGGAAACCTGCACGCCGAATGTGATGCCACCTTCTGCCGTGAATTTGACCGCATTACTGAGCACGTTCCACAAGATCTGACGCAGACGCGTGCCATCGGCCATGACCCAATGCGGGACGTCACCATCGATATCGAAATGCAGATACAGCCCTTTGGCTTCCACCATCAGTTTGCTTAAGGTTTGTAGATCGGCCAGTAACACACGCAAGTCGATTTTGCTGTTGGCAATTTTCAGGCGGCGACGCTCAATTTTGTCGAGATCGATAATATCGTTGAAGATATTGCCCAGCGTCACGGCACTAAGATGAATGGTATTCAGATATTGACGCTGCAAATCATTCAGCGGGGTGTCGAGCAAAATATGGCTTAAGCCGACCACACCGTTTAACGGGGTGCGCAACTCATGGCTGATGGTCGAGATAAAGGTGGTTTTATCCTGGCTGGCCTTTTCCAGTTCATCTTGATAACGCTTGTGTTCGGTAATGTCGCGGCCAAAACCAACCAGACCGAGCCGTTCACCATGGGCGGCAAAAAACGGCACTTGGCGCATTTCAAAACAGGCACGACGACCATCCGGATAAGGGAACCATAACTCGTAAGTGATCGGGCGATTTTGTTCAAACACTTCCCGATCATGGCTGATAATTTGTTCTGCCATTTGCGGCTCGTAAACACCATACGGTGTGCGGCCAATGATCTCATTACGGCTGCGCCCAAGCAGCGTTTCCAGAGCTTTATTACAACTGAGGAACTCTTCGCGTTCGTTACGGTAGAATACCAGATCGGGGGAACTGTCGAGAAAGGAACGCAATAGGGCACTTTGTTCTTCCAGCTCTTTCTGAGCTTTTTCACGCTGGATAGCTTCGGCTTCCAGTTCGCTTAATACGCGCAAGCGTGCGGCTTCAGCACGGCGAGTTTCTTCAATCTGGCTATTTAATTGGCTGATATTACTGTGCAGCCGCTGGTTCAAAGCCTGATCACGTTCACGCATGACCTGTAACTTATGTACCATATCGGTCAGACGACGCCGGGAATCTTCCAATTCATCAATAACGGCGGTCAAGAAATACGCGGCCCACGGCGTAACCAACAGACCAAAGAAGACCGAGCGCACCAGATCGACCACATCGATCACGCCACGTAGTAGTAACGTGATGGTGCCTTGGATCACGACTGCAATAGAAATAATGCAGAATGCTAACAACAGACTGAATCGAATGATGCCGATGCGGGTGATCCAGTCGACGTAAAGCTGCACCCATGTTTTGATTTGTCGCATTGCGCTATCCCATTCCTATGCCCGTGGCGAAAAAACTAAGCCAGATCAGCATAGCGGGTAATGTGCGCGCTTCCTAGCTTGGAAATTGAAAGGCGCGGCCCAGCGCACTGCCCTGTCCGCCGTGTTGTTTCAGATAACGGTCCATCTCAATCATCACACTCCAGCGCCCTTCACACCAATCGGGGGCTAACAAGGTAGGTCGACGGGCGGATGCAGTAACACGATGGAATACCACTTCCGGTGGTGTATGCCGGATCATCTCGGCCGCAATCGCCACATATTCGGTTTGCGTTAACGCATTCAGACGACCCGCACGCCACGCTTTCGCCATGGTGCTACCTTCCACAATATGCAGCGGATGTAACTTGATACCGTCTGTGCCTGTCGCAACCACTTGTTGCAGTGTATCCAGACACTCGGCCTGCCCTTCGCCCGGTAAACCAATGATGAGATGGGTGCAGATTTTCAAATTTCGTGCCCGCGCGCGTTCCACCGCATCGACATAGGCTTGATAGTCGTGACCACGATTGATGCGTTTTAAGGTATCAGCATGCGCACTCTGTAAACCCAACTCCAGCCAGATCTCTAAACCTTGTTGCTGATAACTGCTGAGCAGATCAAGTACCGCATCGGGCACACAATCCGGGCGGGTACCAACACACAGCCCCACCATATCTGCAACCTGCAGCGCTTCTTCATACATTTTTTTCAGGTAAGCCACTTCGGCATAGGTGCTGGTGTATGCTTGAAAATAGGCTAAATAACGCTGCGCACGAACAATTTCCCCTTTGCGTGCGGTCAGTTGCTCGCGGATAGAGAGTTGCTGAGTAGTTTCATCAGCAAACGAGGCGACATTACAAAAAGTGCAGCCGCCTTTACCCAGCGTGCCATCACGGTTGGGGCAGGTAAACGCGCCATGCAACGTCAGTTTGTGGATCTTCTCGCCATAACGCTGAAGGAGATCCTGACCGAAGGTATTGACCAAAAAATGTATTTGCATGACGACTCCTGAAAATTAGCCCACTATTGTAGGGGAAAAGCGGCCATCCCGCATCGCTGCAGGCTCGTCACTGCCGGTGGATATTGTTATGATCAAGCACAACATATTTTGGCCATCACAGCATGGCGAACTCTTTGAGGTAGTGATGAAAATAGGAATCATCGGCGCAATGGAGCCGGAAGTCGCCATTTTGCGTGAACAGATCAACAATCGTGAAACCATCACTGTCGCAGGCTGCGAATTTTACAGCGGTGAATTAGCCGGTCATCAGGTGATCTTGACGCGTTCCGGCATTGGTAAAGTGGCGGCCAGCATTGCCACCACCATTTTACTGGAACGTTTTGCGCCCGATTGTGTGATCAATACCGGCTCTGCGGGCGGCTTTGACCCTGAATTGCATGTGGGTGATGTGGTCATTTCCAATGACGTGCGTCACCACGATGTGGATGTCACGGCTTTTGGTTATGAACCAGGCCAATTGCCACAACAACCGGCGGCGTTTGCGTCAGATCGTAAATTGATCGACGTGGCAGAACAGGTGATGCACCAATTCCCTGATCTGCAAAGTCGTGTCGGTTTGATTTGTACCGGCGATCAATTCATGTGCGATCCACAACGTATCGCACAACTGCGCCAAACCTTTCCAACCATGATGGCTGTTGAAATGGAAGCCGCCGCGATTGCCCAGGTTTGTCATCAGTTCAAAGTCCCGTTTGTGGTGATCCGTTCACTGTCTGACATTGCCGGTACGGAATCGCCAAGCACCTTTGAAGAATATCTGGAAGTGGCAGCGAAAAACTCATCGGCCATGATTGTCGCTATGCTGAACCAGTTGTCATGAACATCCCTGTTTGGGTTCAAACCGCATTACATGCACCGCCAGTAATTTTACTGGCGGCATTATTGCTGGAAGCTTGGATGCCCATTCCTGCTCGATGGAAACCATCGGCATTAATACCGCTGTTGCAGCGACTAGTGCGCCGCGTCAACCCCAAACAAGCTGCGCCAAAACAGCAATGGCTGGCCGGTTTGTTACTGCCGTTTGTCGTCATCATCCCCAGTTTGATTGCCAGTTGGTCGATCCGTAATCTGGCACCATGGGAAATGCTGTTTGATACCTTGTTACTCAGTTGGTTACTGGAAAGTCAGCCTATAAAAGAGTGTCTGCTGGCCGTGCACCAATTGTTACAACAAAATAAACTGGCTTTGGCGCGTCTACAACTCAGCCGTTGGGTGTTACGTGACACGCAAAGCTTGAGCAGTATGGGCGTGTGTAAAGCCGGTATTGAGATGAGTATGCTGCGCCTGCTCAGTCAGTGGTTTACCGTGGCGTTTAGTTATCTGTTGCTGGGTATTCACGGTGCGCTGTTTTGTCGCTTGATCCAGTTATTAGCACAAAGCTGCAACATGAAACTGGCGGCTAACCAGCTATGCGGGGAATTTAGCGCGCGGATGTTACAAACTTTGAATACCATCCCTGTGCTGCTCCTGGTGTTACTTCAAATTTTCCTGCCACATGGTTTTTCCGGCGTCAAAAATGCGTTTCGCCAATGCCGCTACTGGCCTGCGCTGACGACAGGAATGCTCATCAGTGGCTATGGCACCAACCTGAAAGTCGGTCTCGGTGGCCCGCGTTTTTATCAGGGTGAAAAAATCCGTTATCCCCGTATCGGTGGTACACAAGAACCGACATCAGCATCTCTGTTATTGGCCTACCAACGTTTGATCCGTTTAGGTTGGTTGTGCTGGTTATCATTGGCGGCAACATATGGATGGTATGTCTATGTTCATCTGGCGTAATCGGTCGCTTGGTTACTTGCTGGCGTTATGGTTATTACCTGCTTATGTTTTCGCTGCACCACAACGCATTGTCAGTCTGACCCCACATATTACCGAGATGTTGTTCGCGATTGGTGCGGGTAAGCAGGTCATCGCTACCGATCAAGCCAGTGATTATCCCGATGAAGTAAAAAAACTACCCAAAGTAGCGAATTACCAAAGCCTGAACAGCGAAAGTTTATTGGCCGTCAAACCCGATCTGGTCGTCGCTTGGGGTTCCACGCAGGCGTTAATGCAGCAGCAAATTCAGGCATTGGGTATTCCGATGTTATTGCTGAAATCACAGCATCTGGATGATTTACCGGCGGAATTACGTCTATTAGGCGATAAAACCGGCCATCACGAACAAGCTGATCAGCTCGCAGCTCAAATAGAAACGAAATTTGAGATCTATCGACAACAAAGCCAGCAACGCCCTAAAATCAAAGCCTTTTACCAACTCTGGTATCCCCCCCTCACCACCGTGGCCAATGGCTCATTTATTCAGGAAATCATGACCATGTGCGGCGCGGAAAATCCGTTCGCTACCAGTAAAGCGCCATATCCGCAATTAGGGGAAGAAGCAGTATTGGCCGCCGATCCACAAGTGATCTTCGCCACTCAGCATGGCAGTGATCTGCAACACTGGTTGAAATGGCCGCAACTGACCGCGGTGAAAAACAAACAACTGTATTTGTTAAATGCCGATTGGTTACACCGTTTATCACCACGGATCGTGCTGGGCATTGAACAAATGTGCAGCAAAGTTGAAATCGCCAGCAAAGCACAGGCAAATTCTATGCAAGCCGTCAATTGAGCTAAGTTAACATAACTTTTACAATTGGCTTTTTATTCCATCGTAACTTGAGAACATCATGCAACCTGCGTTTATCGACAATCTGATCTACTTTATCGACCTGTTAGGTACCGTGGTTTTTGCCTTTTCCGGTGTGTTGGTGGCAGGCCGTTTGAAGATGGATATTATCGGTGTGCTGGTGTTAGCGGCAGTAACCTCGATTGGTGGCGGTACGATCCGCGATCTGCTGATTGGCGCCACACCGGTATTCTGGATCAAAGACTCGCATTATCTGCTTACTATTGCGCTGACTGGCATCGTCGGTATGGGCGTGGCCCGTGTGCAGCATCGCTGGCCTTGGTATGTATTACCACTGTTGGATGCCGTCGGGCTGGCCTTGTTCGTGGTGATCGGTGCGCAAAAAGCGCTGAGTTATGGCACCTCAGGTGTTATTGCTGTGATCATGGGTTGTATTACGGGGGTTGCCGGTGGTGTGGTGCGGGATATTCTGGCGCGGGAAATTCCGATGGTGTTACGTAAAGAAGTCTATGTGACTGCATGTCTGCTGAGTGGTTCGATTTATGTTGTACTGCTGGAATGGGGCATGGGCCACGTTACCTCTATGTTTGCCAGCATGCTCAGTCTGCTGTGTGTGCGAGTACCCGCGATTTTCCTGCATCTCTCGTTACCGGCATTTCATCTGGGTAAAGACGAATAACATATTGGCCCGTAAGCCTTTTACGGGTCATTAATTCTTGCCAAAAATTTTATCGCCGAATCGAGTAGGAGGCGGGATCACTCCCGCCGTCCTCTCACACCACCGTACGTGCGGTTCCGCATACGGCGGTTCATGTTAACGCTGGAATTGTTGATGACACTCCAGCAGTGATACC
>JAYSBB010000010.1:0-38703 GCA_041915645.1 Tolumonas sp.
GTTCGAAGAGTTTTTTCTTGTTCATGTGACTATGTTGACGGCTTGGGAGGATCCATCAACCCCCAAAAGGGGATCAAGAGACGATCGTCACATTCGGCTGTCAATGGGGGACGGGTGAACGGTTACTTTTCCTCATCGATTAGTTTTTCAAATTCACGTAATTTTTCCTCTGCACTGCGCATTGCACGAGCATCTTCACTATAAGTGATGTGGCTGATGATATAGGTGCGTAGAGTTAGGAAATTAATTTCAATCTGATTCAAATTACGGATACTAGGAATACTGTTGTCGGTGATATAACTGATGTTTTCATTCATTTTGGCCATTTTGATAAGCGATGTACCGCCTATCAGCAGACAGCCAAAAAAACCGACTGCGATGAGAAAGTACAGTTTGTGCGCTATTTTCATGGTGATATCCTTCCTAATAAACGGATCACAACAGGCTGATTATTACTAAAGTGGAATGTTATTCAGTATGTTAGATGTTGTTCTAAAGAGGAAAGGTGGGTATCAGAAAAGTCTTGCTGGATCACTATCAGCAGATCATTGTGATAGTTTATTGTCATGGAATCAAACGATACCCACTCATTTGAGTGAGTATCGTCTGCTTGAAGGCTTAAATACAGTTTTTAGCAAAGGAGTCGAGGATTTGCTCTACCAATGCGAAACGCGTTTTAGCGTCATCACTGGGTAGATTAAACCGCAGACGGGTCGGGCCATCCATACGGTATAGCCGCGGTTGTGTTTGCATCAAACTAACGATAAACATCGGATTGATCTTAGTATCTTGTGCAAAATCAATAAAACCACCGCGATCGGCAATTTCAATTCGTTTTAGGCCAAGCGGTTTGGCTAACAGACGGAAACGAGAGATCTGAATGAGATTTTGTGCTGCCGGTGGTAACAAACCAAAGCGGTCAATTAACTCAATTTTGAGTTCATCGATCTCTTCCTGGGTATTGCAACTGGCGATACGTTTGTAGATAGACAGACGCATATTAACATCAGGAATATAATCGTCCGGTAACAATGTCGGTACGCGTAATTCGATGTCAGTATGGTCGGAGAGCAGTTGATCCAATGATGGTTCTTTACCTTCTTTCAATGCATTAACGGCTTGTTCCAGCATTTCCATATACAGTGTGAAACCAATGGATTCTATTTGTCCGCTTTGTTCATCCCCCAGTAATTCACCGGCACCACGGATCTCCAGATCATGGGTTGCCAGCACAAAACCGGCGCCCAAATCTTCAAGTGATTCAATGGCTTCCAATCGTTTGATAGCATCTTTGGTCATCTGTTTTGGATGCGGCGTTAACAGATAGGCATAGGCCTGGTGGTGCGAGCGCCCGACACGGCCACGCAACTGATGCAATTGCGCTAAACCCAGATGGTCGGCGCGATCCATGATGATGGTATTGGCGCTCGGTACGTCGATGCCGGTTTCAATGATCGTGGTACAGACTAACAGGTTGTAACGCTGATGATAGAAATCAGACATTACTCGCTCCAGTTCTCGCTCCCGCATCTGGCCATGAGCGATGCAGATACGGGCTTCTGGTACCAGTTCACTGAGTTGTGTGGCTGTCTGTTCGATGGTTTCCACATTGTTGTGCAGATAATAAATCTGGCCACCACGTTTTAATTCACGCAGTATTGCTTCACGTACCACGGCTTTGTCATGCTGGCGTACAAAGGTCTTAATGGCTAATCGTTTAGCCGGTGGGGTGGCGATGACAGACAGATCGCGCATACCGGATAATGCCATATTCAGCGTACGTGGGATCGGCGTAGCCGTCAGGGTCAGGATGTCGACATCGGCACGCAATGCTTTGATCTTTTCTTTCTGACGTACACCGAAACGGTGCTCTTCATCGACCACCAACAAACCCAGATCTTTAAAGCGGATATCTTCGGACAGCAGTTTGTGGGTGCCGATGATGATATCGATTTTGCCTTCCGCCAGCGCTTCCATGGCTGCTTTTTGTTCTTTCGCGCTTTTGAAACGGCTCATCACTTCAATATTGACGGGCCAGTTAGCAAAGCGATCGCGGAAGTTTTCATAATGCTGTTGTGCCAGCAGGGTGGTTGGCACTAAGACGGCGACCTGTTTACCGGCATGCACCGCCACAAAAGTAGCGCGCATGGCTACTTCGGTTTTACCAAAACCGACATCACCGCAGACCAGTCGATCCATGGCTTTGGCTTGGCACATATCACCGAGCACGGAATTAATAGCGTTGAGCTGATCCGGCGTTTCTTCAAACGGGAATCCGGCGGCAAATTTACTGTAGGCTTGTTTATCATGCCGGAACGCCAGACCCGGTCGGGCGGCTCGTTTGGCATACACATCCAAGAGTTCTGCGGCCACATCACGGATTTTTTCAACGGCTTTTTTCCGCGCTTTCAGCCAGGCTTCACCACCGAGTTTGTGCAATGGCGGATTCTGACTGCCGCTATAACGGCTGATGAGATGCAGTGAGGTTACCGGCACATAAAGTTTGTCAGCACCTGCGTATTCCAACGTGAGATATTCGGCGGCGATGCCACCGGCATTCAGCGATTGCAGACCGACATAACGGCCAACACCATGGTCGAGGTGCACGACGGGTTGTCCAATGGTGAGCTCCGCCAGATTACGAACAATCGCATCGCTGCCTGCACTGGCTTTTTTATCGCGACGGCGACGTTGGACAACTTTCTGACCAAACAGATCGTTTTCACAGATCAGCGCCACATTGGCTTGCGGCAGAATGAAGCCATGCTCCAGCGGGCTGACTATGATTGCAAATTGATCTGCGCCGTTGGCGAACGCATCAAATGAACTCAGGATTGGTAGTTGGATCTGCAGTGGCGTTAATAATTCCAGTAATGCTTCACGACGTCCTTCGGATTCCACAGAGAATAAAACGCGGCCATTAAATAGACTCAAGAAACGTTGCAGTGCTTCTAACGGCTCTTGTTGTTTTGCTTCAATGGACAATTCTGGCAGCGCATTGACCGGCAGATTAACGCGGCCAGCTTTTTCTTCTGTTGGCAGAGCCTGACAGTGGATCTGCGTGCGTTCTTTCAACACCCCGAACAGCTGATCTATCGGCAGATACAAAGTTGCTGGTGATAACAGCGGACGGGTTAAATCATAACGACGATCTTCATAGCGTTGCTGCACATCTTGCCAGAATTGTTCGCTGGCTTGCTGGATATCACCAACCGTCAGGATCAAGCTGGCAGCGGGTAGATAATCCAGCAAGGTTGAGGTTTGCTCAAAAAACAGCGGCAGATAATATTCAATGCCCGCCGGCCACATGCCTTTACTGACTTGCTGATAAACCGAGCCGGGTTCCCGGCTGGCATCGAATAGCTCGCGGAAACGTTGGCGGAAGCCTTCAATGGCATTTTTATCAGTCGGGAATTCGTGGGCGGGTAATAGTCGAACCTCTTTTACCGGATCGTGAGAACGCTGAGTGTCAGGATCAAATGCTCGGATGGTATCGACTTCATCATCGAAGAAATCAATACGATAAGGCTGTGATGAGCCCATCGGAAACAGATCGAGTAAAGAACCTCGCGCGGCATATTCCCCGTGTTCCAATACCTGTTCGACTGCATTGTAACCGGCCTGTTCCAAACGGCGGCGCAGATTGGTTAAATCCAATTTGTCACCGGGTTTGACCAACAGGCTGTGACCATCAATAAAGCTCGATGGTGCGGTGCGCAACATGAGGGTCGCTACAGGCAGGATCAGCAGCCCCTTTTTCATGCGCGGCAGATGATAAAGCGCTTCGATACGTTGTGATATGATGTCCTGATGCGGCGAGAACGTATCGTAAGGCAAGGTTTCCCAGTCAGGAAACAACCGCACCGGAATCGTTGATTCTGCCAGCAGGAAGCTAATTTCCTGCTCTAAATACAAGGCGGTGGGGGTGTCATGCACCAGCAACACCACCGGATGTTCTTGTGTTTTTACCAGTTCAGCAATCGCCAGAGAAAGACTACTGCCATTTAACTGTCCAAAGGTCAGACGTTGATTTGCTTTGGCACTCAATGAAAAGGAAAAGTAATTGGTCATTAGTCAGTTTCAAGTTAGTTGATATTTTTTTTCTGCTCGTTCTTTCAGCTGGCGTGACTGCTCATGCATCCCAGCTCGGATCAATAACTCACGATCATCATCCCGAATTAAGGCATATTCGACAGTGATCAGCGAACGCTCTTCTTCGGCAACGATATCGGTGACGCGGCCATAGCAATAAACGGCACTGGCTTCTTCACGAACGAAAATTTTCAGGCGTAATAATTGATTTTTTTCCAACGCCAATGAGGTATGAAAGGTCAAATGGCTGCCGCCAAAACTTAAGGTCAGATGCCGGTATTGCGGGTCATCATCCTGCATCAGAATATGCGTCATCAGCAGATTCAGTTTGCGTGATTGCTGGTTAATGACATCCACCAGATAGCCAATATCATCACTGATGCTGCGTAACGCGCGTGCA
This sequence comes from Tolumonas sp., assembly GCA_041915645.1. Classification (GTDB taxonomy): domain Bacteria; phylum Pseudomonadota; class Gammaproteobacteria; order Enterobacterales; family Aeromonadaceae; genus Tolumonas. Next base: position 4,493 of record JAYSBB010000010.1, read on the forward strand.
TTGCTTAAATCCAGCTGCACAATCGTGTTGGATATTTTGAACGGTTCCGGAATTTCAGCCTCAAAAGTGTCATGATCTGGCAATTCAAAACCTTGTTCCATTGGAATCACACTGATAGTTAAACAGTGATGCACACTAAAATATTGCTCGCTCAAGGAGAACCCCTTGTTGAGTGGATGTCTTACCTTTATTATCCGCTAACTCTTGGATTGCGCAACGCTTGGAAACAGCGTGAAATCACTCATTTTTCAACCTGTCAGTCTGGCAATAGGTCTGCGATACGCTGGCGCCAGAGGTGATAATCGATTTGCTTCTTTTATCTCCATATTTTCAACCTTCGGAATTGCCATCGGTGTGCTGGCGTTGATCGTCGTCAGCTCCGTGATGAATGGCTTTGAGGCTCAGCTGAAGGACCGTATTTTAGGTGTGGTTCCACATGGGGTGATCACCACTGAATCAGGTCAATTGGCGAATTGGCAACAATATCAACAGACTGTTATGCAATTGCCGCATGTGCAAGCGGCTGCACCTTTTATTACCACAGAAGGTATGGTGCAAAGCCCGGGTAGTTTGGCGCCGATCGCGTTACAGGGTTTAGACCCACAAAACTACCCGAAACAGGATTTGTTACGTCAAACCCTGGGTAATGCCGCCTTGGAACGGTTGGTTGCCGGAAAATTTAATATCATCTTGGGCGGTGCACTGGCGCAAAAACTCGGTGTTATGCCGGGTGATCAAGTGCGGGTGCTAGTCAGTGAAGGCAGCCGTTTTACCCCGATGGGACGAGTGCCATCACAGCGTCTGTTTCATGTGGTGGCTCTGTTTGATGTTGGTTCGCCAGTAGATGACCAGATTGCGCTGATCCATCTGGATGATGCCCGACGTTTGTTGCGTTATCAGCCAGAAAATATCACTGGCTGGCGTGTGTGGTTAGACGATGCGTTTCAGACTGACGATATCGCCAAAACCAAGTTGCCATCGTCACTAGTCTTTCAAGACTGGCGTCAGGAGCGCGGTGAATTGTTCCGCGCAGTTGCGATGGAAAAACACATCATGAGCCTGATGTTGGTGCTGATCATTCTGGTGGCTGCCTTCAATATTCTTTCTGCATTGGTCATGGTGGTATTGGATAAACAAGGTGAAGTGGCGATTTTGCGCACCATGGGTATGCAAAGTCAGACTGTCATGAAGATCTTCATTGTACAGGGGATCTGGAGTGGGGTGCTTGGTGGTGTATTTGGCATGCTCGGTGGCGTGCTGCTGACACATTATCTGAATCCGGTGCTGCGTGTGTTAGGGCTTAATCTGTATATGGATGCTGGTGGCGGTGGTCTGCCAGTCGAATTACAAATCTCCCAAGTCCTACTAATAGCCGTTGGGGCATTATTAATGAGTTTTATGGCGACGTTGTATCCGGCCTATCGTGCCGCCCATATTCGTCCGGCGGAGGCGTTACGTTATGAATAATATCCTGTTGCGTTGTCAGGATCTGATAAAAACTTATCGGGAAGGTGAGCTGGAAACACCAGTATTACGCGGCATTAATCTAACCGTTATGCAAAAAGAGATGCTGGCGATTGTGGGCAGCTCCGGTTCTGGTAAAAGCACCATGTTGCATCTATTGGGCGCGTTAGATACCCCCACATCCGGTACGGTGCTGTTTGAACAACAAGATATTTATCAGTGGAACAGCCAACAACAAGCACAATTTCGTAATCGGGAATTGGGTTTTGTCTATCAATTCCATCATCTGTTGGGTGAGTTCACGGCATTAGAAAATGTGGCGATGCCATTGTTGATTGGCGGTATGGTGGTGAAAAAAGCATCGCAGATGGCCACAGAAATGCTGGGGCGGGTGGGGTTATCACATCGTATATCGCATCGTCCGGCAGAGTTATCTGGTGGGGAGCGTCAACGTGTGGCCATTGCCCGCGCATTGGTGAATGAACCACGTTTAGTGTTAGCCGATGAACCAACCGGTAATTTGGATCATAAAAGCGCCACAGCGATTTATGAGCTGATGTGCCAGCTTAACCGTGAATTGGGCACCGCATTTGTGGTGGTCACACACGATAGGGAGTTGGCTGGCAAACTGCATCGTCAGGTTCACATGGTTGATGGCGCGTTAGTGGGAGGCGAATAATGTTTCAGCCTTTCGCGCTGTTTGTGGGCTTGCGTTATAGCCGCACGCGCCGTAGCAGTCGTTTTGTCAGTTTTATTTCTGCCTCGTCCATTATTGGTATTGCCTTAGGCGTAATGGCGCTGATTTTAGGATTATCAGCCATGAACGGGTTTGAGCGTGAATTGCGCCAACGCGTGCTGGCGGTGATCCCGCATGCGGAAGTTGAGCTGGTTTCCGGTGGTTTCAGTGACTGGCCATCAGCTATCCGAGTATTAAAAAAACAGCCTGGAATTACCGCCGTTGCACCGTTGATTTCGCTTAATGGCATGCTGGAAGCTGGTGGCAAAATGAAAGCGGCGCAATTACGTGCTGTGTTACCTGCTGAAGAAAAAGAGATCTCGCAAGCGGGCAACTATATGACTGGCAATGGGCTGGATGCGCTACGCCCTGGTGAAAATGGGGTGATCATCGGTCAGCAAATTGCCAAAAAGCTCGGTGTGAAAATTGGTGATAGTGTCACCATGCAAGTGCCGGATAAAAATGCGCAGTCAGCTTTTGCGGCACCCATGCAACGTCAGTTTACCGTAGTAGGTCTGCTGAAATTAGGCGGTCAGTTAGATGGCTTACTTGGGTATATCCATCTGCAAGATGCGCAATCGATGCTGGGTTGGAAAAATGAAGTGCAGGGGTTAAGCATCGAAGTAAATGATGTGCTGGCAGCTCAAACCATCGCGTATCAAGCGGCCAATCAATTGCCGTATCGTATGTATTTGCGCAGCTGGATGACCTCGCAAGGTTATCTGTATCAGGATATACAGATGGTGCGTACAGTCATGTACGTGGTGTTACTGATGGTAGTGGCTGTCGCGTGTTTTAATATCGTGTCGACACTGGTAATGGCGGTAAATGAAAAACGCGGCGATATCGCGATACTCAAGACCATGGGGGCAGGGAACTGGCAGATCCGGCTGGTATTTATGACGCAAGGCATGGTGAACGGATTGATTGGTGCCGGAGGTGGTGCGTTGCTGGGCTGTTTACTGGCCCAATATTTGTCATCGATCATTCACGGACTGGAGCAATTAATTGGTTATCAGTTCTTGAACCCTGAGATCTATTTTATCGATTTTCTGCCATCTGAACTGCATATGATTGATGTGGTTGTAGTGACGACGGCTGCTATATTGATGAGTTTACTGGCTACAGTATATCCAGCTTGGCGAGCTAGTCAGTTATTACCCGCCAGAGAGCTAGGACATTAATTTCAAATTTCACGTATAAAAAAACCAGCGAGTCCGCTGGTTTTTTTATTTTATCTCAGATTATTGTTTACTGCGTCTGTGGCGTAAAACCATAACAACCAGTATCAATATTCCCAAGGCCAGCAGAGAGTAGATACCGGTTTGGCCGCGTTTAACCATATGCAGTAGCCAATCTCGGTTATACGCACCATAGTCACCGAGATAAACCCAGACGGGTACAGAAATACAAGCAGCAAGGCCATCCATTACTATGAATTGCCAAATGGAAATGCGGCGACTCATACCTGCCACGATAAAAATTGGCGAACGTAAACCAGGTAAGAAACGGGCCACAAAAAGTACCCAGTTACCATATTTAACGAATTTTTCCTGCACCTGAGCAAAGCGGTGTGGCGTCACAATACGTCTGATTGGTGCAAAAGCCAGGATGCGCTGACCAAAAGTATGCCCCAAGGTAAACATAGTGCCATCGCCAATCAGTACACCAGCCATACATACGGCAAACATCGTATGCACATCTGCATAGCCTAAACCGGCAATTATTCCGCCTGCAACCAGCGTGATATCTTCAGGGATCGGTAGGCCAAAACCACAAAGCAACAGCATAACGAAAACGGCTACATAGCCATAATCAGAGAAAATGGAAATTAGAATGTCCATCTTATTGTATTTTTCACCCCATTCCTGCCCGGTAGTCTCATGGTTATTTTACTAATCAGTCAGAGACAACGCATCAAACTACAACAACATAATGTCGGCCGATTATGACACTCATTAGATGGTGCGTGTGTAAATCAGGGGTAGTTTTCTCCCTTTTATGTGAAATAAGCAACCTCCTGAGATCTGATCGTTGGTTTTTTGAACGCAAAATAGCCTCGAAACGTAAAAACCAACAGCTTTTAGCCGCCTATTCAGAACGAGAAAATAGCAATTCAACTACTTAATTAAGAGATCAATCGTGGAAAGGTTGCTGCTGGGAATAGCCTTGGGTATCTGTACTGCATTGATCTGGCCCGAATTGCCGCCAAATTGGTTAGGGTGTGCAGTTTTACTCATCGGTTTGCTCTTACTGTTTCGTTATCGATTTTCTGGTGCTGTTTTATGTGGTCTTGGTTGGGCCGTCGTTTTTTTTAACCTGCAACTGGGTTGGTTAAAAACTCAACACCTGGAAATACCAGCGCAACATGAGCTAAATGTAACTGTAACTCAGGCCTATCAAAAATCAGATCACCAGCAACTCTTGGTTTCTGCTCAGCAGATCAATCAACAGACATACTGGATTGAGCCGACAATTCGATTAACGTTAAACAATAATAAATATCGGCTGAAACGTGGCGATAAGCTCCATATTTTGGCGAAACTGAAAATACCCCATGGTTTGGGGAATCCAGCCGGATTTAATTCTGAGCGCTGGTTGTTGGGGCAAGGCATCACTGCGACCGGCACAATCAGTCAACTAGCATTGATCTATCAGGCCGATCATCATTGGCGTGATCAATGGTTGGATAAATCGCGTCAGCTGATGCATGCATTTTATCAACCCGAATTGTTGATGGCGTTGATTTACGGTGAACAACAGGATGTCGATAAAGACGACTGGCAGACATTGCGTGATACCGGATTAATCCATCTCATCGCAATTTCCGGCATGCATATTGGGCTTATTGCCTGGATTGGTATGGCGCTGTCTCGCTTATTGCTGCAACGTTTTGCGGAAAAGTTCCCGGCCATCCATTGGTTGATCGGGATGGGGTTTGCATTGTTATACAGTGCGCTAGCCGATTTTTCTGCACCCACCGTCAGGTCGCTGATCATGCTCGGGATCTGGGTGGTATTAAGGCTTTGGCAACGGGAATGGTCGGCAATCCGGATCTGGTTGATAGCATTAGCCATTATGCTCACGATTGATCCTTGGTCAGTATTTTCTGCCGGTAGCTGGCTTTCTTTTATTGCGGTCGGGATCTTAGGTATTGCCGGTTTTTTATGGCGTAAGCCATCTATGTGGCAAATTCAATGGTTAATGACCGTGTTGCTGTTGCCTTTTCAGCTGCTGTTGTTTGATGGCCTGAGTGTCAGCAGTGTCTTAATTAACATTCCTGCTGGGCCATGGTTTACTTTCTCAATTGTACCTATAGGGCTGGTTTCCGGGTTATTAGTGCCCATTTTCCCCGCATTAGCGCGTTTTGGCTTTTGGTTGTGTGATCTGCAGTTGCACTGGTTAATGTCCATGCTGGAATGGGTTCAACATTGGGGATCAGGTTGGCTGTCTCTTTCTGCCTATCAACAACAAATGCTGTTCTGGGGATTAACAGTTTGGCTCATCTGGCGTTTTACTCCGGTGGTAATAAAGCGTGAATTGGGTTTGTTGTTATTAGCCGTGTGCGGATTATTGTTTGCCGGTTGTGAGTCAGAGCCTGACTGGCGAGTCGATATGCTGGATATGGGGCAAGGGTTATCAGTTCTGGTGACGCAGGGCCATCGTGCGTTATTGTTTGATACCGGCGATGCGTATCCCGGTGGATACAATATGGCTGATGCCGCCATTTTTCCTCTGTTGGAATATCGTGGAATACAGCAGCTGGATTATCTGGTCGTGAGCCATCGCGATAAAGATCATGCGGCGAACTGGCAGCGCATTAACCACAAATATCCTCAGGCGCATATTGTCTCTTCCGCAAAACTAAATACAGAGACGCAAATTTGCCAACGCTGGCAGCAATGGGACTGGGGTCAGTTACAACTCACTATCTTGTCACCGCAAAATTCATCGGGTGGTGAAATCAATGAAGACTCTTGTGTACTGCGTATTAGTGACGGTAATCACAGCGTATTATTAACGGGCGATGTGCAACATCAAGCAGAGTCGGAATTAACTAATTTACCTGCTGGTTTGCTGCACAGCGATATATTGTCATCGCCCCATCATGGCAGTAGGTCATCCTCGTCGGTGGCTTTTATTGCAGCAGTTGCTCCTGATTATGTGGTACACAGTGCTGGATATCAGAACCGCTGGCATCATCCTCATGCGGAAATAGTGGCTCGTTATCTTCAGTCACAACAGTGGATCACGGCCAATGATGGTTTGATCAGCTTTGAAATTAACCCAAATAGTATGGATATTAAGCCTTTTCGTCGTTCACAACCTTGGTATCGGAAGATGGATGCTTGGTTAGTCGGCGATCACCCGCTAAAATGACGGGTCATTTTGCAGCAAGGTTTGAATCTTTCATGTCTCACAAAGCACACGATGCAGCGCCGCAAGCCAGCTGGCCTATTCTGAAACGTCTTCTTGGATATACCACCGGACGTAGAAAAGGCCTGGTGATTGCCAGTATTGGTATGGTCGGTTATGCAGGTGTGGATACCTTCATGCTTTCGCTGATAAAACCATTACTGGATGAAGGTTTAACCGGTAAAGAACATTCGGTCATGATTTGGTTGCCGCTGATGATCATGGGGCTGGTCGCCATGCGCGGTGTGTGTAACTTTATCTCAGACTATTTTATGGCTTGGGTGGGCAACACGGTGGTGATGCGGCTACAGCAAAAGGTATTTTCCCATTTGATGGGCATGCCGCTGTCCTTCTTTGACAAAAATAACACCGGTAGTTTGTTGTCTAAAGTGACCTATGATGCCGGGCAAGTCTCTTCTGCGGCCAGTTCAACTTTGATATCACTGATCCGCGAAGGTTGTACAGTTATCGGTTTGCTGGCTTTGATGTTCTATTATTCTTGGCAATTGTCGCTTATCTTTTTTGTGATTGGCCCAATTGTTGGTGTGCTTATCTCTGTCATTAGTAAACGGTTTAGAAAGCTGAGTCGCCAATTGCAACATGCAATGGGAAACATCACCACCTCGACAGAACAAATGCTGCGTGGTCATAAAGAAGTATTAATGTTTGGTGGACAAGAAGTTGAAGCGGAACGCTTCACTCGTGTAAGTAATTCGGTGCGTCAGCAGAATATGAAGCTGGTGGTTGCTGATGCAGTTGGTTCTCCGATCGTCCAATTCATTGCTTCTACGGCATTATCATTGGTGCTTTATTTAGCGACCTTCCCTGAAATTAGCCACAAATTAACAGCCGGTTCATTTGCTGCAGTGATCTCAGCATTATTCGGGTTATTGAAACCGTTAAAAAATCTGACTCAGGTGAATGTGCAGTTCCAACGTGGTATTGCAGCCTGCCAAAGTTTATTTGATGTGATTGATTTACCGTTGGAAAACGATAACGGACAACGTGAACTGAGCCATGCTGCGGGTCAGATCGAATTCCGCAATGTTACTTTTACGTATCCAACCAAAGATGCTCCCGCTTTGCGCGAGGTCAGTTTTGCTATTGAACCGGGTAAAACCGTGGCGTTGGTTGGTCGTTCAGGTTCAGGTAAGAGTACGATCGCCAGTTTGTTAACGCGCTTTTATGATATTCAGCAAGGCCAGATATTGCTGGATGGTCATGATATCTGTGAGTATCGTTTGCGTGATTTACGTCGCCAATTTGCACTGGTATCGCAAAATGTGCATTTATTTAATGACTCGGTTGCCAACAACATAGCCTACGCAGCAGAAGAGCAGTTTACCCGAGAGCAAATTATCGAAGCGGCCAAGTTAGCTAACGCCGATGAATTTATCACGAAGATGCCGCAAGGTTACGACACCATCATTGGTGAAAATGGTGCCACACTGTCGGGTGGACAACGTCAGCGTTTGGCGATTGCCCGCGCTTTATTACGTGATATGCCTATTTTGTTGCTGGATGAAGCAACGTCGGCACTAGATTCGGAATCAGAACGCCGCATTCAAACCGCACTGGAATCGTTGACTAAAAACCGCACCACCTTGGTGATCGCGCATCGTCTTTCGACGATTGAAAAAGCCGATGAAATTTTGGTAGTAGATGAAGGCCAGATCGTGGAACGTGGTACCCATGATCAATTACTGGAAATGGGCGGTGCTTATGCCTTATTACGTCGCACACAAATGGGTGCACAAGCCTCATGATTGAATGGCTTTGGTATCGCCGTAGTTGGGTAAACTGGTTGTTTGCGCCGTTGGCGCTGTTGTTTGCATTACTGACAACGGCACGCCGGAAGCTATATCGTGCTGGTTGGATCCGTAGCTATCGAGCACCGGTACCCGTCATTGTCGTTGGTAATATTACGGTTGGCGGTAACGGGAAAACCCCCGTGGTGTTGTGGCTGGTGGATTTACTCACCAAGGCGGGCTACTGTCCTGGTGTGGTCAGTCGTGGTTATGGTGGCAAAGCACCACATTATCCTTATTTGTTACATCCTGCGGCTACAGCAATTGAAGCAGGTGATGAACCGGTGCTTATTTATCAGCGCTGCGGTTGTCCAGTCGCTGTGGCGCCACAACGGGCGGCTGCTGTGCAGTTACTGGTCGAGCAATGCGGTGTTGATGTCATCATCTGTGATGATGGTTTGCAGCACTATGCGTTACAACGCGATATCGAATTAGCCGTGATGGACGGCGAACGTCGTTTAGGAAACGGCTGGCTAATGCCAATGGGGCCATTACGTGAAACGCCCTCCCGATTACGGCAAGTCATGGCGGTTATCTGTAATGGCGGGCAGGCCCGACCTGACGAGATCAAAATGTCGCTACAACCCGCACCATTACGGAATGTTCGCACTAACCATACAGCCATCATCACTGGTGCAGTAGATGCGTTGGCTGGCATCGGTTATCCGCCCCGGTTTTTTAATAGTTTATTACAGCAAGGTTATGCGCTAAATCAGCAGGTAGCTTATGCTGATCATCAGCAATTTAATGCGGAGGAATTAAAGCAGAGATTTGCTTTACGTCCGCTAATCATGACAGAAAAAGATGCAGTGAAATGCCGGGACTTTGCGTTAGAAAATTGGTGGTATTTACCTGTCACCGCGCAATTACCGGATAAATTTGCTACCCGATTACTTGCTCAGCTGAAGGAACTTCGCCATGGCACTGGATTATAAATTATTGGAAATCGTCGCTTGCCCAATTTGTAAAGGCAAACTGAATTATGACAAAGAGCGCGCGGAGTTAGTTTGTCGGGCTGATAAACTGGCATACCCGGTGGAAGATGATATTCCGGTATTGCTGGAGAACCGCGCACGTCAACTGACTTCTGATGAGCTGCCATCATGAGTTTTGTCGTTGTTATTCCTGCCCGTTATCAGTCGACTCGTTTACCTAGAAAACCATTGGCTGATATTCACGGTAAACCGATGATTGCCTGGGTCGTTGAACGCGCTAAACAAGCAGGTGCCAGCCAAGTCATCGTAGCGGTGGATGATGAGCGAGTTGCCGCAGCCGTATCTGCTTTAGGTGTTGATGTCTGTATGACTGGCAGTCATCATCAGTCTGGCACCGAGCGTCTGGCTGAGGTATGTGAAAAATATGCTTTTGCACCCGATACCATTGTGGTGAATGTGCAAGGTGATGAACCATTGATCCCGCCATCGATCATTAGCCAAGTAGCGAACAATCTGGCAAACACAACTGCGCCCATGGCCACACTGGCGGTTGCGATTGAAGATGAGCACGAAGTGTTTAATCCGAATGCTGTTAAAGTGGTGATGGATCAACAAGGTCATGCGTTGTATTTCAGCCGCGCTACCATTCCATGGGATCGTGATGGTTTCGCGCAAACGCCAAAACAGCTACGGCATACATTTCTGCGTCACATTGGTATCTATGCTTATCGCGCCGGATTTATTCGCCAATATGTCAGTTGGCCTGCCAGCCCATTAGAGCAAATAGAATCATTAGAACAGTTACGGGTGCTCTGGAATGGCGAAAAAATCCATGTCGCTGTAGCAATAGAAAATCCACCGGCAGGCGTGGATACTGCTGAAGATCTGGCGAAGGTTTGTCGCTATCTGGATGAAATTAAACAGAAATAGTGATTCAGCGCCGTAAATGAGCAGAAGCCAGAGAGATATCTCTGGCTTTTTTGTTTCTGTATTCTTATGCTGAATCGATTCTTCTGTGTTGCTTGCATTTTATGTAACTAAGTGTAACATTGTGCAAACAATTTGCGCTCATATCTCCTCAAGGACAGCATCATGAAAATAGGAACCACGCTTGGCGAATTCATCATCAAAAAACAAGCGGATTTTCCACATGCCTCTGGTGAACTTAGCTCCTTGCTCGCCTCCATTCGTTTAGCCGCCAAAATTGTAAATCGTGAGATTAATCAGGCCGGTTTAAGCGATATTCTCGGTGCAATGGGTCGGGCCAACGTGCAAGGTGAAGATCAGCAAAAACTGGATTGGTTTGCGAATGAGAAATTTAAAGATGCGCTAGCCGCTCGCGGTGAAGTGTGTGGTTTGGCATCTGAAGAAGAAGACGACTTTGTTGCTTTCGACCCGGTCAGTGGCAAAAAATCAAAGTATGTCGTGCTGATCGATCCATTGGATGGTTCATCAAATATTGATGTGAACGTGTCAGTTGGCACCATTTTTTCTATCTATCGTCGAGTGACTCCCTCTGATCAGCCTGCCACACTGGCCGACTTCTTACAGCCAGGTCACCGTCAAGTTGCTGCTGGTTATGTGATTTATGGTTCATCAACCATGTTGGTGTACAGCACAGGGCAGGGGGTGAATGGTTTTACGCTTGATCCTTCTATTGGTTGTTTCTGTTTATCGCATCCGGATATCAAAATCCCCGAGCAGGGCTATTGTTATTCCGTTAATGAAGGCCATTACCTGAAATTCCCTCAGGGTGTAAAACAATATATCAAGTATTGTCAGGCTGTAGATGAGCAGGAAAAACGCCCGTATACATCACGCTATATTGGTTCGTTAGTAGCTGATTTCCATCGCAATTTATTGAAAGGTGGTATCTACATGTATCCGTCAGGAACTAATGCGCCGAAAGGTAAATTACGTTTGTTGTATGAGTGCAATCCAATTGCCTTCTTGGCAGAACAGGCGGGTGGTAAGGCATCTACGGGCAGGACGCGGATCCTGGATTTGGACCCTACGGAATTGCATCAGCGTACACCGTTTTATGTCGGTTCACGTTTTATGGTGGATAAACTGGAAGAATTTGTTGCTCAGTATTCGTAAATCAGATTTAGCAGTAAAAAGAAAGGGCAGCGATTCGCTGCCCTTTTATATTTAAGCAATGAATAACAACTACTTACGTTTACTCAGCGGTAACACGGTACGAGTTGGGGCACCGGTATATAACTGACGTGGACGACCAATTTTGCTGGCTGGATCAGCCTGTATTTCCAACCAATGTGAAATCCAGCCGATGGTACGCGCCAGGGCAGCGATTCGCTGCCCTTTTATATTTAAGCAATGAATAACAACTACTTACGTTTACTCAGCGGTAACACGGTACGAGTTGGGGCACCGGTATATAACTGACGTGGACGACCAATTTTGCTGGCTGGATCAGCCTGCATTTCCAACCAATGTGAAATCCAGCCGATGGTACGCGCCAGGGCGAAGATAACGGTAAACATGGATGTTGGAATGCCAATCGCATTCAGTATGATACCTGAATAGAAGTCGACGTTCGGGTACAGTTTTTTCTCAATGAAATACGGATCAGACAGTGCAATACGTTCCAGTTCCATCGCGACATCCAGTAATGGATGGTTGCTGATGTTTAACTCTTGCAATACAGCATGACAAGTATCACGCATTACCACGGCACGTGGATCGTAGTTGCGATAAACACGGTGACCAAAGCCCATCAGACGGAATGGATCATTCTTATCTTTAGCGCGCGCCACGAAATGTGGAATACGCTCAACAGAGCCGATTTCTTGCAGCATCTTCAGACAGGCTTCGTTGGCACCGCCATGTGCCGGGCCCCACAGCGAAGCGATACCTGCCGCGATACACGCAAATGGATTGGCACCAGAAGAACCGGCCAAACGTACGCTAGACGTTGATGCGTTCTGTTCGTGGTCAGCATGCAGTACAAAGATAATATCCATGGCACGTTCAATGACCGGGTTCACGCGATATTCTTCACAAGGCACAGCAAACATCATGTGCAGGAAGTTACCAGCATAACTCAGATCATTACGTGGGTAGATAAACGGCTGCCCCATCGAATATTTATAAGACATCGCAGCCAGAGTCGGCATTTTTGAAATCAGACGATAGGCGGCTACTTCACGGTGCTGTTCATGGCTGATATCTAATTCGTCGTGGTAGAACGCAGATAAGGCACCGGCAACCCCACACATAACGGCCATTGGATGCGAGTCACGACGGAATGCTTTGAACAATGAAGTGATCTGTTCATGCACCATGGTATGGCGAGTAACCATATAACGGAATTTGTCGTACTGTTCTTTGTTCGGCAGTTCGCCGTTCAGCAGCAGATAACAGACTTCCAGATAGTTTGAATCTTTTGCCAGTTCAGCAATAGGGTAACCACGATACAACAGAATACCGGCATCACCATCAATATAGGTGAGCTTTGAAGTACAGGATGCAGTCGACAGGAAACCTGGATCGTAAGTGAAATAGCCATGCGCCCCTAATGCGCGGACATCGATTACCTCAGGACCTTCAGTCCCAGACAGGATTGGTAATTCGATCGGCTCTTGACCGGGGATGTGCAGGGTGGCTACTTTATTAGCCATGGCAAGTCTCCTTTGCAATTAATGTAAAAGCGGTAGTCGCGAGTAATAGCTACGCGAAACGTTTTTGTATTGTTCCTTTATAGTTCGTATAAACGCTATTGCGCTTGATAGCAATAAAAAATCCTTACTGCGTCACACTTATTTCAACCATCCTGATGCACTTTGTCAATTTTATAGCGATACCTAAATGTATGAATGGTCACAGTTTGGGAGCTTAGTTCATAAAATTGTGTTTCTAATAGGTTAAATTTTTGTAATGAATTGGGATAGCTGAATATACTGAATGGGCTGTTGCTTTATAGCCGTAAACAGCGGCAGAAATGAGTAAACAAGATTGTTTTTTGAGCATTAAAGTTACCTTATTCGCTCTGTGATTGCCGTAACAGTAACAGGCAATCATAATATGTTGAATATAAAAGGAACCTTTTCATCCTGAGGGCAAAACTGAGTGAAATTAGTGCCGTTTTCAGGTGATTCATCCGGTCAGACGAAAAATACTGATGACCGGACTGGCTGTCGGTCAAAGGAAACCAAATGAATATGCATGAAGATGCCATCGTTACCTGGATTCGATCTTCTTATCTGGCAAACAGTTCGTATGTTGAAGACCTTTATGAGTCATACCTGATTGATCCGAATTCTGTGCCCTTAGAGTGGCAGCAGTGTTTTTCGGAGCTGGGTGCCCCACAGAGCAATGAACAGCCTCATGCGCCGGTTCGTCAGCGCTTGCGTCAGGAAGTCACACAGCCCCGACGTGCAGTCAGTGTTGCGGGTAATGCTGCTTTAGATCAAAAACAATTCCATGTATTACAACTCATCAATGCGTATCGTTACGCCGGCCATCAGCTCGCCAATCTTGATCCGCTGGGGCTGACCACGAATCCAGTGGTGCCGGAACTGGAGCTTTCGTATTACCAGTTGGAAACAACCGATCTGGATCGTGAATTTCATATCGGCAGCTTCATGGCTAATCAGGAACGCATGACACTGCGCGAGCTGCTGGCTTCTTTACAAAAAACTTATTGTGATGTGATTGGTGCAGAATTTATGCACATGACATCGCAGCTGGAAAAACGCTGGATCCAGGAACGTTTAGAATCGGCAGATGCGCGCCCGAAATGGACCGCCGAGGCGAAAAAACAAGCCTTAGAGGAATTGACCGCCGCTGAGGGTTTGGAACGTTATCTCGGTGCAAAATTCCCTGGTGCAAAACGCTTTTCGCTGGAAGGCGGCGATATGCTGATCCCGATGGTGAAATCGATTATTCGTCAGGCTGGCGCCACCGGGCATAAGGAAATTGTCATTGGTATGGCGCACCGTGGCCGACTGACCATGCTGGTGAACGTGTTGGGTAAACGCCCGAAAGAGCTGTTTGATCAATTCGCGGGTCATCATGGCGATGCATGGGGAACTGGTGATGTGAAATATCACATGGGCTTCTCGTCTGATTTTGCGACCGAAGGTGGCAATGTTCACTTGGCTTTGGCGTTCAACCCGTCGCATCTGGAGATTGTGAATCCAGTGGTTATCGGCTCTGTTCGTGCCCGCATGGAACGTCTGCATGACAATGAATTCAATAAAGTATTACCGATCACCATTCACGGCGACTCGGCTATTGCCGGACAAGGTGTTGTCGCTGAAACCTTTAACATGTCACAAACCCGCGGTTTTGGTGTCGGTGGTACGGTTCGTATTGTTATTAACAACCAGATTGGCTTTACTACCTCGAATTCGAAAGATACACGTTCTACCCGTTACTGTACCGATATCGCCAAAATGGTACAGGCACCTATTTTCCATGTGAATGCGGATCATCCGGAAGCGGTTCTGTGGGTGACCAAACTTGCGATCGATTTCCGTAATACCTTCCATCGTGATGTGGTGATTGATCTGGTTTGTTATCGCCGAAATGGTCATAACGAAGCCGATGAACCCACCGCCACACAGCCGTTGATGTATCAAAAAATTCGGCAACATCCTACAACACGCCAACTCTACGCTGAGCAATTAGTAAAAGAAGGTGTCATTGACGAAAATGCCGGTAACCAGATGGTGACCGATTACCGGCAGGCGCTGGACCGTGGCGAATGTGTGGTCAAAGAATGGCGGCCAATGTCTGCGATGCATCAGAACTGGACGCCGTTTCTGGGTCATGACTGGCAGGAATCGTATGACTCAACCTATCCGCTGGATAAATTAAGTGATCTGGCTGCCAAGCTGTGTCGCTACCCTGATACGCATGTTTTACAGTCTCGTGTGCAGAAGGTGTATGAAGATCGTCTGCTGATGAGCAAAACAGAAAAAATGGCTGACTGGGGTTTTGCTGAGAATTTGGCTTATGCCACTTTACTGATGAATGGAAACCCGGTGCGGTTAACTGGGCAAGATTCAGGTCGCGGCACCTTCTTCCATCGTCATGCCGTGCTACATAATCAGACCGATGGTTCGACCTATACACCACTGATGAACATTGATCCGGCACAAGCACCATTCCGGGTTTACGATTCCGTCTTGTCGGAAGAAGCGGTACTGGCTTTTGAATACGGTTATGCCACGGCAACACCGGATGGCCTGACGCTTTGGGAAGCGCAGTTTGGTGATTTTGCCAACGGTGCACAAGTGGTGATTGACCAGTTCCTCTCTTCAGGGGAACAGAAATGGGGCCGTTTGTGCGGGCTGGTATTGCTGTTACCGCATGGTTATGAAGGGCAGGGTGCAGAACACTCGTCAGGCCGCCCTGAGCGCTATCTGCAGATGTGTGCGCAACATAATATGCAAGTCTGTATGCCGACCACGCCTGCGCAGATCTATCATTTATTGCGTCGGCAAATGTTACGTCCAATGCGCCGGCCTCTGGTGGTATTTACACCAAAATCGCTGTTGCGACATCCGCTTGCCGTTTCATCGTTACAAGAATTTGCAGAAGGCCGTTTCCAAAACGCGATTGCAGAAGTCGATGTTATTCCACCAGAAGGGGTACAACGTGTTGTACTTTGTTCAGGTAAGGTCTATTACGATTTATTGGAAGCACGTCGCAAATCGGATAACAAGGCGGTTGCCATTATCCGTATTGAGCAGCTTTATCCGTTCCCAGAAGAGGAACTGCGGGAGATCCTGCGGCCTTATGAACACGTGCAAGATTTTGTCTGGTGCCAGGAAGAGCCTAAGAATCAGGGCGCTTGGTATAACTGCCAGCATAGAATGAGAAGGGTGATCCCATCTTCAGTTTATCTGAATTATGTAGGTCGTCCGGCATCAGCGGCGCCCGCAGTCGGGTATATGTCGCTGCATCTGCAGCAGCAGAAAACATTAGTCGAAGAAGCACTGACAATAAAATAAAAGGATACACCCATGACTTTGCAAATAATGGTGCCTGATCTCCCGGAATCCGTTTCTGACGCGACAGTGGGTACCTGGCATAAGAAAATTGGCGATAGCATCAAGGCCGGTGAATTGTTGGTTGATCTTGAGACTGACAAAGTTGTGCTGGAAGTACCGGCACCACAGGATGGTGTCATTAGTCAGCAATTCTTTGAGACCGGTAGTACAGTGCAAGGGCATCAGCTCTTAGCTGAGTTAGAGCCATTACCAGCCAGCGGCGAAGAAACGACGGCGAAACCTGTCGTCTCTGAAACCGGAGCGAGCGATATATTAACGCCTTCTGTCCGCCGCATTCTGGCCGAGGAAGAGGTTGATCCGGCGAATTTACATGGTTCCGGTCGTGGTGGCCGTATTACCCGTCAGGATGTTGTTCAGCACATTCAGAGTCAAAATAATCAGCCAATGCCAGTTCCTGTGGAAATAGCCAACGTTGAAGCGGTTGATATTTCATCGAATGGCCGCGAAGAAAAACGGGTGCCAATGACTCGTTTGCGTAAGCGTATTGCAGAGCGGTTGCTGGAAGCCAAAAACACCACAGCGATGCTGACGACCTTTAATGAAGTCAACATGCAGCCGATCATGCAGATCCGCAGTAAATATCAGGAACAGTTTGAAAAACGCCATGGCATTAAATTGGGTTTCATGTCGTTTTATGTCAAAGCAGTCAGTGAGGCGTTAAAGCGTTACCCAGAAGTGAACGCCTCTATTGATGGTAATGATGTGCTGTATCACAACTATTTCGATATCAGCATCGCGGTATCCACAGAGCGTGGTCTGGTGACGCCAGTGCTGCGTAACTGTGATGATCTGTCGTTAGCTGAAATTGAAAAAGGTATCAAATCACTGGCGGATAAAGCCCGCGATGGCAAGCTTTCGGTAGCTGATTTAACCGGCGGTACGTTTACCATCACTAACGGCGGTGTCTTTGGTTCGCTGATGTCGACCCCCATCATCAATCCACCACAAAGTGCAATTCTGGGGATGCACAAAATCCAGGATCGCCCGATGGCCGTGGATGGACAGGTGGTAATTCTTCCAATGATGTACTTGGCTCTGTCTTATGATCACCGTATCATCGACGGCCGGGAATCGGTTGGCTTTCTGGTATATGTCAAATCATTACTGGAAGACCCTACACGGTTGTTATTGGATATCTAATATAACGAGAGTGGCATTGTGCCACTCCCTGAATAACGGACTATTATCATGAATTTGCATGAATATCAGGCCAAGCAATTATTTGCTGACTATGGCCTGCCTGTGCCTTCAGGCATTCCCTGTTCTTCTGCTGATGAGGCTGTTGCTGCCACCAAAAAGTTGGGTGGCGATAAGTGGGTTGTGAAGTGTCAGGTTCATGCTGGTGGTCGTGGTAAAGCGGGTGGCGTGAAAGTCGCTTCCAGCGAACAAGACGTTCGCGACTTTGCTGAGCATTGGTTAGGCAAACGTCTGGTGACTTATCAAACTGACGCCAGTGGTCAGCCAGTAAATACCATTCTGGTGGAAACCTGCGGCAATATCGCTAAAGAGCTGTATTTGGGCGCCGTGGTTGACCGCAGCACGCGTCGCGTGGTGTTTATGGCCTCCACCGAAGGCGGCATGGACATCGAAACCGTGGCTCACAATACTCCTGAGCTCATTCACAAAGCCACACTCGATCCGCTGACTGGCCCGCAAGCCTATCAGGCGCGTGAACTGGGTTTCAAACTCGGTTTAAATGCCGAACAGCTGAAACAGTTCACCAAGATCTTCTTAGGTCTAGGCAAAATGTTTGTTGCCTGTGATCTGGCACTGCTGGAAATCAACCCATTGGTGATCACCGGCGAAGGCAACCTGCTGTGTCTGGATGGCAAAATCAATATCGACAGCAATGCACTCTATCGTCAGCCAAAACTGAAAGCCTGGAACGATGAGTCACAAGACGATCCACGTGAAGTTGAAGCGGCGCGTTGGGAGCTGAACTACGTGGCCCTTGATGGCAGTATCGGCTGTATGGTGAACGGTGCGGGCTTGGCGATGGGCACCATGGACATCATCAAACACCACGGTGGTTTCCCGGCCAACTTCCTCGATGTGGGTGGTGGCGCAACCAAAGAGCGTGTGACGGAAGCTTTCAAACTGATCTTGTCTGACAGCAAAGTGAAAGCGGTGCTCGTTAACATTTTCGGCGGTATCGTGCGTTGTGATCTGATCGCGGAAGGCATCATCGGTGCGGTAGCCGAAGTCGGCGTGAAAGTGCCGGTCGTTGTGCGTCTGGAAGGTAACAATGCTGAGCTGGGTTCTCAGAAGCTGGCGGAAAGTGGATTAAACATTATTGCAGCAACCAGTCTGACCGATGCTGCGGTACAAGTCGTTAAAGCAGCGGAGGCCGTGGCATGAGCGTTCTGATCAACAAAGAGACTAAAGTTATCTGCCAGGGTTTTACCGGTTCACAAGGTACCTTCCATTCTGAACAAGCGATTGCCTACGGCACGCAAATGGTGGGTGGCACTTCGCCGGGTAAAGGTGGCACAACGCATTTAGGTTTGCCGGTGTTTAACACCGTGCGTGATGCGGTGGAAGCAACCGGTGCGACGGCATCCGTGATTTATGTACCGGCACCATTTTGCAAAGATGCGATTTTAGAAGCTATTGATGCGGGTATCGAACTGATTGTCTGTATCACTGAAGGTATTCCAACACTGGATATGCTGCAGGTGAAATGCCGTCTGGAAGAAACTGGCGTGCGTATGATCGGTCCGAACTGTCCAGGCGTCATTACGCCGGGTGAATGCAAGATCGGCATCATGCCGGGGCACATTCACTTGCCGGGTAAAGTAGGTATCGTCTCCCGCTCTGGCACGCTGACCTATGAAGCGGTGAAACAGACCACCGATGCGGACTTTGGTCAGTCCACTTGTGTCGGTATTGGTGGCGATCCGATCCCTGGTTCGAATTTCATCGATATTCTGAAGCTGTTCCAAGATGATCCACAGACTGAAGCGATCGTGATGATTGGTGAAATCGGTGGTACTGCAGAAGAAGAAGCGGCGGCATTCATCAAAGCCAACGTGACCAAACCGGTCGTTTCTTACATCGCGGGTGTGACAGCGCCAGCGGGCAAACGCATGGGTCATGCCGGTGCCATTATTGCCGGTGGTAAAGGCACGGCAGCTGAGAAGTTTGCGGCGTTAGAAGAAGCGGGCGTGAAAACTGTGCGTTCTCTGGCGGATATTGCTGCGGGTTTACGTGAAGTGACTGGCTGGAAATAAATTCAGTTTTTCGTAAATACAAAAAAGGCTCTTTTTACAGAGCCTTTTTTATTGCTGGGTTATGGTGTTATGCAGCGAAGTTTTCCGCAGCAAAGTCCCAGTTAGCCAGAGCCCAGAAGGTTTCCAGATATTTTGGACGCAGATTACGGAAGTCGATGTAGTAAGCATGTTCCCATACGTCTACAGTCAGGACTGGCGTTACGCCGTCAGTGATAGGGCAACCTGCATTTGAGGTGTTCTGGATAGCCAGAGTACCATCTGCTTTTTTCACCAGCCAAGTCCAGCCAGAACCGAAGTTAGTGACGGCTGATTTAGTGAAATCTTCTTTGAATTTTTCGAAAGAACCAAAAGCAGCATTGATCGCATCAGCTAATGGACCTGTTGGTTCGCCACCGCCATTTGGTGACAATGAATGCCAATAGAAGGTGTGGTTCCATACTTGAGCTGCGTTATTGAAAATACCACCGCTGGAGGTCTTGATGATCTCTTCCAGAGTTTTGTTTTCAAATTCAGTACCTGGGATCAGGTTGTTCAGGTTAACAACATAAGTGTTATGGTGTTTACCGTAGTGGTATTCCAGTGTTTCTTGAGAAATGTGCGGTGCCAGAGCATTTTTTTCGTAAGGCAGTGCCGGTAATTCAAAAGCCATTGCAAACTCTCCTCTTTGATTAACGGTCTCTATAGGTCAGACCTTCTTGCTAAATTGATTTATAGCAAATTTTAACTCTTATATACTACATATTGTTGTAAAAAATTTAACATTTTACTTACGTCAGTTAAAAGATAGTGGCATTGTCAGACCATAGCTAGGCTATAACCTTATAAAAGGTAACGTTGTTAAGCCGTAGTGATAGAGTAAAATCAGTTCGATTTCAGTTTAAGAGGGGCAATCATGGAAACTATTGAGAAGATCAAGCAACAAATCGCAGAAAACCCAATCCTGTTGTATATGAAGGGCTCGCCAAAGTTGCCAAGCTGTGGCTTCTCATCGCAGGCATCACAAGCGTTGATGGCTTGTGGCGTTCCTTTTGCCTATGTCGATATTCTGCAAAACCCAGATATCCGTGCAGAGTTGCCTAAATATGCCAATTGGCCAACTTTTCCACAATTGTGGGTTGATGGTGAGTTGATTGGTGGCTGCGACATTATGTTGGAAATGTTCCAGCAGGGTGAATTACAACCATTATTGAAAGCTGCTCACGCCAAACAGCAAGCTGCAGCGGAATAATACCTAGAAACGGGAGCTGCAAATTAGCTCCCGTTGATTTAATTCATAAATAGTGGCCGATTTCATAGTCACTACTAGCTGCCTTTGCTATGATTTCCAAGTGTTAACTAAATAAGGCCACACACCGTGTTTAAGGCTCAGAGTCCTGCCGGGCTCGCTGAAGAGTACATAATCAAATCAATTTGGAATCATCGCTATGCGCCGGGTACTATTTTGCCTGCGGAACGAGAGTTATCTGAATTGATTGGCGTAACAAGAACCACGTTACGTGAAGTCTTACAGCGACTGGCGCGCGATGGCTGGTTAACGATTCAACATGGTAAACCAACCAAAGTTAATAATTTCTGGGAAACATCCAGTCTGGGAATTTTGGATACTCTGGCGAAATTAGAGCAGGAAAAACTACCTCAGTTGGTTGAGCAGCTATTTTCTGCCCGGACCAATATCAGCGTTATTTTCATTTATGCCGCACTCAAACGTGATGCATCATCGGTATTATCTGTTCTTGCAACCCGTACCGAACTTGATGATTCCGCAGAAGCTTATATTGATTTTGATTACCAGCTTTATCACGTACTGGCTTTAGCGTCCGGTAACCCGATCTATGCGTTGATCTTTAATGGCTTCAAGAGCCTTTATCGTCGTGTGGGGCGATATTATTTCACTGACGCTGCTGCGCGGATGTTAGCTATGAAATTTTATGATCAACTAGCTGCATTGGCGGAAAGCGGTGCTTTTGAAACAGCGAGAAGTATTGTTCGTCAGTATGGTTCTGAATCAGCTAAGATTTGGCAAGAATTAAGAAAAAATTTAGGCGATTCAACTGTATTTGAAGGTTAGCTCTTATTTTTGAATACTACTAAATCAATTGGTTATTAAAACACTACAGCATTGATTCTGGAAATCGGCGGTGCATCAAGCTCTTTGATATGGAAGAGCTGATAGGTAAGATCCAAGATCATTTGTAGCTTGTCCCACCTTATTACCATTACCCACATTGGTCTTCCGTCTCCAATCTGCGTTGTTGTATAACCTTTCTTCCGGCATAGATAGCCAACTAAACCAGGCAAATGGAAAGATTTGTGGGTACGAATGCAGTTGATAACCGCCTGACTGGTTAGAATGCATGCATCAGGATAACATCTTATCCATTTGTGTCTTTGCCATCTCCTGCAGGAAGGTTTCCTTGAATGCCCATGTTACTGCCCGTCAACAAGCACAATTGGCTTTTGCTGCCAGTGGCCAAAATCTGATCGTAGGGGATAGCGCCAACTGCCCCATGTCACCCGCCGAACTGGCAGCACTGACGCCTGACTCTCCGCTGGTCGTTGAATACTTTGAAGGGGGCCTGACGGCACGGGTGCTGCATTTGAGTGTTGCGGGAGTTCATTACACTCTCAAACAACGACGACCAGAGGCTAAAGTACTCAACATCGATGGCGAAACATCCTTTCTAAACGAGGTACAACGCCGAGCCGATTTCACTCGACTTAAAGCTGATCCGATTTGGAGCGAGCGATTCGAACATATCGTGCCGACCCTATATGCTGATTATCAGCAAGGAATCATTCTTTCACCCTGGTTGCCGGGACTACCATTGGATCACTTCAGTGCGGATATTTTCCGGCAGATCCTGACCACGGCTGTCGCTTGTGAAGAAGCAGGCTTAATGGAATGGGATCTTTGCCCGGGGAATATCATTGAGGATCAGGGGCGAATCTGGTTGTTCGACTTTGGTTACATGTACCCGTTTGATCCGCTGACCGATTTCAATAGCAATGGTCAGAGCGATCCTTTGTTCCATGCCTGTGAACGCTTTGAGACCCGCCATTTTTTCGGCTGGCTGTTGCGGCAGCGCAATGTGATGAGCGAAGCGGAACAACTGGTTTTGTTTCGTGAGTTGAAAGTAGTGGCAATCGAAGTCTATCAGCAGAAATTGGCTTGGTTGACAACGCATGGTGCTAGTACCACAGTGCTGGAGTGGGTTGCTACTTTCATCGGGCGCTGGCAACGTATGTTGCAAGATCCGGTTTCGCTGGCAAGCTTATTCGAGATGGAGGGTTTCCGCTCGCACGCACTGGATATCGAAGATGATCTGCACGGCAAAAGCTGTACCGCTTTGACTTTACAACGATTGGATTTTGTTGAACAGTGCATCAATATTCGGTTTGCGGCGTTGCAAGAGGGTGGGGCATTGTTTTATGACAACGCGGGCAAAAGTCAGGCCGAGTTATTGGCTATGTATGCCGATAAACGACGGCAGGCAATGCAATATCAACTTTGAATGGTTTTATCTTGAGATGTTTTCGCCAATATCACTTACAGTTATACCGGAAAGGGCGGCGGCCTGATAAGCCACATCTCGGCACTCAAGTCATCCGCTGCGGCTGCTTCCTTCCGGACCTGACCGAATTCACGAACTATTGATGCGAGAGGACCCACCAGGCCGCCATTACTGAAACGCCGCTGATAGTATCAAACCCTCTGTAAATTGCAACAATGCCTTTTAAAAACAATTTACTGAAAATACAGAGAGTTTCGTAACTGGTCGCTACAGTTGTATAACCTTCGAGACTAATTGACCTTGAATGCCATCTATATACATACGTTCCAGCGTTTCTCGTTGAGACATGTTTTCAACACCTTCTGCAATAACTACACAACCCATACGATGTGAAATTTCAACAATCATACGTATGAATTGTTGGCTTGCACTGTCACGTTCAATGGTATCAATTAGTGCTGAGTCTAGTTTGATATAATCAGGCCGTAACTCACGATACAGGCGGAAAGACCCCATTCCTCTGCCGAATTTGGAAATACAGGAGCGACTGCCGACTCTGCGCAACATTTCAAACATACGAATACTGGCGGCAAGATGGCAATCAAGTATTTCCTCATCAATTTCAAACACTAGGTTGGGTGCTATTTCTTGTTCTCGCAATAAAATGCGTTCTAACCAGATCATGAATGATGAGTTGAATAATGCATTTACACTGAGATTCAAACCCCATCGAGCTATATTCTCAGTATGGAATTTATGTTGCTGCAGCATATTCTCTACAACCAACTCCTCTAATTTACTCATGATGCCATGTCGCATAGCCATGGCATAAACTGTTTCAGTAGGTAGAGCTTGCTGTTTTTGTCCAATAAACCGCGGAATAATCTGAATATAATTGTTTACAGCCATATTTAATGGTTGGATAGCCTGACCGTTGAAAGTAACATTTCGCGATTCAATTATAAATTGAATCGCTTGCCGCCAATGACTTTCCCCTTGAAATGCATCGTCTGCATCAAGTTCTTGTACATACCAACCATTAACGACACTGGTTTGAGCTTTTGCTAATGCTAAATCCGCTCTGGATAAAGCTTGCTCTGGTAATTGTCCTGGTCGGAGGAAGGTAATGCCAGTATATGCGGCACTATCCACCGACATTTGTAGCTGGAAATTATCAAATAATTGTTTAAGTTCTTTGCCTAAAATTGGTGCGATCGATAGCGTTATATTTTTGATTAAAATGGCATAGTCGCTACTGGATAAACGATAAACATATTCAGTAGAAAAGCGATGTCCAACATATTGCACTATTTCAGCTATAGCCTGTAGGTATTGATCTCCGGCGACACGACCTCGTTGGTGGTTAATGCTAGTTAATTCGGTCGAACGAATAAGGCACAGACATGCTTGCTCAGATTGATTTTCCTGCTGCAAAAATTCAGTTAGATGTTTACGAAATGCGCTACGGTTTTGGAGACAGGTCAAATTATCTTGTAAAGCCTTGTGTTCCAATTCTGAATTAAGACTCTTTATTTTGTTTATATCTTGCTGCAGAGAATCCTGGTGGCGTTGGATAACAGAAGAAAGAAGTGGAAAAATCTTAGGTGAAGGTTGATTTTCAAGGAGTAATGATGCGGTTTTTGATTCGGCTTTTCTCAATAAAGATTGCCCGAACCAATGCAGAGTTAATAACGATAGTATCAATAATCCGTTAGATATCAGTATTAGACTGCTACCTGCATAATCAGCAAATGAATAGTAAATAACGACTGTATTGATGGCGACGGCTAGCAGCAAAATAATGGCTAAGGATAGCCACTGCTTTTGATAGATACTTTGTTCTTTCATCCATGGCTCCTCGTTTATTTTTTCTACTCTTTGTCCTATCCTTATAGCATAAAACATAAACAATTCTTTTCTGCTAGCTGACAACATTACTTAGAAAAAAACTCGCTTTTTACTGATACGGGTGTGCTCTGAGTAACAAAATCGAAGAATTATCAGCAATAAACGTAGATTCGTGATCTCTCGAATGGAACTTGTTTCATTTAGAGAACATTATAGTTACGTTGCAATGGATTGATAATGAACGAGCTCGCTCCATTTGGCAACCAAACGTGTCTTTTAGTTGTTATCACGGGAGGTTTTTATGGTTTCAGTAGATCCGCAGGGCATGACTCAGGCCAGGGAAGCAATTAACCAAACTCTGGCATTGGTTCTGGCGGGAGGAAGAGGCAGTCGGTTGAAGCAACTGACTGATAATAGAGCAAAACCAGCGGTACATTTCGGTGGTAAATTCCGAATTATTGATTTCGCACTCTCTAATTGTATTAACTCAGGTATCACTCGCGTAGGCGTGGTTACACAATATAAATCCCACAGTCTTCTTCGTCATATTCAGGCTGGTTGGTCTTTCCTGCGTTATCAAATGAATGAATTTATCGATTTGCTTCCAGCACAACAGCGTTTGGATGAGGTGAATTGGTATCGTGGTACTGCGGATGCAGTCTATCAAAACGTGGATATTATCCGCGATTACACTCCTAAGTATGTGTTAGTACTTGCTGGCGACCATGTTTATAAAATGGATTACGCGAGCATGTTGCTGGATCATGTGCGCTTGGGTGGTAAAGTGACTGTGGCATGTATTGAAGTGCCTAAACATGAAGCTACTGCTTTTGGTGTAATGGATATTGATGAAAACCGCCAAATTACTCAGTTTGTAGAGAAACCAGCTGATCCGCCAACTGTACCGGGTAATCCTGAAGTTTCTCTGGCATCAATGGGCGTATATGTCTTTGACGCGGATTACTTGTATCAATTATTGGAAGAAGATCAGCAAGACGAAGGTTCTCGCCGTGATTTCGGTATGGACATTATTCCGAAAGTAGTTAAGCAAGGCATCGCGTATGCCCATCCTTTCAGTATGTCTTGTGTTGGTTGCAAAGATCATGAAGATAAGGAAAGTCAGTGCTACTGGCGTGATGTCGGAACAGTAGACTCTTTCTGGGAAGCCAATATGGATCTGGCTTCTGTCGTACCAGAACTGGATTTGTATGATGAAAGCTGGCCAATTTGGACTAATCAACGCCAGTTACCGCCAGCAAAATTTGTGCAGGATTTTAATGGTCAATCCGGTAGCACCTTAAACTCAGTACTTTCCGGTGGTTGTATCGTCAGCGGATCTATTATTCACAACTCAGTATTGTTCTCAGGTGTACGGGTGCATTCTGGTTGTACATTAGATGGTGCAGTTATATTCCCAGATGTGGTGATAGGTCGAGGCAGTCGTTTACGCAAAGTAATTATTGATAAACATTGCAATATCCCACCAGGAACTATTATTGGTGAAAACCCAGCGGAAGATGCAAGACGTTTCCACCGCAGTGAGAATGGTGTAGTGCTAGTAACTCGCTCAATGTTCGATAAGTTAAAAGAGTAAGATTTTCTTAATGGTTAAAAGGCTGCTTATGCAGCCTTTTTTATTAGGCGCAATTTAGTTATTGCTGAGTAATGATCCAATGTTGAAATGCTTTACGCGCTTGCGGATCAGCACGGTTATACCAATATTTCAGCATCTCCAAAGATTGAAGATTTTTGCTACCGATTACGGCTGCTGCACTATTGTTACCAGTTTGAACGGTACCGTTGACAAAAATCGAGCCATCTTCATTTATAATGGGTTGCTGGAATGCTTTTCCCATTGCCAGAAGCTCTTCCTGATAATCACGACCAATCTGTAAGCCTTCTTTTTTCGGTAACTCAAAAATATCTGCTTTCTTTATCGTTTTAGTATTTTTATCGATCAGATGGATCTTTTGTTTTTTCAGAAAATATTTTGCCATGTATGACTCACGTATTATAGGCAAATCAAATGTTAACTCTTCTTTACCGTTAGATGTAAAGTTGACGACCAGAGGTTCTCCAGTGACCATGTCAATATTTTCTCGTTTGCTGTAATTTCCCTCAAAACGGATCACTAACTGATGATCACCTGCGGATAATGTAATGTCAGCGTCATTTGCTTTGTAAGACTTACCATCTACCAGATATGTAGCGTATGGACGAGGGACGGTAACAGTTGTGTCAGCTAGTGCTGCGGTACAAATAAATAATGTCAGTACACCTACGGCTTGGGACAGCTTATTGCGGAACAGCAAAGTCATAACTAATCCTTGATAACGGTTATTTCTAGACAGACATTCTAATCTTCTGCGTGACTAGAGCAATAGTGAGTGAAAATGAATCATCTCGATTGAGTCTCTTTTTTGCTATTTTAATGTGCGCAATATCACTTAAATTTGGGTATTTATATTATCAATAAATTTTATATATATAGAAATTTTTTCAATTTACATTTTTTTGCACTAATTTGGTGGTCAAAAACAGGCAATTGCACCACTTAATTAATGTTATTTAAGTTGATATACAAAGTGTTGATGTCATCACATTTTCTTGTTAGATTCACATAGAGATAGCATTCATGTGCTATCGCACAGGGAAATAAAAATAAACTCAATGTTTAATTACAGTAGGCATTTAATTATGAAAAAGACTCTCCTGGCAGTAGTAACCTCCTCTCTGTTCGCTGCATCTGCTAACGCAGCTGTTGTATTCGATAAAGATGGTCAGCAAGTAGACGTATACGGTCGTATCCAATATCTGGCTGGTCAAATCAACAATGCAACCACTGATACTACATCTCCTGAGTACAATGCGGCTACAGCGGGTAAAGCTGATAACTTCGGTGGTGACACTACTGCTCGTTTAGGTGTTAATGGTAAATGGGCAACTGGTTCAGATGTTTCTTTGATCGGTAAACTGGAATGGCAGGTTGCTGCTGAAGCTGCAGATGGTAACAAATTTACTGATCGCTATGCTTTCGCTGGTGCAGATTTTGGTAACGGTGTTCAGGCCACTGTAGGTACTCAAGATAGCGCGTATGTTGAACTGTCTGATGTAACTGACGTTTACAATGAATATTCAGGTCTGGTTGAAAACCAGTTTGACTCTCGTTGGGATGATTCAGCTAAAGTTACATATATTGCTGATGGCTGGGATCTGCGTTCTAGCATTTCTTTTGCTGATGCAGCAAAAGAAAAAGGTGTTAACACTAAAGTACAAAACCAATATTCTGCAGCAGCTGGTTACACTGTTAAACTGGACGACGTATCAAGCCTGAAACCAGTTATTGCTTATCAAGCTAAATCAGGTGAAGTAGCTGGTGAAAGCTACACTGATGAACAGTATGCTGCTGGTCTGGGTTATACCTACGATGCTTTCTATCTGGCAAGCACTTACGGTCAATTGAAACATGATCTGGCTGATGAAAAAGACACCGTTTGGACTGTAACTGGTACTTATAAAGTACTGCCAGCTGTAACTCTGGTTGCTGGCTACGGTCTGGTTGATCCGCACAACTACGATGCTGAAACTGCTAAATACTATGTATTGGGTGCACAGTACGACATCACAGCTAAAGCTAAAGCGTACACCGAATACAAAATCAACGAAGTTGCTAACCAAGACGACAACTACTATGTTGGTCTGCAATACAACTTCTAATTTCGTCTGAAATTAGTTGGTTGTCGTGAAGCCGCCTTCGGGCGGCTTTATTTTTGTGCGCTTAAAATGACATCTGATGCGCAGACATTGCATTCAATCTATAGACTGATACCCTACGTGTTTTGATTTTATCCTCAGAAACACACATACCATGAACCGTAACACGCTAGATTTCATTCAATCCTGTATTGCTACCATTCCTGATTATCCGAAACCAGGGATCTTGTTTCGTGATGTCACCAGTTTGGTTGAGCATCCTCAGGGATTTCATCAGACAATCGAACTGCTAAAAGAACACTATCAGTCCATGTCGTTTGATAAAGTAGTTGGCACAGAAGCGCGAGGTTTTATTTTTGGCGCACCGCTAGCTTATGCGTTACAGCTCGGTTTTATTCCGGTGCGTAAACCGGGAAAATTGCCTCGTTCTGTGCTGGAGCAAAACTATCAGCTGGAATATGGTGAAGATTGTTTACAGATGCACTGTGATGCCATCAAACCGGGTGAGAAAGTATTAGTTGTGGATGATTTGCTGGCAACCGGTGGTACCGTTGAAGCAACCATTAAAATGATCCGCCAGGCGGGTGGTATTGTTGAACATGCAGCATTTGTTATTTCATTGCCAGATTTAGGTGGTGAGGAACGGTTAACTGCAATGGGTGTGAAAGTTCTTAAATTGGTTGATTTTCCCGGACATTGATCCGTTAACAGGCAGATATGGCATATCAGGTTCTTGCTCGTAAATGGCGCCCACGTAATTTTCATGAAGTTATGGGGCAGCAGCATGTATTACAGGCGTTAGCCAATGCATTGGACCAAGGTCGTTTGCATCATGCTTATCTGTTCAGTGGTACGCGCGGGGTGGGGAAAACCACTATCGCGCGTATTTTGGCAAAATGTCTGAACTGCGAAACCGGGATCACCTCCCGGCCTTGTGGGCAATGCAGTGCTTGCCGTGAAATTGATCAGGGTAATTTTGTCGATTTATTAGAAATCGACGCGGCATCGCGTACAAAAGTCGAAGACACCCGTGAGCTGCTGGATAACGTGCAATATCGCCCTGCACGTGGGCGCTTTAAGATCTATCTGATCGACGAAGTGCATATGTTGTCGCGGCATAGTTTTAATGCGTTATTGAAAACACTGGAAGAGCCGCCGGAACATGTGAAGTTTCTGCTGGCGACTACCGATCCGCAAAAATTACCGGTCACTATTCTGTCTCGTTGTCTGCAATTTCATCTAAAAGCACTGACTCGGGAACAGATCGTTGAACAATTACAACGCGTGTTGCAAGCGGAAGCATTGCCTTATGCACCTGCTGCGCTGAGTTTATTGGCAAAAGCGGCACAAGGTAGTATGCGTGACGCATTAAGCCTAAGTGATCAAGCGATCGCCTATGGAAATGGTCAGTTGCAAGCTGAAACTGTGCAGCAAATGCTGGGTACGTTGGATCATCGTCAGCTGTATATCCTACTGTCGTTACTGGCAACACGAAATGGCGCGTTGCTAATGCAACAAGTCGGTGCGCTAGCTGAATTAGCGCCCGATTATGATCAATTGCACGTTGAGTTAGCGAGTCTGTTACATCGTACTGCGATGTGGCAATTGCTGGGGCAACAAACTGATCCGACAGCAGATGATGCAGAAGAGTTGCAGCAACTGGCGGAGCAAATTCCGCCGGAAGAGTTACAGCTTTATTACCAGATTGCCTTGAATGGTCGTAAAGAGTTGCCATTAGCGCCGGATGGTCGCAGCGCCTTGGAAATGACATTGCTGCGGATGTTGGCGTTTGCACCACGTTCACAAGAACAAGTAGCCGTAGATGGTCAGCAAAAGGCAAGTTCTGCGAAGATCGCACCGTCGTTGACGACACCCGCCTTATCTAAAACAGTGGTGATTGCACCTCCTGCCGCGGCCCCGATAGCACAAGAGAGTGTGATGGAAGATTTGGCAATGCATGCCAAGTTGCTGCAAGAGCAAGCCGAGATCATGGCGCAAGCCGCAAATCAGATGCAGCCATTCGCCGAGATTGCTCAACCTGTTAATGCACCGCAGCAAGTTCAGGCGCAACCAGTCGTATCAGCAGATCCTGTTGCTATACAACCAACATCAGCCACTGAAACACAAAATACCGGCGTGCAGGATGTGTTGCGGCTACGAAACCAGCTGCGTAGCCGGCGTCAACAAGCAGAAAGTCAGCCGGATAGCTATTCGTCAACGACAGTGTCGTCAAATGCTTCTGCTGCACCTGTTTATACTCCAAAACCACGAGTTGAAGCTGCGCCGTTATCTGTGCCTGCTGCAGTTGTATCATCTCCACCTGTTGTACGAGCAGTTACGCCGTCAAATAACCTGAATGATGATTTACCGCCGTGGGAGTTACCACCGCTGGATGCATATCAGGATGCGTTTATCGCAACCGATAGCATCTCGGATGCACCGATGCCGACGGCATCATCACCAGCCAGAGTCCGGAAAATTGATTCGGTGCAGCCGGTGGCGCCTGTTATGCCATCTAATCATTCAACGGCCAGTTCTCAGCCGGTCATTGATGAAGATGATGAAGCGATATGGCACAGTAATGAATTACTGGCCCGTAGTGCAGATTCGTGGGCGCAGACCGTTGCTAAATTGCCTGTGGGTGGGCGTGTGCGTCAGTTGGCTATGCAGGCGGTTATCACCAATCAGCAGACGGATAACTGGCATTTACAGATCCGCAATGAAGCTCGGCATCTGGCACAACCTAGGATGATCCAAGAGTTAGCGGAAGCGATATCCGCGAGCTTACCGCAACCGGTTAATTTGCAGGTCGAGCCGGTTATGCAATTGGCGCAGGCTTGTCCGGCAGAAATTGAGCAGCAGGAACGAGTTCGCTTACAGCAAGATGCTGAAGCATTATTGCTGGCTGATCCGAATGTACAGTTTTTACAGCAGCGGTTTGGTGCCACACTGGATGATGGTACTATTCAACCACTGAAAACAGATACCACCGCGTCTAATGAGTGATGCGGGCACAACCACAACCAAATAGATAGTGAGGAAACATGTTCGGTAAAGGTGGAATGGGCAATTTGATGAAGCAGGCGCAAATGATGCAAGAGCGCATGCAGAAAATGCAGGAAGAAGTGGCAAAGATGGAAGTCACTGGCGAGTCAGGCGCTGGCATGGTTAAGATCACCATCACCGGTAGCCACAATGTGCGCCGTGTTTCGATTGATCCTAGCCTGATGGAAGATGATCAAGAAATGCTGGAAGACTTGATTGCTGCTGCTTTCAACGATGCAGTTCGTCGTGCAGAAGAACAAAATAAAGCCAAAATGGCCGATATCACCGGTGGTATGCAGTTGCCGCCTGGCTTCAAAATGCCATTTTGATCTGATACCAACTTTTGTTCGTATCTGACAGGTCGTAGTAATTCTACGGCCTGTTTTCATTTCTTAGTTTGTTTTTATGTGGATGTGTCACGCATGAAGTTCAGCCCGTTACTTGATTCCTTGATCCGTGAATTACAGATATTGCCTGGTGTTGGACCAAAATCAGCCCAGCGTATGGCATTTCAATTGCTGGAACGGGAACGTAAACGTGGTCTGCAATTAGGGCAAACCCTGCAACGGGCGTTGACCGAAATCGGGCACTGTCAGCACTGCCGTACTTTTACGGAAAATACGTTGTGTGACATCTGTGCCAATCAAAAACGTGCTGAAAATGGTCAGTTGTGTATCGTGGAAACACCGGCGGATGTTGCGGCGATTGAGCAGACCCATCACTATTCCGGGCGTTATTTTGTGCTGATGGGGCACTTGTCGCCGTTAGATGGCATCGGCCCAAAAGAGTTAGGGCTCGATAAACTGGATGAGCTGTTACAAAGCGGACAGTGGCAGGAAATTATTCTGGCAACCAACCCTACCATCGAAGGTGATGCCACCGCATTTTATATTGCCAGCATGGCCAAACAATATCAGATCAGTGTCACCCGTATCGCACATGGTGTGCCGGTTGGTGGTGAGTTAGAGCTGGTGGATGGCATGACGCTATCGCATTCATTGAGTGGCCGCCGTCCGCTGGAATAATCTTTTCTTTCATAGCGGTGAATTTTCCTGACTTGAAAATTTGCCATTCATCCCCATCTTGTTTCCTGTACTAGAACTTCCCCGTAAATCAAGGAAAGCAAGATGACAGAAACTGTTCATATGGAAACCCATGGGTTTCAGACTGAAGTTAAACAACTGTTGAACCTGATGGCGCACAGCCTCTATTCCAACAAAGAGGTTTTCCTGCGTGAACTGATCTCTAACGCGGCAGATGCGGCTGATAAGTTGCGTTTCAAAGCGTTGTCCGATGCTGATTTATATGAAAATGATGGTCAGCTGCATGTTCGTCTGTTGATCGATAAAGAACAGCGTACCCTAACCATTTCCGATAACGGTATCGGTATGAGCCGTGAAGATGCTATTCAGCATCTGGGCACCATCGCCCGTTCCGGCACCAAAGATTTCTTCCAAAATCTGAGCGGTGATCAGAGTAAAGACTCCCAGCTGATTGGTCAGTTTGGTGTGGGTTTCTACTCTGCTTTTATCGTGGCAGACAAAGTCACTGTGATCAGCCGTATTGCTGGTCAGACACATGACAAAGCGGTTCGTTGGGAATCTGTCGGTGACGGTAGCTTTACCGTGGCTGAGGTGACTAAAGACAGCCGTGGTACTGATGTGATCCTGCATCTGAAAGAAGATGAAACCGAATTCCTTGACGATTATCGTCTGCGTTCCGTGATCGGCAAATATTCTGACCATATCAGCATTCCGGTAGAGCTGTGGAAAGCGCCAGAAGCGGCGGAAGGTGAAGATAAACCAGCCACAGAAGGGGCTTGGGAACAGGTCAACCGTGCTACTGCACTGTGGACACGTTCTGCCAAAGAGATCAAAGACGAAGAATATAAAGAATTCTACAAACACGTATCGCACGATTACGAAGAGCCACTGACCTGGTCGCACAACCGTGTTGAAGGCAACATGGAGTACACCAGTCTGCTGTATATTCCGGTTCGTGCACCTTGGGATATGTGGAACCGTGAGCAGAAACATGGTCTGAAACTGTACGTACAGCGTGTATTCATCATGGATGACGCTGAACAGTTCATGCCAACTTATCTGCGTTTTGTAAAAGGTGTGCTCGATTCTAACGATCTGCCACTGAACGTATCGCGTGAAATTCTGCAAGACAACAAAATCACTGCGCAACTGCGTAAAGCCTGTACCAAACGCGTATTGAGCATGTTGGATAAAATGTCGAAAGACGATGCCGAGCAATACCAGAAATTCTGGGGTGAATTCGGTAACGTGCTGAAAGAAGGTCCGGCGGAAGATTGGGGCAATCGTGAAGAGATCGCGAAATTGCTGCGGTTTGCTTCTACCCACAACGACAGCAATGCACAGACTGTCAGCCTGACTGACTATGTTTCTCGCATGAAAGAAGGTCAGAGCAAGATCTATTTCATCATTGCTGATAGCT
>JAYSBB010000011.1:0-38126 GCA_041915645.1 Tolumonas sp.
GAAGTGAACGAACGCCCTAAACCATGCACTGTACAGGCTGTTTTATCTGCAGAAAGTTCATATTTGACACCCAATGTTTTCAGGGCGTTCAACATATGGCGGATATCATCGCTATCCAGCAAATTAGTCAGGCGAGTCGTTCCATGAGCCAGTGCCGCCAGCAATAATGCACGATTGGAGACGCTCTTGGATCCAGGCAGGTTAACCGTCCCTTCAACGCGCGCAATCGGTTCCAGAGTCAGGGTTTTCATAATATTCCTGTTACAACAAAAAATTCTTATTGTTCGGGCAATGAGCGACGCTCATGCATTCCGCATAAAAATAACGCCGGATAATCCGGCGTTATCCTCTTCTTTTATTTTACACTGCAGCGCGGAGGAACGCCGTCTTAAATCACACTAGATTTCAGACTGATTTGTTGCTTAAGCGTGTTTCTTAGCAAACTCGTCCATAAAGCTAACCAACGCTTTAACACCTTCCAGCGGCATTGCGTTGTAGATACTCGCACGCATACCACCTGCAATACGGTGACCTTTCAGCGCCATCAAACCTGCGGCTTTTGATTCGGTCAGGAATGCAGCGTCCAGTTCTGGATTAGCCAGATGGAAAGCAACGTTCATGCGTGAACGACATTTAGGGTCCACGTTATTGCTGTAGAAAGAGCTGTTATCAATATAGTTATACAGATAATCGGCTTTTTCCTGATTCAGCTTATTCATGGCTTCCAAGCCACCAATACGTTTCAGCCATTTGAACACCAGACCCGCCAGATACCATGCATAAGTTGGCGGCGTGTTGAACATGGAGTCGTTTTAAGCCGTCAGTTTGTAATCAAAAATCGCCGGCACATCAGCACGCGCCTGATTCAGCAGATCGTCACGAACAATAGCAATACACAGACCAGAAGGGCCGATATTCTTTTGTGCGCCAGCATAGATGATACCGAACTTAGAAACATCGATCGGGCGAGAAAGAATAGTAGAAGAAAGGTCTGCCACCAAAGGAATATCACCGGTATCAGGAATATCGAACATCTCGATACCTTCAATGGTTTCATTTGGACAGTAGTGAACATAAGCGGCATCAGCGCGGAACTGTGGTTTTTCGATCAGCGTAAAACGACCCTGTTCATCTTTCTGCACACCAGCTACAGCAACGGCATCCGCATATTTATGTGCTTCAGTCAGTGCCGCTTTAGACCATACGCCAGAGATCAGGTAATCCGCTTTCTTGTTATCGCCACCCAACAGATTCATTGGAACTGCTGCGAATTGGCCACGACCACCGCCATGCATGAACAATACTTTATAGTTATCCGGTACGTTCAGCAGATCGCGCAGATCTTGCTCAGCTTCCGCTGCCAGCGCCATGTATTCCTTGCCACGGTGGGAAAGTTCCATCACAGAAACACCTAAACCGGCGAAATCAATGAATTCGCTTTGTGCTTGCTGCATCACTTCCACCGGCAACATAGCCGGACCAGCACAGAAATTGTACACTTTCTTCATAATGTCCTTATACCTCAGCGTTTTATAGCTAAAAAATAAAGTGAAACTGCCAGCCGAAAAAAACGACCAGATTTGATCTTGATCTCATCATACAACATTGCGCGGGCAGGAAAGGAGCTGTTTTTTGATTTTAGTTATCAATAAAAAATCCGAAGCCGACCAACGGTCTGACTTCGGATTGTTCTTATACTCTCGGCCTTGATGCGGTTAGTTTTTACCTTTTCCAGATCCTTTACCGCTGTTATTCATCATTCCGCCACCCATTCCCATGCCGGTTGCTTTACCACTACCGATACCCTGACTATTCATCATTGGTGTATCGGATAAAGTCACACCTTTGGCTTTAGCACGTTCCAGCATTTGTTTGCGATGTTCGAGACGAATTTTCTGACGTTCCTCTTCAGTGGTCGCATTTTGCATTTGTGTGCGGAAAGCAGTCCGCTCTTCAGCGGTCATTAATTGCGATCCAAAGATAGTCTCTTTTTCAGCCGGCACTGCAGGAGTCGCCGGCACAGCTTTGGTGGCTGGTACAGCTGGTGTTGCTTTTTCTGCGGCCAGACCGGCAAAAGGAAGCAATACCAAACCAACCAATGCAGACTTAACAAGCATATTTGATAGCATTTTAAATTCCTCTACTTTACGAAGAGAAAAAGAGTTGTTCGCATTCAGGTGAATGTCGTTATAAGTATAGTTTACTTAAATTAACAATTCCTAATTTAATTGAACACGCCCCAGCTCACTACGCTGAAATCAACACTAACTATACTTAATGCAGACTTGAATGAAATCAGGGGAAGCCTGTGTTGACCTGGCGCAAGGTGGTGGGTTCGTTAGTACTGTTGCTCTGTATAACAGCAGGTATTTTTTATCTCCAAAAACCACCATCTGTCATGGTTACACACCCTAGCCGCGGTCAAGCGATAGAGGCGGTATATGCCACTGGCACAGTCGAATCGAGCGTGACAGTTCGCATTGCACCTGAGCGGGCAGCTCGATTAGTTGCATTAGCAGCGGATGAAGGTGCAAAAATCAAAACGGGTCAGATCCTCGCCCGGTTTGACGATGCAGAATTACAAGCCAACCTGCAGGAAATGCGTATTCGGCAGCGCAATGCGGAACAACATGTTTCCCGGATAGAGAAGTTATACCAACGCGGCGCCACTAGTGTTGAATTGCTGGAACAAGCGCGAGCCGATGCCGATGCCGCAAAAGCCGTCACCCAACGTTTTCAAGTGCAGGTCAACTCACTGACCTTATTCAGCCCAATTGATGGTGAAATCATTCGTCGTGATGGTGAAATTGGCGATTATATTCCGGTTAATCAGCCGGTATTTTATCTGCGGAAGGCCGATACGCCGCTGCGTTTAGTCGTCGATGTGGATGAAGAAGATATTCCTGCCGTTAAACCCGGTCAGCCGGTGCTGATCACGACCGATGCTTTTTCAGGGCAAGTCTTCCATGCCACCGTTTCCGATATCACGCCGAAAGGTGACGCGGTGACTCGCAGTTATCGGGTTCGTGTCATCTTACCTGCCAGCACACCGTTTTTAATTGGCATGACGGCAGAAGCCAATATCATCACGGCGCAGCGAGAGAATGCACTATTGCTCCCGAACTCGGCGCTTATCAATAACACGGTCTGGTTGTTCAAAGCAGGTAAAGCCGTTCAGCAACCAGTGAAAATCGGGGCCAAAAATGCGGATAAAACAGAAATAACAGAAGGACTTTCTGAGAAAGATCTACTGATTGTTGACCCGCCACTCTCTTTAAAAGCAAACCAACCCGTTAGTGCCAAATTACAGGAAACAACGGGAGCGCAGTCATGAGCCTTGCCGCTTCAATCGCGATCAGCCACTTGTTATCGCGGCGGCGGCAAACTATTGTCTCAGTACTTGGCATTACCTTAGGCGTCTCGTTCTTTCTCGCGATTTCAGCCATGATGCGCGGTTCCGAAAACGACTTTATGCAACGGTTAGTAGACAACTCACCGCATGTCACCGTGTATGACGAATATCGACACCCTCGCCAGCAACCGATCCAAATCGCCTTCCCCACCGCTATTGCCGATATTCATGGTATGAAACCGCGAACCGAACTACGCGGCATCCGCCAATATAAAGAGAAATTAGCGTTAATTGCTCGTCGCACGGATTTACAAATTGCCGCGGTATTACAAGGACAGGTGATCGCGTCATTTGCTGGTATGACGCGCGGCGTTTCTATTACCGGAATAAAACCGGAGCAGATGAAAAATGTCAGCCGGATAGAACATTATTTCGTGACTGGCTCGCTCGATAGCCTGTCTGCGAATCCCAATGGCATCATTATTGGCATCGGTCTGGCCGATAAATTCCAACTCAAAATGGGTGATAAGCTTTCCATTACATCACCATCCGGGACGATACATCTTATGAAGATTGTCGGGTTATTTAATACCGGCACCACCAACTACGACGAATCACAAACCTTTGCATTATTAAACCGGGTACAAAACCTGTTAGAGCGCCCCAATGTCGCCAATCGGTTTATCTTAAAACTGCAAGACCCACAGCAATCCGCAGTAGTTGCCCATCAAATTGAACGGGAGCTCGGTTATAAAACCCAGTCGTGGCAGGAAGCCAGTCAGGATCTGATGAATCTGGTACTGATCCGTAATCTGATCATGTATAGCGTGGTCAGCGCCATCTTACTTGTCGCCTCGTTTGGTATTTATAACGTCATCTCTACCGTCGTACTGGAAAAAACCAAAGATATCGCCATCTTGAAATCGATCGGTTTTGAGGCCCGTGATATTGAACGCATATTTCTGATTGAAGGCGCCATTTTGGGTTTGATCGGCAGCATTTCTGGTTCGGTGGTCGGCCTGTCGTTTATGTATGGCTTGAGCCGAATTGCCATTAAAAGCCCGTTTAATACAACTCGCGCCTTCTTACCCATAGATTGGAGCACGGACCAGATCTTGATTGCCATCGCCTTTGCGATGCTATCAGCTTTATTTGCAGCCTGGTTACCCGCACGTAAAGGCGGCCGCGTTCGGCCAGTTGATATTTTGCGAGGTGCCGAATGAAAAATGTCCTGCGCACGGAAAAACTTACCCGGATCTTACCCAATGAAATTCCCGTCACGCTGGTTCAGGATATTGATATTAGCATTGGGCAAAGCGAGTTCGTGGCGATCATGGGCCCTTCCGGTTCGGGCAAATCGTCGTTACTGTATCTGCTTGGTCTGTTGGATTCGCCTACTTCCGGCAAATTATGGTTGGATGAGGAAGAAACCAGTCAGTTTAGCGATAATCGACTCGCCCAGATCCGGCTACAGCGAATTGGTTTTGTCTTTCAGTTTCATTTCTTGCTGGCAGAATTCTCTTCGCTGGAAAATGTCATGTTACCGATGCGAAAACTGGGTCAGCTTTCTGAACAACAAGCAAAAAAGAAGGCAAGTCAGTTGCTGAAAAATCTGGGCATGCAAGAGCATCAGCACAAATTGCCCAGTCAGCTTTCCGGCGGGCAGCGGCAGCGAGTCGCCGTTGTCCGAGCCTTAGCAAACGATCCGGTATTAATTTTAGCCGATGAACCAACGGGGGCGTTGGACACCAAATCGAGCATAAATGTCCGCACTATATTGCATGACCTGACCCAAAATCATCAGTGCGCAATTATCGCAGTTACACACGATGCAGAGTTTGCCAAAGTGGCTGATCGGCAGATCCATCTGGTTGATGGGCGATTAGTGCCACGATGATAGAAAAATACCACTTAGTTCATCAGCTTATGCATAGTCTGGTGCAATTCAGACGAAATAATATGTAATTGATGACTCGTTCCCTCAGTCACATTCGCATTGTCCTGATTGTCAGTAGCAATATCTTTAATCTCAATTAAGTTGCGAGAAATATCTTCAACGACCGATGTTTGTTCTTCAGCTGCTGTTGCTATCTGCTGAGTCATATTATGAATTTCACTGATTGCTGCCGTAATTTGTTGCAACATGTCACCCGCTTCAGTGACTTTTTCAACACTATCACCACTCAATAACCGGCTACTCGCAATAGCCTGTACCGCATCTTTGGTTCCACTTTGTACAGTTGTGATGATGGTATTAATTTCAGCCGTAGAATCTGCAGTACGTTTTGCCAATGTACGAACTTCATCCGCAACAACCGCGAAGCCTCGCCCATGTTCACCAGCTCTCGCAGCTTCAATGGCCGCATTTAATGCGAGTAAATTAGTCTGTTCGGCAATATTGCGGATCACTTCTAATACCGTGCTGATCCGGCGACTATCTTCATCTAACTGCTGAATAACACCGGCAGTATTTTCGATCTCGCTACTCATTCGGGTAATCATGGTGATGGTTGACTGCATCACCTGCTCGCCCTCTTGCGCTGCGCGATCAGCTTGATTTGCAGCGACTGCGGCTGTCTCTGCACTATGAGCTACATCCTGGGCAGTGGCAGACATTTCATGCATTGCTGTCGCGACTAAATCAGTCCGCCCTAATTGGTCACGGGCACTGCCAGCCATAATACTGGAGGTGCTTTTTAGTTTTGAGCTGGATTGATCGAGCTGATCGATACTTTGTTTCAGTTGGGTGAATGTACTAAATAAAGAATCGCGCAGGATATTAGCCGCTTTAGCCAATGAACCTAATTCATCTTGCCGTTGGATCTGGAAGCCGCGTTCGAAATGACCCTGACTGAGTTGCGTTATATAACCAATCACGTCACGGATCGGGTGAATAATCCGACGATTGATCAGCCAGATACCAAATAAAATCACCAAGACACTCGAGGCAATAATAGTAGCAATGCCAAGGAAAATAGCGTTATTAGCATGTTCACGGATAAGTAATGATTCTTTGTCGGCTTTTCCATGTAACAATTTAACCAGTGCAGACATTTTGTCACTTGCACCACGGTCAATACCCGTTACCGCTTTGTCTCCTACCGTTGGATCAGCTCCGGCCGCTAAAAAAACATCTTTGCCTTTACGATAGGCAACGCCTAATTGTGTATGTTCATCAAGCAGTTCTTTTATTTGAGAAACTAACGCCGGATCATTTTGATTTGTGGCCAATGTTTGTAATGCCGTCAATTGAGCATTAACTTTCGATTCCTGAGACTCAAACTGCTTCCAGTACTTATCCAGACTTTCCTGTTTCTTCCCCCGTAACAGAACATTTTTCCATTCCTGCACCTGAATTTTAAATTCCAGATTTGCAGTATCTACCATTTGAGAGGATTTAAGCGTTCCAGACATCAGATCACTATAAGCAGTGACAGCCTGAGACAAATATCGGAAACAAAATAATGCAATAAGAATGACGAGGAAGACGCTAGCTCCTTGCAATGTGAGCAATTGACTACGTAATGAACGATTGATAGACATAGGAAACTATGACCCTCTGTATTTGTAACTAAAATTTGATTTTAGACTATAGCACCCACTTCACTTATTACATTTTTATGACAACAGTTTATTCCATTCAAATGATAGCTCGGAGAATAAGCATCATGCGAAAACATCCGTCACTATAATTATGTTGATGTAAAAATTGTTTTCTACAATTCATGACTTAGCAGGAAATCACCATGCTTGATCAGGTCACCGCTCGTTTTATTCGCCGTACGATTGTTGGCTTATTATTAGGCGGCTTACTCATCCTCGGTTATATCGTACTGCAACCTTTTATTGTTCCCGTTGCTTGGGCCATGATCATCGCCTATGCCACCTGGCCGCTCTTTTTGCTAATACGCAAATATATT
The DNA here is from genome assembly GCA_041915645.1 of Tolumonas sp. Taxonomy (GTDB): domain Bacteria; phylum Pseudomonadota; class Gammaproteobacteria; order Enterobacterales; family Aeromonadaceae; genus Tolumonas. The sequence goes on from JAYSBB010000011.1 coordinate 7,273, forward strand.
CATCAAGGTAAAACGCTGAGCGCATTACTCATGACACTTTTACTCACGGCAGCATTCGTTTTACCAACATTGTGGATGCTTTCGTTACTAAAGAATGAAGTGAGTTTGGTCTTTGTCGAACTGAGTGCCCGAGTGACACAAGCCCCGCCGGAACTACCTAAATATATTCGTACATTACCTTGGTTGGGGAATTGGCTAAACGATCTGTTTACCCAAATGACCGCTAACCCGGCAGCCTTTCAGGCTAAAATCTCAACATGGATTAGCGAAAGCTCAAATCAACTAGTAACCGTTTTAGGCGACGTAGGGCGTAATGCCGCCAAGATGGGCTTTGCGCTGATCACGCTCTTTTTCTTATTTCGGGATGGCAACCATGTCTTGAGGCAAGTTCATCAGGTGTTATTTCGTTTCCTTGGCGCACGGATCGATAACTATCTGACAGCCGTCGGTGGAATGACAAAAGCTGTCGTTTGGGGGCTAATCGCCACCGCATTGGCTCAAGGTTTTGTCGCAGGTCTCGGATATTGGTGGACTGGAATTCCCGCCCCGATGCTGCTGGGTGCATTAACAGCACTAGCTGCATTAATTCCATTCGGCGCCCCCTTTGTTTGGGTGACTGTATCAGTACTTTTATTAGCAGAAGGAAATTATCTTGATGGCATTATTCTGTTCTTATGGGGAACCTTAGCGGTCAGCTCCGTAGATAACTTGGTTCGACCTATGGTGATCAGTAATGCAACCCGAATTCCTTTTTTACTGGTTATGTTTGGGGTACTTGGTGGATTGACCGCATTCGGTTTGGTGGGGTTATTTCTTGGCCCGGTCATATTGGCAGTGCTAATAGCTGTGTGGCAGGAATGGCTGGAGGAAGCTGAATTACAAACAACAGAGCCTCAAGATAAGAGCAGCGATTGAGACAATTATAGGAAATTTGAACGATAAAAAAGGCCGCTTTAAAAAGCGGCCTTTTCTGATTTGGTTGCGGGAGCAGGATTTGAACCTACGACCTTCGGGTTATGAGCCCGACGAGCTACCGAGCTGCTCCATCCCGCGCCAGTAAGAGAATAATAATCTGAAATTATTGAATTAGCAAGGTTTTTATTGCAATTAATTTAGTGATAACAAATCAATCAGCTATCTGTTTCATCAAACAGTTGTGTAATCAGCTAGCCCAAACCAGATGCATATTCATTTGAACAACATGATGATACACGGGTCTAAATTAACCGAAATGAAAAAGGCCGCTGTTAAAAGCGGCCTTTCCTGATTTGGTTGCGGGAGCAGGATTTGAACCTACGACCTTCGGGTTATGAGCCCGACGAGCTACCGAGCTGCTCCATCCCGCGTCAGTGGGGCGGATATTAGTCAGAGAGCTCGAAACAAGCAAGCCTTTTTTGACGCTTCGACTCTATATGGCGAATAAATAAACCATTCGATCAAAATTGGCTCTGAAATCCTGATCTTATCTATATAAGCATTCTATTCTTTACGTTAAGAGGAAAAATTTCAGGATGATTCATAGGGATCAACAATGACAACACCTAATTCGCCATCTCCACGGCTACCACCTCTTGATTTTAATGCCGAAGAATATCTTAACGTTGTGGATCATGGCGTGTTATTTGTTGATGCGCAGGGAATGCTCGGTTATTACAACGCCTTCTGTCAAAAACTGTTTTTCTTAGAATACCCAAACCCGCAGCCAGTTAATTACATCGAGCTACTTTCAGCATGGAGCGACACACAGGGGTTATCACGACTTTGGTTTATTGAACTTACTAAAGCAATTGCAGAGCGCCAGCTACACTACACACGGGTCAAGCACGATGGTGATACGTTAGAATTTAAACATCAGCCTTTACCATCCGGTGGTTTTGTTCACTGTATTTACAACATCACCCGCAAAGTCAAACAAGAGCAATTATCGGCGCTGCAATACTCCCAATTGAGAACCATGATTGACGCAATGCCCTGCTTTGTTTCTTTGCTGAATACCAATCTACAATTTGTTATCGCCAATCAATATTACGAACAACACCTTGGTATTTCCCGTTCCGACATCGAGGGTTCTTACGTTAGCGATATCTTGCCACCAGCGCTGAAAGAACGGCATATGAACCTGATGCACAAGGCATTGCAGGGCGAAACGCAGCACTTTGATGATCATGGCCCAAGTGCCGACAGCCCGATCAAATTTGTTCATGGCGCGTATATCCCCTGCTTTGATCAACAGCATAATGTAACGGGAATTGTCGACATCACTTATGACACCACCGACCAAAGAAATCAGGAAGAAAATCTGCGTTTTCTCGCAGAACGCGACCCGCTGACGGGATTATTTAACCGCCGCAAAGTAATGGAATGTCTGGATACCGAGATAGTTCGCGCCAACCGGCAATCATCGCCTTTATCTGTAGCAGTACTCGATCTCGACCATTTCAAAAATGTGAATGATACTTGGGGGCATGCCGCTGGCGATCTGGTGTTAAAAGAGTTTGCGTTGTTATGCCAACAACAGATCAGAAAATTGGATTGTTTGGGGCGTATTGGTGGCGAGGAATTTTTCCTGATCATGGGTAACACCGATCAGCAAGAAGCGACGTTGGTATTAGAGCGCATTCTATCGGTGTTGCGACATCATCATTTTAATTGGAAACAGATCGAGATCCGAATCACTTGCAGCGCTGGGTTAGCAACTTGGGTCGTAGATCAAACCAACCAACAGCTCTATTCTCAAGCAGATAACGCACTTTATCAGGCTAAAAATCAAGGACGAGATCAGATTGTAATCGCCACTTAATACGCAATCGTATTCTGTTTTGGACAAGCAGACCAACAGATGGGATCATAACCACTTATCTATCTATTTTTTGAGACAATGTATGAGCTACGAACTGACAGACCTGGAACGCAATGCCGCACTGAGATTAAACGCTGATTATCGCTATGAGCATTTCATCAGCAAAGTCGCCCGCAGCGGTGAATTGTGGGCATTAAAAGATGATAACGGCCTGCTGTTTCTCAACTCTGACAATGATGAAACCTGCCTGCCAGTATGGCCACATGCAGACTATGCCAAACTATGGGCTGTTGGCGATCTGGCACGTTATCAGCCACAAGCAATTACCCTGAAGATCTGGCTGGAACGCTGGACTGATGGTCTGACCCAAGATGGTATTGCCGTGACTGTATTCCCTCTTCAGGATGAAGAAAATCTGGTAGAAGAGCCAACAGAATTAGCGGAATCACTGAACAAAAAACTAGAACAATACGCTCAGGAATAGACCTGAAAAGAAAACGCTTATATACCCAAAGTAATTGATGTTGCAGCAAGGCGACAAGTGAATGAATCCCTATGAGCATAGCGATGTTATGTGATTGGGGTGAGTGAGCGCAGTCAACGATGCTGCGACTTCAACTACGAAGGGTATAGTCAGGCCATGCATGAGCTCAACATTATCCGGAGATAAAATATGAACTTGCTGGAATTAAATGATTCGCTGAGTGAGATACGTCAACAGGAAGAGTCTCTGCAATGGCCTGTATTCAACGAAGCGTTAGCGTGGGAATTAGGCTGCACATTGCAATTAGCTGCCGCATTAAACGAAGCTGCTGTACATATTGAAATTGAAGCCTTTGGCCGAGTGTTATTTGTCTGTGCCATGCCCGGTAGCGCACCCAGTAATGCCGATTGGGCGCGCCGTAAACGGAATGTCGTACAACTCTTACAGCGCAGCTCGTTAGCTATCGGTTTAGGTTTAAAACGAGATGACACAGACCTGCAGCGTAAAATGGGGTTACCGGATCGTGACTATGCACCTCACGGTGGCAGCTTTCCGCTTCGTATTTTAGGTTCTGGTTGTGTCGGTTCAATTACTGTTTCTGGCATGCCAGAATTTGATGACCATGCCTTGATAGTTAGTGTGCTACAAGCCTGGCAGGAAAATGGCTGGCAAAAGCCGACATTAATGCTTGAGTAAAAATGATAAAAGCGAGTAACTGAGTTATTCGCCTTTAATTATTTCAAATATCGTCAAAATCATAATCGATCGTGATCTGCGAAACATTCCGATCACCACTCATATCAAACGAAACTGACGTCTCACAACTACAACCACAGCCCGCCCAAACGGAAGCCGATGACGGTGAACTGCTGTTACTATTGTAATGCAGTAGTGTGTGCAGCAGCTTCTCTGGCATTCCCACTTGTACACCTGACGGCAACTTGATGTTTGGTTTGGTGATCACAGCTTTCTGAATCCGATCATAGCCGCTGGATGCATCGGTGACAGTAAAGGTAACGCCCGGATAAACCAAATCCACGACGTAATAATTGCCATCGGTGTAATACCATTTATTGGTTTTAATCGGTTTTCCAAACGCACTATATATGTTGCTGATATGTCCCATGAACTGCACATTGTTGATCCGCATATCTTCGCCATTAACACATACATGATCATTTGCGAATGTTGAAAATGATGTCAGTAACGACAGTGCCAACGTGACTTTTTTAACAGTAGTTTTCATTGATATCCCATATTTTCATTATTGTTCTGAATGACCCGACTTTTTTGATAGCCGCTCAGAATAATAAGTTTTGATGGGATAACCAGCTGTCAGGAATATCTGTTAAAACTGCAACTGCCATCTGTTGGATAAAAAAAGACCGCCAATCGGCGGCCAATAGTTCACTTGGGGTGAGTTATTTCTGTTTCAGCCAGAGGAATTGGAAAGGTTCCAAAGTGAGTACGCCATTTTCCAGCGCAACATCTTGCTGCTGATATTGGTCGTAAACATAGTGACCAAAACCAGTTTGTTCCAGAATAGCTTGCGACAACGTTTGCTGTTGAGCTGACATATTCATCAGCACCAAGGTTTTGTGCCAGTCACGTTCACGTAGGAATGAAAATACATGCTGATTTTCATTCTTGACCAGTTGGTAGTTATTTTCGTTGTAAAACTCAGGAATAGATTTACGCAATGCGATCATGTGTTTTAGTGCACTGAACACCCGATGTTCGATAGTACCGGCATCGTTACGTTTTGCAGCTTTCTTCCAGTCAATGATCGGACGGTTCAACCAACGGTTATCATCCTGTTTGCTTGGGTCTTCCAGGAATGAATAATCATTCGTGCACGCCAACTCATCGCCGTAATAAACCAGCGGAATACCGCCAAATGACATAATGCCACTGTGCATCAGCAAGGTTTTCCGGATCGCCTGTTCAATCAGCTCTGCATTATCCTCTTCCAACCCTTTTTCCAGACCCAGCAAAGTGGCTGTCGCTCCGGTAATACGCGCATCCTGCGTTTTCGGGTTATACATGAACCGCTGGCCTTTTGCCGGGCTACCGGCAAATTCCCCAACGTAGTAAGAGATCATGAATTGTTTATGGTCGAACGGGTTATAGCCGGCGGCCAGAATATCCTGATCGGCGTAACCTAAACCGATATCATCGTGACAACGGATGTAGTTGATCCACGTGGTACCTTTCGGCAAGCGTGGAATATTCTGCAGACCATGTTCCAGAATACGCTTGTTCTGTGTTGCCATCGCATCCCACAGATACACCATGTAAGAGGCGTTATAGGCAATTTCACACTCATCAACAGTGCCACCGCCGAGGTATTTGACGATTTCAATCGGCTGCACAATTGCTTCGGCTTTGAAGATCGCACCCGGTGCGGCAATTTTAGTACACGCCTTAAACAGCTGTAGCAGGATATGTGCTTCGTCTAAGTTCTGACTCTGTGTGCCCAGTTTTTTCCACATAAAGGCCACAGCATCCAGACGCAGAACATCTACCCCCTGATTCGCCAAATTGAGCAGGATCTTGATCATCTCAATAAAGACTTTCGGATTGGTGTAGTTCAGATCCCACTGGTAGGTGTTAAAGACCGTAAATACCCACTTATTGATAGTCGGCAGATAGGTGAAATTACCTGGTGCGTTTTCCGGAAAAATTTCCGGTAGTGTTTGTTCAAAAGCATCCGGCATTGAACGATCATCGTACATGTAATACATGTCTTGATATTCTTTCTCGCCCTGCAGGGCTTTTTTCGCCCACTCATGTTCGTTAGAGGTATGGTTTAAAACCAGATCCAGTTCCAGCAACATGTTTTTGGCACGGAAGGTTTTGGCAATATTGCGAATATCGGCCATCGAACCAAAACGCTTTTCGACCGTGCGATAATCACTGACCGCATAACCACCATCATTGGCTTCTTGCGGCATTTTCAACAGCGGCATCAGGTGCACATAGTTGACACCTAACTCTTCCAGATAGTCGATCTTTTGCATGAAGCCTTTTAGATTCTTACTGAATCGGTCGACATACAACATGGTAGCGACCCAGTTCGGGCTCATGATCCAGTCTTTATCTTCTTCACGCTGCCGATCGAGATCGCGTAATTCAGGTTCCCGCGCCAGATGCATTTCTGCCAGTGCTAATACCAGTTCTGAAAAACGATTAGTGAAATCGGCCCGATCACCATACAAGCGAGAGAATTTTGCAAATACCTCACCGAATTGAGCGCCGAGGCGCACCAAAAATTCGGATAAATCTTTACCAGCATATTTTTTACTTAGCAGGCTTACTACATCATGCAGTAACTTGTCTCTATTCACTGACATTGATTACCTCACTCTTCACTCAGGCAGCAGACAAAATTTTGGCAACAATTGGCGCTTTCTGTTGCTGTAACAGACTGCCCGCAGTGCTGGTATCAAACAGATGCACATGTTCGAGCTTAAAGCTAACGTCGATGGTTTTGCCGCGCGGAATAATATGACTACCATCCGTGACCACAACGACCTGATCTTCACCGGCATATTGGGTATACGCGAAGGTAGTTCCTCCTAGCGCTTCCACCACATCCACATTCAAAGAGATGTTTACATCGCCGACTTCACCAATCAGCAAATGCTCTGGGCGAATACCCATCAGTAATACATCACCGACTTTCACCGGACGATCTAAGGTCATGGAGAATTGTTCGCCGCCAGATAATTGCAGCTGAGCTTTGGTTCCATCCATCTGCAGCACTTTGGCATTGAGGAAGTTCATGCGTGGTGAACCGATAAAACCTGCTACGAACTGGTTCACTGGGTTATGGTACAACTCTAATGGTGCACCAACCTGTTCAACGCGACCATCACGTAATACCACAATCTTGTCCGCCATGGTCATGGCTTCCACCTGATCATGGGTTACATAGACCATGGTGTTGCCCAATTGTTCGTGCAGCTTGGAGATTTCCACACGCATCTGCACACGTAACTCGGCATCCAGATTCGATAACGGTTCGTCGAACAAGAACACTTTCGGGTTACGCACGATGGTACGGCCAATCGCGACACGCTGACGTTGACCACCAGAAAGTTGTTTTGGCAAACGATCGAGCAGTGGTTCCAATTTCAGAATACGAGCGGCCTCACCCACCCGTTGTTCAATCTCTTCTTTCGGGCGTTTCGCCAAGCGCAGGCCAAAACTCATGTTTTCTTTCACCGTCATGTGCGGGTAAAGCGCATAAGACTGGAACACCATGGCAATGCCGCGATCAGATGGCGACACATCATTCACTGTCAGACCATCAATGATCACTTCGCCATCAGAGATAGTTTCCAACCCGGCAATCATGCGCAACAGGGTGGATTTACCACAGCCTGACGGGCCAACAAACACCACGAACTCACCATGTTTAATATCCAGATCCACCCCATGAATGGTTTGAACCTCACCGAAACGCTTGATGACTTTATTCAGTTTTAAATCAGCCATTCTGGTAATCCTTCTCGAAATCTTTATTTCATCAATTCTTAAAAGTCGTTGTCTGTGCGCCTGAAAATCAGCCTTTCACACCAGCGCTCGCCATACTTCTGACAAATTTCTTCTGGAACAGCAGGAACACCACCAACACAGGAATGGTCACCATACTGGCGTAAGCCATGATTTCGCCCCATTCGGTTGTGGTGCCGAAGAACTGCTGAATACCTGGTTGCAGTGGACGCACTGATTCGCCCTGCACGACCATGATTGGCCACAGATATTGGTTCCACATGTTGAGGAATTGCAGGATGGCGACGGTAGCAAACACAGGGCCGGACATCGGTACAATCACCTTCCAGTAGATCTGCCAAGGGGTAGCACCGTCAATCGCTGCAGCTTCGTCAAAGTCTTTCGGAATATCACGGAAGAATTGATAGAACAGGAAGATAGAGAAGGTGTTCGCCACCATCGGTAAAATCTGTACGTGCAGGCTGTTCAGCCACGAATTTTCCAGAATGATCTGACCATTTTCCCAGCCAATCCACGGCAGGTGTGCTACCAGCATCAACAAAGGAACAGAGATCGCTTCAAATGGAATGATCAACAGTGCGATGATAGCGGCCAGCACAAAGTTCTGACCTTTCCAACGCAGGCGTGACAACGAAAATGCCGCCAGACTATTCACCAACAAGCCAAGTAACACGGTAGAACCAGTGATAAACATGGAGTTTACGAACATGGTCTCAATGGCACTTTTCTCAAACACAGAAGCATAGTTTTTCAGTGAAATATCCCCGACCGGCAACAAGGCCCGGATAGAGAACAGATCAGAGAATATTTGCTGTTCCGGTTTAAATGACGACATGATCATAAAAACCAAAGGAAACAGGAAGATATAAGCCAGTAATAACAACGCCGCGTACGTCAGCAACCGTTTGTAGATAAAACCAGGATCTACCATAGCAGAAGTGTTTTTCATGCTTATTTCTCCCGCTTGTCGAAGTAATATTTCTGACCCATGGCAATCGCCAGAATCACCAGGAAATAAACCACACTGATGGTCGAACCGTAGCCGATGTCTTGTTCACGGAAACCTTTACGTACCGCGTGATACATCACCGTTGTCGTGGAATCTGCTGGCCCGCCGGCAGTCATCACCGACACTTGGGTGAACAGACCAAACGCAGCAATCGTGGTGGAAATAATGACGAAGATAGTGGTATTGCGCAGACCTGGTAAGGTGACATTGACAAATTTCTGCCAGCTGTTGGCACCGTCTAATGAAGCCGCTTCATACAGATCTTCAGAAATGTTCTGCAAACCCGCCAGGAAGATAAGCATTTGATAACCCGCGCCCTGCCAAGCTGACATGATCACAATCGCAGGCATGGACCATTTCGGATCACCCAGCCAATTGATCTTATCAATCATGCCAAACGAGATTTTGCTCAGAAATTCGTTAATCAGACCGACATCTTTGTGATAAAGGAATGTCCAGACGATCGACACCACCACCATTGATGTTACGACGGGAGCAAAATAAGCAGTTCGGAAGAAGTTAGTACCCTTTAGCCCCATATTGACCAATAAAGCCAATAACAAAGCCGCACCACACTGAAGAGGAATAACTAATATCGCGAATTGTATCGTATTAATAAATGACTTAATGAACAGCGGATCTTTTGCCAATATGACAAAACGAGATTCACTAAAAGTCAGCGTAGATAATTCGCTATACCCTTTATAAGACGGATCTTTTCGCAACACGGTACGCAGCCGTTCAAATTGTGGCGCACCTTTTTCATCGAGTAATATTTTTTGTTGATCGTCATGCAACGCATCTTGCTTCAGTACCGTTACAGCCAACAAACGATCGTAGTTGCGGAAACCCACACCTTCGGTCGGATTTGGCGACAACAGCCGCTGATCACTAAATGACAGCACCAAAGCCATAATGAAGGGAACAAAAATAAAGAGAATGAGCCCCAGAAAAGCGGGGCTGCCCATTAGCCAGCCGTAATACCGCTGACGCCGCATCAGGCTGTCATTCTTTTTTGCCTGAACTGCAGGCGGAGGTTGAATAAATGCTGAATCGGTCATCATTTACGTCCTATCTGAACATCAGGAAAGGCCCGCATTGCGCGGGCCGGACTACAGGTTATTTACTGGTGAAGCCATAACCGTTGTTGTCTTGGATATTGCGTTCGATAGTTTCGACAGCCTTATCCAATGATTCCTGAACGTCAGTGCCATCAAGGATGTCATTCACCGCTTTAGCAAAACTGCTGGTGATCACAGGGTAAGCAGGGGTTTCTGGGCGCATTTTGGCGAATTTCTTAGAGTAATCGTAGAACACACGCCATTTGCCACCGGCCTTATAGTTTTCAGTCATTGCAGCAGCGGCAGCCGTATTTGGAATCAGACTGGTCGCGTTAGACATAGCGGCAATTTCTTCCGGTTGCAGCAGGAAGCTCAACCACTTCGCGGCACCAGCTTTATCCGGACAGGCTTTGCTGATACCCCAGTGCCATGAACCACCACCAATGACCGGGCCGTTACCGAAATCAGGCACTGGCATAATAGCTAAGTCATCGCCGTAAGCTTTCGTCATGTCACCCACAGCCCATGAGCCGTTGTAATGGATAGCCACTTTGCCTTGCAGGAAGCCTTTGTCATCTGTTGGTTTGCGGTCGATGTATTTGTTTTTGACCAGTGACTGCATCCAAGTGCCCCAAGCCACCGCTTTTTCACCGTTTAACACGCCTTCAGACTCAACGTAGTTAGCACGGTTGATTTCATCACCGCCAAAACTTTGCAGGAATGGACCAAAACCATAGGAATACCACTCACCGCTCCAGCTGGTGTTGATATCAAACGGATAGCGGAATTCACCCGATTTTTTCAACTTAGCTAAAATTTCGTTGAACTCATCTTTTGTCCATGGCTTGTCAATCGTGGCTTTACGAATGCCATATTTGTTCAGAATGCTTTGGCGAGAGAACAACGCTAATGAAACGTCATATTGACCAACGGAGTAAACTTTCCCTTTATAGGTGCCTTTACCCACGCTGTTGAGCTGTTCCAGTTGCACAGCAGGCAACAAGCCGTCCAGTTCCACCAAATTGCCGGCCCAGGCGAAGTTAGGCACAACAGGCTGATCCATATCCAGAGCACATGGCAATTTACCGGCTAATGCCGCAGCATTAATGGTTTCGGTATAGGCCCCTTCCGGGATCATTTCCATTACAACTTTGTAAGCGTTCTGGCTCTTATTGAAACGTTCCACTGCAGCTTTAGAGGCGGTTATCTCTTTTTCATTGGTATCGTGACGCCAAACTTTAATTTCGGTTGGCGCAGCCATCGCTTGTGCAGATGCAGCCGCAATCAATGTGGCAAGAACAGAGTAGCTCATGGTCTTCATGTTCATTCGATCGTCCTTTGTTTTGGTTTCTTGCTTACAAATACAGTGGAACACTGTGTTTTTAGGTCTAGATATTGCCCTGTAAATGTAACAATAAATGTAACAAGCAAGGCAAGCTAAACCGTTTTAGTGATGCTAAATATGCCTACAAAGTGATTCGCCTTATGTGATCCATGTTGTGAATTTGTAACAGTTAAAAATATGTAACATGTTACATCTCGCATGTGTGATCAGTGTCATAATACGTTGAGTTTTCTTGATCTAAGCCCTGCTGATTCGATACAGCAATGAATTTTGCAATTGCAAATTGCTTGTATCAGTAGCGTTTTGCACTAAAGATTCGAAAGACCCCCAACATTCTGTGATACTGGTAACTATTTTCAATTGGCTTGATACTTGCTTAGTAAAATTGACTTAGATCAATGTTTGAGAACACGGAATTTGATGTAAGCCGACCGCTACATTGTCTGTTCTGGAGGCGCCAAGTGAAAATTAACCAACCAGTTACTCAAAAAGAAAGAACCTATTCTCAAGACCTAAATCTTATTTCTACTACCGACCTGCAAAGTAACATTACAGACGCCAATGCCAGCTTCTGTGATATCGCCGGATTTTCACTTGATGAATTACGGAATAAACCTCATCACGTTGTGCGCCATCCCGATATGCCCCCTCAGGCATTTGCAGATATGTGGAAACATATACGCCAAGGCCAAAGCTGGATGGGTTTAGTTAAAAATCGTTGTAAAAATGTCGACCACTATTGGGTTAATGCTTTTGTTACACCGATAAGAGACAACAAAGGAAACATCATTGAATATCAATCTGTTCGTGTCTCACCGGGTGATGAAGAAAAAAGACGCGCGGAAAAAATTTATGCCCAACTCAAAAACAACCAAACGCCGTGGCAGCTTCGCTTGCCTCATTATTCATCATCATTCCTGATTCAATGCGTTCTCACTGTTAATGCATTACTACTTAGCTGGATGGCAATATCAGGCTTTAACCCTATTCTTATGTCCTTGTGTGCATTCACTGTACTGACTGCATTGTTATTAAATAATAGACAGTCATCTCGTATTCGCAAATTAAGCAAAAGAACACAAGAACGATTTGATAACCCATTAATGCAATTGATTTATACCGGCAAAGTAGGCTCACTCTCTGCCATTGAGCTTTCTATGTTAATGAATGAGGCAGAATTACGCGCGGTCGTCGCCAGAACAGGCGAAACCAGCCATAACATCTTGGCTGCGGCAAATGAGGATGTAAAAAATGTAATGTCAATTAGCCGCAATCTGGAGCAGCAACGGGCTGAAACTGAAATGGTGGCTACTGCAGTAACAGAAATGAGTAATTCTATTATCGAAGTGTCTGAAAGTGCAGAACACACATCACAGGCTATTGATAAAGCGACTATTTTATCGAGCGAAGGCAGAGCTAGTGTTGATAGCACGATTCTCGCGGTTGTCGGTATGCACGATGAAATTAATCGCTCCCAGCAAGTGATCAACGCGCTAGCGGGTGATTGCAGAGCAATCGAGCATATTCTGGATGTGATCAATAACATTGCCAACCAAACTAATCTTTTAGCATTAAATGCCGCGATTGAGGCCGCTCGGGCCGGAGAACATGGCCGAGGATTTGCGGTGGTAGCTGATGAAATTCGTTCACTGGCGATCAAAACACAAACCTCAACCAATGAAATTCAAAACATGATCAATGAGCTACAAGCGAGTGCAACCAAAGCGGAACAGGCAATGGAATCAGGACGCCAGCTGTCAGCTGTTTGTCAGGATAAAGCCAAAGGCACCGGTGTTGTGCTAGAAAAAATTGATGCCATGTTGCAATAAATTGCCACTGCCGGTTCTCAGATAGCCCAAGCCGTTCATCAACAAGCCGGGGTTACAGAAGAATTGAGTCACAATGTATTCAATATTAAATCTTTGGCAGAAGAATCAACGAGCAGCAGCCATAAAACCATGACTGGTATTAATGATCTGGCAGATCGTTTAAACGACCTGGATCGTCTGATTATTCAATTTCAACGAAATAAAACACAACCAGCGCGGAATAACGGTTATCTGACCCAAGCTGCCACTGCATCTATCTAATCAGCATCAATATTACTCTCTGTGAAAAATTAAATTCACAGAGAGTAACCTTATGTTATCTCAGTGATAGCACGCTCACAGACACCTCGCCAGCACTTCATAGACTATTATTAAGGTAGGAAAATCAATAACGCATTGGAGCGCATTACCATGAAATATTTGGTTATCGATGTCGGCGGTTCAGCCATTAAATATGCGTTAATGGATAAACAGGCCGTGACGTTAGAAAAAGGGCAGGTACCTACACCACACGATAGTTTCGCGGAGTTTAGTGTTGAGATTATCCATTTATATAAAAAATATCAGGATCAAATTGCGGGAATGGCATTTAGTTTGCCAGGAGTCATTGATAGCGAACAAGGTTACAGCATGACTGGCGGCTCATTGATCTATAACGATAAACGAAATTTTGTTGCAGATATTCAGCAGCATTGCCCTGTGCCCGTTACGATTGAAAATGATGCCAAATGCGCTGCATTAGCAGAAGCGTGGAAAGGGAGTCTAGTCGGTTGCAAAAATGGGGTCGTTGTTGTGTTAGGAACCGCTGTTGGTGGCGGTATTTTCCTGAATGGGCAACTTTATAAAGGCTCGCATTTTGCTGCTGGCGAACTCAGCTTTTTACTGACTGACAGCTGGCATGCGAAAGGCGAACCTTACCATTATTGGGGACATGACGGAGGAAGCCGCGGCTTATGCCGTGCCGTTGAACACATCAAACGCCTGCCACCAAAAAGTGTGAATGGGCAGCAAGTATTTGACTGGGCAAATGAGGGTGATGAAGACGTTTGTGAAGCACTGGATGCCTACACCTATCGTCTCGCTATGCAGTTTTTCAACTTACAATCGCTCTTCGATCCTGATGTTATTGCCGTTGGCGGCGGCATCAGTGCACAACCGTTGCTATTGCAATATATTGAACAAAACTTAGTTTATCTCGAACAACATCTGCCAATGCACCTGACAATTCCGAAGGTTGTGCGCTGTCATTTTATGAATGACGCCAATCTGGTCGGCGCATTACATCATCATTTGCAGATGACAGAAACACCCGTGCCTTAATAGGCCATAAACCACTCATCAGCCCTCTTGATTAAAGAGGGCTTTATCCCTCACCTACCTCTAATTGCGCCAGTTCGACCAATTCATCAGGTAGTTCTTTTTGCACTGAAACACCGAGATCTTTAAATTCGGCAGCTTGTTTGATCAAATTGCCTTTACCGGAATACAGCTGCGAGAACGCTTTTTCGTAGCTGCCTTTGGCTTTATCGAGCTGTTTACCCACCTCCTGCATGCTAGTCAGAAAGTTATTCAATTTACTGTAAAAACGTTCTGCCCGATTTGCCAATTCCGCAGTATGTTTGTTCTGATCTTCAAACCGCCACAGTTGTCGCACGATGTTCAGGCTGGTCAACAACGTAGTGGGTGTTGCCACCAGCACATTGCGTTCAATCGCGCGCTGATAAAGCGTGTTATCAAATCGCAAAGCCTCCACATAAGCTGATTCGATCGGAATAAACATGATCACAACCTCTGGTGAATTCAGCCCCGGCAATTTGTAATAATCACGGTCAGCCAATTCACTGATCCGCGCACTCACTGCTTGCGCGTGTTCCGCTAAGGCTTGCTGACGCTCCAGATCATGTTCCGCATTCACATAACGGGTATAGGCAGCCAGTGAGGTCTTAGCATCAATAATCAGGTGTTTTTGTTGGGGTAAATAAACAATGGCATCAGGGCGTTGTCGCCCCTCGACAGTAGAAAAGCTGACTTCGCGCTTATAATCGACACCTAAACGTAAGCCGGAATTATCCAGCACATTCTCCAGCATCAGCTCACCCCAATTACCCTGTACTTTTTTCTGCCCTTGCAGTGCATTGGTTAACTTATCGGCTTGATCGGTAATTTGGCGATTCAGGTTTTGCAGATTAATCAATTCGGCCCGCAGTTCACTGCGTTGTTTCAGCTCTTCAACATGAATGCTTTCAACTTTTTGCCGGAACCCCTGCATCTCGGTTTGTACCGGCTTGAGTAAATGATAAATACTTTCCTGATTCAGTTCTTTGAAGGCTTTACCTTTCCGCTCCAGGATTTCATTGGCCAGATTTTCAAACTCGGTTTTCAACATTTCACGGCTATTCGACAATTGGCGCAATTGTTCATTGAAATGCAGCTGCTTCTCATTGAGCGATGTACGAAGTTCCGCGTATTGTCGTAACAATTCCGTATGTTTAAGCTGGAGCTGATTCAATTCCTGATTTCGTTGCCCCAGCTGTTGTTCGCGCTCTTCGATACGTTCCAGCAATAACTCGCGTTCTGTTTCTAAACGCCCCATCTGCACATCTTGGTTAGCGATGATTTTTTGTGAACGGACATAAGATAAAAACCAGCCAGCGGTGCTAGCCAGCAAAACAGCCAACACTAATACTGGTAATCCGAAAACCATCTCTGTCATTGTTATTCCTGTTTTATTAACTGCTTGCAGGCGGCATTATTAAGGATTGAGCTGAATAAATCACGCGTTGATGCTTAGATCTATCGCGATTGGAGAAATTAATCTATTTTTTAAATAGATGATAGAACTTGCGGTCTTGTTTAAACATATGACCTTTTACCAAATCATCAATGATGAAATCGATCAATTCCCCCATCGACATTTGTCTATGGATCGCAGCCAGATGCAGTACCTGTGCTCGATGCACTAGCTCTTGGTGTAATCGGGTATGCGCATCCAGCTCGTCGTATTTAAGCCCAGCAAGGATCCGTTCTTCGACGGCAAAATGTTTCGCTGTATGCGCCAATAGCGCCTGAAAAGCATCTTCAAAAGCAGCAGGATGTTCCTCTCTTTTTATTGCGGCATTAATCAATTCACTCGCCAGTTGGAATAACACTTTATGTTCCAGATCAATCGTATATTCACCACTTTCATACGATTTTTTCCAATGCAGACGAATTAGTGCATCTTCCGTCAAAATAGAACTATCCTGATTGCGTTTATAAACCCAAACTCGATTTCTGCCCGATTCTTTGGCCTGATACATGGCCGTATCACCATTTTTCATTAATTGTTTTTCCGTCACTCCATGATCCGGATAAACAGCAATGCCGATACAAGCCGAAATTTCGAGTAATTTCCCTTCTGATATTTCAAATGGCTGATTTAATACATCACGAATTTTTTCAGCCACGGCCACTGCATCTGTGATCCGTCTAATTTCAGGTAATAAGACAATAAATTCATCACCACCAATTCGGGCCGCCGTATCTGATTCACGTAAACAAGTTTCCATCCGTTGTGCGACGGCCTTTAACAACCAGTCCCCCGTCTCATGACCATAACTGTCGTTAACCGGTTTAAATTTATCCAGATCAATGAACATTAATGCCAGGCGGGATTCATTTCTTTTCGCCTGTGTAATTGCCTGCTCAAGACGATCGAGCAACAGACGACGATTGGGTAATTTGGTCAGCGAATCATAAAAAGCCAGATTGCGGATCATTTCTTCGGCTTTTTTCCGATCCGTGATATCCCGACTTATGCCAATAATCGATGTCAGACGCCCTGCTGTATTAGCATGTAATGTTGTGACAACCTCTGTAGAGATGATGTGACCATCTTTATGCGGCTGATCAATTTCAGTAACGCGGCGGGTATCGCAATGATCACCAGAGTGCCAAGATTCGATGGCATTTACCAAGGATGTGTAGGCCCGTTCGGAAGACTCCGGCGTCATCAACTCTTCGGGCGATTGCTGCATGACCTCTTCCACCGTAAAACCGCGCAAATTATATACAGACGGGCTGATATAGGTAAATTTGCCGGTAGCAATGTCCATCGTCCAGATAACATCCGCTGAATTTTCTGTAATAAAACGTAGATTGCGCTCGCTCTCTTCCATGTCGGCGATGGCAGACTGACGGGCCTTACTTTCATTAATGAGTTTTCTGTTTAGGCGTATAAAAACAAAAACCACCACCAAACACAGGCCACAAACAGATAAGACCACAGCAATGACGATATAGAGATGGCGAAGATCTTTTTGCTCAGGTTCTGGTTTATAGAGAAACCCTTGCAGTGAAAAATGCGGAGGTAATAGCCCTAATTCAGCATAGGTATCTGCAATATGTTGCCATCGACCAGCATACATATATCCCAGCTCGATATTGTCATGCCCTAATAACGGGGCCATGTTTTTAGCTTCATAGAGCAAATGAGCTTTGTCGTCGTGATATCCATAATGAGAAATAATGACATCGGCAATTTCATCCGGGTGTTGCATCGCATAAATCCAGCCTTTGATACTGGCTGCACGAAAAGCCTTCACGCGATCGGGGTGCGCCTGTATTTCCTGCTCAGTCGTGAATAAATTATCCCCGTAGAAATCAATACCGGCAGAACGAGGTGTAAACATCAGATAACGGAATGCACTTTTATCCAGATAATAAAGTTCGTCGGAACTGAAAGCGCTAATTGCATCAACTTTTCCATCGATCAAATCACCAAAGTCGAAACTATAAGGTAATAATTTTAATTGCCCTGTTGCCACCCCCTCTTTCTTTAAATAAGCCATCAATTCATCGGCATGGGGTTCCAGCATAATTCTTTTGCCAGCAAGATCATGAACAGACGAAATACCTGCATCTGCGCGCGCAATAAAAACCAGAGGAGAATGCTGAAAAATAGCCGCCAGTGCAACGACGGGTTTCCCTTGCTGTCGTGCTAATAATAATGAGCTGTTGCCAACACCATATTGCGCTCGCCCAGAAATGACTTCACTGACGACTTCCATGCCCGGTTTAGAGTCCATAATGCTGACATCAAAACCAGCATCACGGTAGTAACCTTTCATTTTGGCAGCATAATAACCAGCAAATTGGAATTGATGAAACCACCTTAGTTGTAAGGTTATCTTTTCCAGCGGTGCAGCCTCCGTCGATAGCGACAGAGTCAAACACAAGAAGGCAAACAGGAGATAACTCCCCCATTTGATAATCCCAACATCTGTTGATGGAAGAGTCCGCATTGCCTGACCAATCCTTATGTCAAATGGTGATAAATACAGCTCACCATGCCGGCAGGTCTCGTTTCAGATTAGCATGCCCCCCAAATGGCGCCAGCTGAAAATGCCATTTTTAACCCGACATAATTCTAATATATTGAAGTAACTCTATTTTGTTGCTCCACGATGTTTTTTAACTGGTTATTATTTAGCTTAAACCTCCATAAAATCAGAAATAGCTAATTAAGCTCATCCTTAAAACAGGCATAAAAATATAAATATCACTCCTCACTCTTGTTTTTCAATCATTAACCACGTAATTCCAAATGAAACTCATCGCTTTATATTTATATCTTTTTCTTGCACTACATCTAATTCCCTTCGCTTTACCTGATTACCACCAAGCTTCAGCTCATTCAGAACTATAATTAAATTGTCCTGTTCTGAAGGAATTGATCATGGCCAAGAACAAGGTTCAATTTCAAAAAAGCATGACGATCCATGCCTTTATGAATAAGTTTGGTTCCGAGGCTCAGTGCCGGAAGCAACTATTCAGAATACGCTGGCCTAATGGTTTCATTTGCCCCAACTGCGGTCATACACATTATTCTGAGCTACATTCCCGTCCGCTCTATCAATGTAACCAATGTCGCCATCAAGCGTCCATTACTGCTGGAACCATTTTTGCGTACTCCAAGTTGCCTCTCACAACTTGGTTTCTGGCTATTTATCTGATCACTCAGGATAAAAATGGCATTTCTGCTCTCGAACTGTCGCGACAGCTTGGGGTCTCATATAACGCGACTTGGCGGCTAAAACAGAAGCTGATGCAGGCGATGAAAGAACGTGATGATGATCATCCTCTGACCGGTTTTATTCAACTTGATGACGCTTACTGGGGCGGTGTTCGTTCGGGAAAACCGGGGCGCGGGGCGGCGGGAAAACGACCCTTTGTTGCAGCTGTTTCCATCAGTGAGGAAGGTCATCCCTTGAAAATGCGTTTCAGTGTGGTATCCGGATTTACCAAAGAAGAGCTCAGTAACTGGGCTTTGAGCCAATTACTTCCATCATCACTGGTTGTTTCGGATGGACTGGCTTGTTTCTCTGGGGTCGAAGCAGCCCATGTCGTTCATCTACCCATCGTGACGGGCGGGGGTCCGCAAAGTGTGAAACTTCCGTACTTCAAGTGGGTTAACACCATGATCAGTAACGTCAAACGTTCACTTCATGGAACCTATCACGCGATAAGTCTGAAGCATCTTCCTCGCTATTTGAGCGAATTCAATTTTCGGTTCAATCACCGATTTCATATGGAAAGCATGATTGCAGCATTGATTAGAGATGGTGTTCATACAGCGCCCATGCCATCACGTTTGCTGAAACTGGCTGAGCCTCAGTGGTAATCAGGAAAAAATATGCATTGGTTATTCTGACTGGAATAGCTGTTTTAGTTATTCAAACGGTACATGGGCGTTAAATGGTACAATGATGGCCCCCGGCGTTATTTGGTTTAATGGCAATGTGACTGCGGGTAATGGCACTTATAATGACACTATTCTAGCTACAGGAAATATATCCACTCAAGGTAGTACCTCTATATATTCACCCAATTTCGTCGGTTATTCTGGTATCTGTACTAATAGTTATTTTCTCTCTTTTTATCCAACCAATTTTTGTCAGAATAGTGCATATGTTGCCAGCCCGATTGGTAATATCGCGTTATTAGCTGGTGGTTATATCTCAGGTGTTTTCTCGGGCGGCAATATTAATTTAGGTTCCTCCAATGATGTACATGGCAATGTTATGGCTGGCAATT
The DNA here is from genome assembly GCA_041915645.1 of Tolumonas sp. Classification (GTDB taxonomy): domain Bacteria; phylum Pseudomonadota; class Gammaproteobacteria; order Enterobacterales; family Aeromonadaceae; genus Tolumonas. The sequence goes on from JAYSBB010000011.1 coordinate 27,393, forward strand.
TACTCTCTACCTCTGGTAACACTAAGGTCTATGGTTATATTACGATAAGTAATCAAAGTAATAGTACTACCGGCAGTGATTTAAGAGGCAGTACAACTATTGATTTGAGTAGCCTGCCGGCAACATTTGATCCTTCAAAAATACCAAGCTCTGGAGGCGGTAGTGGCGGATCAGGCGGTTCATCACCCACTGTGAATTATGTTTGGTCCCGTTATTTATAGTACGTTTATTTACGCAAAAAAAGAGCTGCTAAATAGCAGCTCTTCTTAATAACTACCATGCAGAATTAGAATAATTTCTTCAGCCCTTTCGATAAAGCGTCACCGGCTTTTTGTTCCAGTTTTTGCTGCACTTCCTGCTTTTTCTCTTCCAATTTAGCGCCGGCGTTTTCTTTTAATGCTGCGGTCAAATCAAGCGAATATTTAGGTGCAGAGGTCGGGCCTTTAATACGGATAGGAACAGTGACACCGTGTAACTGATCTCGGTCAGCGCCTTCCTGCCCTTTACTGGTATTGACCAATGCCGCTTTCAGCAAATAGTTAATATCATCTGCTTTTAGATTCACTTCGCCCTCACCATTGACCCGCAGCAAAGGGGACTTCATCGTTAAATCTTTATTTGCAGCAACACCTTGGTTGAATAAAATTGATGCTGTTAACTCAGAGAAATCAGTTTTTTCCACATTATTGGTCGCGACAGTTTGTTCTCCGCCTTTCAAACCAGACAAGGCAGCTTTAGCATCACGAATAGTTTTGGCGACGTTGATTCCACGCCATGCGCCATCTGTAACACGAGTAGTTAAGTTGCCGGTGAGGCTATTTTTTAATGCGCCGGTATCGCTCCCCTGCATCGCCAAACTGCCCCCTACTGTTGCCCTGCCCTCTATTTTTTCAAAGCCGGCAAACTGTTTCAGTAAGGCATAAATATCGACACCCGCAATGTTGGGCTTCACGCTAATGCGTGGGCTAGAGGTCGTCGTCGCTGATCCACTCGCAGCGATATCGCCACCAAACGCTTTCAAACTTAATGCAGAGACTGAGAGCAAACCGTTTTTGATGTTGAACAGCAATGACAACGCTTTGGCATCAAGGGCTGCATATTTCAGCTGCCCAAGATTAACCTGACCATCCATATTCAGTGCATTTAATCCTGAAAGGTCAATTTTAGTCGGTGGTGTTTTATTGCCTGCACTCTGGCCTGCATTCGCCTTAGCATCTGAATTAGGAGATTTAGATGCCGTCATATAACGATTCAGATCTAACGACTGCGCTTTCAGATCAAATCGAATCGCGGGATTACTGAACCCTTTTACATCGGCATTAAGAGCTAGCGGATTTTTATCGAGCGAACCGGCCAATGCCGTGTTGATATGCTGTGCTTTCACTTCTGCAGAAAATTTACCGGTAAGATCAACCGGCAAGGCTTTCATATCACCACTGGTAACATCGCCCTGAATAATCAATTGCGGCAAACTCAAAGCTTGTGTTGCCAATTTGAAAGCTAACGGGCTACTAACCGCCAATTTTACTGCTTGTGTATCTTGGGTGGCGTTCAAATCAAACTTAACCGTTTTGGCATTAACTTGCTGGTTATCGCCTGACAAACCTTCCAATTTGAAATTGCTATCAATTTTGCGGGTTGCACCGTTTAATGAAGCTGAAAAACTAATGGTATCCGCACTGGTATTTTTATCGGTTACATTCAATTTAGGTGCTGTCAGCGTCAGTTTGAATGTCTCTTTACCCAGCTTGCCATCCAGTACGTTATACAAGCCATCCAGTAGTAATTGCCCAGTTTGCTTATCAAAGTTCACACGATCTAATTTGGTATTCACTTGCAGATCTAAGACTGGTGCGGTGCTTTGTAAACGTGAGCTGAAATCAATATGTCCGGCACTTTGCGCCGTGATGGTGTCACCAAACAAAGACAGACCGCTTAATATCACCTGCTGACCTGATTGCTGATCAAGATACTTAAAACTGCTATTAGCGATATTGAATTGTGCAAGATGAAAATCAGAAGTTGAAGATGTGGTGTTCGTTGCTTGGTTTGCTCCTGCAGCATCTGAGAGTGCTTTATTACCCGATGGTTTGGTCGTATCAGCCAGATCAGCAAAATTAAATTGCCCGGTTTTATCCTTGATTAGATTGATCGTGGCACCTTGAATATCCACTTCATTGATAATGAATTTTTTCGATAACAATGGCCAAAACTGCATTGTCACGCGAGCATCTGAGATATGAGCAAACAGTGTGTCGGCGTTACGTTCCGACAAATTGACATCTGATAACGCGAGGCCTGGCTTGGGAAATAGCGATAAACTGATGGGGCCATTGAATTTTAAGGTGCGCTGTTTTTCAGCCTTAACCCATGCTTCTAATCTTGGTTTCAGGGAATTAGCATCGAAAGTAGCCGTGATATAAAACGCTGAACCCGCAAGTAAAACAACAACACTACCAACGGAATAAAGCGAGTATTTAGTGATTTTGTTCATATGTCTGAATCCCGTATTACGACAATCTAAGCGAAAGATGTTTGTGTGAATACTGAGCGATCATATTTACTGTAGGCGCATTTCGGTAGAAATGCAGAGGTGGTGCTAAATGAGTTACTAACTTAAAGTATTGGATTACAAAACATAAAAAGCCAGCAGGAATAGATAAATGATCAGATCCAATATCATTCACTCTCTGCCAGCTGCGGAATACCGAAAAACTACGCCCACTCCTTCCGAATACTGGGGGTAATACTTAAGTTCACATCACCGGAATTAATAAAAACTTGCCCTTCACTGATAGTCACTTGCCATTGCATATTACGCTCAGCCAGATCCACCAGCGGGGCTAATTCCTCTTCTGAAAAATCAACAATGCGCAAATTATCCTGACGATTGAGTAAAGCTTGGTTTTGCTGCCACCATAGATCAACAGCTCGGCCGGCATAAGTATAAAGCGTCACCTGTTCTGAACGATTACAGCCTTTTTTCAAGCGACGTTCGTCGGGTAAACCGACTTCTATCCAATGCTCGATACCACCGTGTAAGTTTTTCAACCACAGTTCCGGCTCATCATCAGCGCACAAGCCTTTGGTAAAAGCCAAATCATCATGAGCATTCAGCGCCCATGCCAGCAGACGGACGATAAGACGTAGATCCGTTTCGGAAGGATGACGCGCAAGAGTCAGGTTGGCATCGAGATAAACGCCTCGATCGAGATCGGCAATATTCAGCATTGCCTTAAAAATAGTGGCTTTAAGTGCCATCAGAAACCTTAGATAAACAGACAGACTGGTAGTTTAAAATACCTGCGCCTGATTGCGACCGTTTTCTTTTGCACGATACATCGCGAGATCGGCATTTTTGGTTAATGTCAGTTCATCCGTGCCATGTTCAGGGTAAAGGGCAATACCAATACTGCAGGAAATGTTTAATTCCAACCCTGCCAACAGAAATGGCTGATTCAACGCATGACGAATTTTCTCAGCAATCAGGAACGCACTTTGTTGATCCGACACATCCGGCAGCAGGATCACAAATTCATCACCACCGATCCGGCAAACCGTATCCGATGCCCGCATACATTGCTGCATTCGTTTGGCAGCCTCTTTTAACAACAAATCGCCGATGTCATGCCCAAAACTATCGTTCACAGGTTTGAATTTATCCAAATCAAGAAACATTAAAGCCAGTTTTTTGTTGTAACGGTTACTCAGCCGCATTGCTTGCTTCAGTCGATCGGAAAATAACACCCGATTCGGCAACTCAGTCAGCATGTCGTAATGCGCCAGCCAGCGATGTTTTTCCTCACTCAAGCGTAATGCCTCTGCCGCCTGAAAACGCTCGATCGCGATCGCTGCCAGATTCGCTGACTCCTCAATTAATCGGATATCCTCTGCTTTCGGGATGTGTTGTTCATGATGATATATAGCAAACGTACCCAATACTTTATTTTTAGAACCATAAATCGGTTCCGACCAGCACGCCCCTAATCGGGCACTTTCTGCCAATTTGGCATAGGCCGTCCAATACGGGTGAGTCGCAATATCTGCAACAATAACCCGTTTACCGGTAAAAGCCGCTGTGCCACATGAACCAACACCAAGCCCAATTTCTGCACCATTAATCGCCTCATTGTAAAATTCGGGGAGACTAGGCGCCGCGCCATACAACAGGTGTTTTTCTTCTTTGTCTAACAACAAAACCGAACACATCATATTGGGGTATTCCGCTTCAACCCCCCGCACAATCGCCAGTAATATTCTCTTTAGCGGTGCGCCTTTGGATAACAATTCCAGCACCTGATTGTGAGAATGTTCGTGTAACTCGCGCCGTTTCCGTTCGGTAATATCCAGCTTCACAGCAACATATTGCGTGATTTGACCGGCTTTGTTATAGACCGGCGAGATATAAGCCTGCTCCCAATAAATCTCACCATTTTTACGGCGATTGATAAATTCGCCCGACCACGAAATTCCTTTAGAGAGTGCACTCCACATGGCTTGATACACGGCGGGGCTGGTCAAACCAGAACTGAGCATGCGGGGGTTTTGGCCAATAACTTCTGTCGGTGAATAACCGGTCACCTCAGTGAATTGCGGATTAACATAACGAATATAAGCATCAACACCGGCAATAACGACGGAAACCGGGCTCTGCTCAATCGCGGTATACAAGGTCCGCAACCGATCTTCATGCTGTTGGCTTTTAGACAATTCAGCCTTTAATTTTCGATTTTGATAGAAAACATAACCAGCGAGGGTGATAGCAATAACCAATAACCCAGAGAAAATTTCAGTTAATACATAAGCCCAGTCATAAAAGTTGAACGATGTTTGAGCTGGGGTTTCAGCCGTGATGGCGACAGCTATTTCACTGAAAAAAATCAGTAATGTGGAAATGGAGATCAGGCATAGCAAACGAATAATGCTCTTCATAAGCAGCCTTCTTATCACGTTAGGTTAGCGTCACCGAAAAATCCAGCAGCCCTTATTTCAAGTTTAACCGATAAACCCGATTCATGTTTTTAGCCTGCCAAAAATTCAAAGCTACGGCACATTTCCACGTAAAAACACGAATTTAATGTAAACGATTCCATAATCATATTGCGATCACAGTCACCAAAATCATGACGACTTATAATTCTCATCACAAAATAAAATATCGCCATATCTATCAATAACTTGTTGTCTGGATGGACTATTACAATGAATACTCAGATAGTTAAATTACATAGCGCCAATTCAACGCTTATTTTGCAGACTAAGCCCGCCATCGAAATTCTATACTGGGGAGAAAAATTACACGCCCTCTTTGATGTAAACGTTCTCTCGACACTAAAACGCGCAGTGCCGCATGGTCGTTTGGATGTTGATGTACCACTCACGTTAAGCCCTGAGCATGGGCGTGGATTATTCAGCAACCCTGGTTTAGAAGGCCACCGTAATGGCAAAGATTGGTCGCCGGTGTTTCATTTTAAGTCGCTGACTGAAGAACAAAATGCATTACAGATCGTCAGTGAAGACACCATTGCAGGCTTACAACTGCACATTGAATTACGTTTAGATCCACAAACCGATGTGTTGCAGTTGCGTCATAGCCTGACCAATCTCAAACCAGAAACATATCAGGTCGATCGGTTTGCGGTGACACTGCCTTTACCAGAACGTGCCGACGAGCTGTTGGCATTTCATGGGCGTTGGGTACGGGAGTTTCAACCGCATCGCCTCAATCTGAAACACGGCGGTTATCATCAGGAAAATCGCCGTGGCCGCACTTCCCATGAAAATTTTCCTGCGTTTATTCAGGGCACCACCGGTTTTAAAGAGCAGCAAGGTGAAATGTGGGGCTTCCATTTCGGTTGGAGCGGCAACCACCGCCTGCGTTCCGACGTAAAAACAGATGGCCGCCGTTTTATGCAAGCTGAAGCGCTCTATTTTGCCGGTGAAATTCAACTCGCCGAACACGAAAGTCTTTCCACACCTTGGCTGTATGCGACTTACAGTAAAGATGGACTGAATGGCATGAGTCACTCTTTCCACCAGTTTGTGCGCCAGCAAATTCTGCACTTCCCTACCGATAAACCGCGCCCAGTTCATTTGAACACCTGGGAAGGGATCTATTTTCAGCATGATCCGGATTACATCATGCAGATGGCGACGCAAGCGGCGGAGCTGGGTGTCGAACGTTTCATCATTGACGATGGCTGGTTTAAAGGCCGCGACCATGATCGCGCCGCGTTGGGTGATTGGTATCTGGACGAGAAAAAATACCCGAACGGGCTGGAACCGGTAGTGGCGCATGTGCGCAATTTAGGCATGGAATTCGGCATCTGGGTTGAGCCCGAGATGGTAAACCCCGACTCGGATCTCTATCGCGCTCACCCCGATTGGCTGTTGGCCGTGCCGGAATATCATCAGCCGACGGGCCGCAATCAGTATGCGTTAGATTTACAAAACCCCGACGTATTTGCCTATCTACTGGAACGGTTAGATGATCTGCTTACTCGCTATGACATCAGCTATATCAAATGGGATATGAACCGCGAGATAGTCCAGCCCGGTCACGACGGCAAAGCCGCGATCACCGGGCAAACACATGCCGTCTATCGCCTGTTTGATGAATTGCGCACACGCCACCCACTGGTCGAAATTGAATCATGTGCTTCCGGCGGTGGACGGATCGATTTTGAAGTCTTAAAACGCACGCACCGCTTCTGGACATCGGACAACAATGACGCGCTGGAGCGCCAGCAGATCCAACGCGGCATGAGCTATTTCTTCCCGCCGGAAGTGATGGGTTCACATATCGGCAGCGCGCATTGCCATTGCACCGCCCGTTCGCACAGCATTCAATTTCGCGGCTTAACCGCCCTGTTTGGGCACATGGGCGTGGAGCTCGATCCAGTCAAAGAAACCGCCGAAGAACAGGCTGGTTTTGCGCATTTCATTAAATTGCACAAGCAACTGCGCCCACTGTTACACACAGGCCGAGTCGTACGAATTGACCATCATGATTCAGCGATGATGATCAATGGTGTGATAGCGGAAAACCAAACCGAAGCGGTATTTCTGATCAGCCAGCTGGCAATGCCAACCTATTCACTGTCGGGATCATTACGTTTGCCCGGATTACAGGCTGATAGCAATTACCGCCTGACTGTACTGGAAAAACCGGCCCGCTTTGATGGTGGTGTCATGAAAACACAACCTCAGTGGCTGACTCAGGATGAAACCATTCTTTCGGGTGAATGGCTGGCCAAGGTAGGTATTGCGCTGCCGGTAATGGATCCGGAAAGCGCTGTCTTACTGCAGTTTAAACTGGTTTAGCAATCAAAGAAGAAGGCCTGAAACGTACGCTTCAAACAACCGAAAATTTAAAGCAGTACGTTCAGGCCATTTAGCAATTAGTGTCTGCTTTCTGAAGGGATCTCGCGGTTGCCAATAGCAATACCATCTTTGTTGAACAGATGGCAATCGCTCAGGTGAACGCCAAGATGGATATCTTCATAAAGCTCAACGGCCTTATCTCCCTGCTCATGCACTTTAAAACCTTCCTGTCCGCAGTAATTACCAAACAGATAGGTAGAGTTACCTAGGCGCTCAACCACCTCGCTCTGGAATGTCAGCGAGAAATCACCCTGTTCAGTTTGCATATGTATATGTTCCGGACGAACACCTAAGCGCACTTTTTCTCCCACTTCAACAGCATCTGTTGTCACAGGAAGCATGATGGATTGTCCATCCGGCAGGCGGACTGACACCTTGCCATTGGCGACAGCATCGATAGAGGCATCAATGAAATTCATTTTTGGGGAACCGATAAACCCGGCCACAAATTCATTGGCAGGTGCATGGTAAAGCTGCAACGGTGAACCGACCTGTTCAATCTTTCCACTGCGCAATACCACAATCTTATCTGCCAGAGTCATCGCTTCAACCTGATCATGGGTGACATAAATCATGGTGTTACCCAGTTCATGGTGCAATTTGGCAATCTGCAAGCGCATTTCCACGCGTAATTCGGCATCCAGATTCGATAACGGTTCATCAAACAGGAATACTTTCGGATCGCGTACAATCGCACGGCCAATCGCCACACGCTGACGTTGACCTCCTGACATGTCCTTCGGTTTACGATCCAGCAGTTGTTCCATCTTTAATGTTTTGGCGGCGATATTGACGCGTTTCGCGATCTCTTCTTTGGCCACACCGTTCATTTTCAGGCCAAAACCCATGTTCTCGGCCACCGTCATGTGCGGATAAAGCGCGTATGACTGGAACACCATCGCTACGCCCCGATCGGCAGGATCAACATCGTTGACCTTGCGGCCATCGATATAGAGCTCACCGTCCGAAATTTCTTCCAACCCGGCCACCATGCGCAGCAAGGTCGATTTCCCGCAGCCGGACGGCCCTACGAACACCACAAATTCGCCACTGTTGATCTGCAGATCCACACCGTGGATGGTCTGGTTTTTTTCATAACGTTTAACGATTTTACGCAGTGTAATATCAGCCATTTTTTGTCTCCACTGGCTATCCGGCGCTGTTCCACCGGATAGAAAATTAATTCGATTTACTAACCGGTGATGGTTAACTCAAGGGTCTGACTACCCAGACGGGCGCTGGTAAAGGTGACTGTCGCCTGCCCGCCATAATTACCCGCTTCAATCCACAGCCCGACCGCACCGCCTTTCAGCACCAGCTGGCTTGGGCCGATAATTTTTGCCGGCCCCTCAACGGAGACGGAAATAATGTCATCCAGGAATGGCAGTAGATTGCCGCATTGATCCAGCGCTTCGATGGTAACGCGTGTTGCTGCTTTCTCGTTGACCGGTAATTCACGGTAATCAGACTTGACCCGTAAAGAGGTTGCGACCGGATTAGCCGGCATTTTCATTTCGCACACGATCTTGCCGTTGTGAAAACCACGCAGTGATACGGCATCCCACTTCATGCCCCATTCACCAAACTCTTGTGGTGAGATCACTGTGTCATCAATGATCACCGGTGCATGCGGCAGATGCGGGAATTGTTTCACTGCCGGTTTCAGCCGTTTCACCGGATAGTCACCGAATTTGAATTCGATCTCATCGCAGTTGGTCAGAATGATCAGTGGCAAAATCAGGCACTCGCAACGCTCGCCCCGCGCCCAGAAGGTCACGGGTTGCATCACCGGTTCGTCGCTGACATCGCACTGGCTCTTATAGGCATAAGCGGCAAACTTGGGAATGCGAAACATATCACTGACGCCGTGATAACAGATCCGGTCTCCACTGCCGAAATCCTTATGCGTGTTGTAATCAAACAGACACCAGGCAATACAACCGGAGATATTCGGATCGGCATAGCTGGCATCCAGCACCCGCAAATGACGAATCACATGTTCATGTTGACGTTCTTCCGCATCAAAGCGTTTGGTCGGGAACATATGTCCGTTATATTCCGTCACCAGATACGGTACTTTATGATCCAGCCCGGTGACCTGTTGCTGATCCCGGAGCGCGACGGCACCGCCATTCAGCACAAAGTCATTCATGGTGTAGACATCTTCCAAGAGTGAACTGCCGGTATGACAACGAACACCGCCGGTCTGACGACTAGGATCTAATGAATGCGCCAGTTTGTTGGTACGTTCATAGAAATGATCATCATCTCGCGATTCATTGATTCTGACACCCCACAGTACAATCGACGGATGATTCCAGTCGCGCTGGATCATCGCATCCACATTAGCAATGGCGCCCTGTTTCCACTCTTCACCTCCAATGTGTTGCCAGCCGGGGATCTCCTCAAACACCAGCAACCCCAACTCGTCGCAACGATCCAGAAATGCCGGTGACTGCGGATAATGCGAGGTTCTGACCAGATTGAATTTAAGTGTGGTTTTAATGAAATCCGCATCTGCCTTTTGGGCATGAGCTCCCATCGCATAGCCCATATAGGGATAAGACTGATGTCGATTGATGCCGCGGATCTTCAGACGCCGTCCGTTCAGCAAAAAGCCATCGGGTGTGAATCTGGCCTGACGGAAGCCTACCCGGGTGGAAAATTGATGATTGAAACTGTTACCGCTGATACTGACTTCAAGACGATAAAGCACTGGCTCGTCCACATCCCATAAGCGGATATTGGTTAACCCCGTCATCCGGAAGTCATCCCGCCCCTGATAATCGGACATGACATGATGATGTTCCGCCACCAGCCTGCCATCGACCGTCGTTAAACGGGCAACCAGTTCGCCGTCATAATTACCTGGAACAACCTGATCCAGATAGACACGCACTGCTAGCGCTTTCTCGTCATGCAACACATCTTCCGCGATCGCCTGTACGTTTTTAATGCGCAATCCATCGGTTGTTTTCAGCCAGACATTACGATAAATGCCGGCATAAGTCAGATAATCAATCTGACCACCGAATGGAGAAATCTCCGGGTTTTCGCTGCCATCAATCACCACAGTGATCTGGTTTTCACCCTGCAACAGATGCGGTGTTAACTGCACTTCAAACGGGGTATAGCCATCACGATGTCCGGTTAACAGCTTGCCATTGAGATACACTTTGGCATCCGCCATTGCACCATCAAACTGTAGCCAGACCTGCTTACCTGTAAACTCAGATCGCCAGAACAATGCTTTCTGATAACTGAATTTGCGCTGATAAACCGTTTCATCAAAGTAGTTATACTCCAGCTCTACCGCGGTATGAGGCAAATCAACCTGTTCAGCTGACGCCA